>JAZRKG010000001.1:0-6688 GCA_045646185.1 Butyrivibrio sp.
CCACGAAGACCACCTGTACCAAATTCAAGTTCCTTGTAAAAACGATCCTCAACCTCTGCTTCGTTGTTGCGAATAGCTAAAAGCTCCTGCTTTGTAGCATCATCAAAGTAAGAATCATTTAACCAGTACTCTAACTGCTCCTGTGCAATACTCATATCCTATTCCTCCTTGGTTTAACCTCTCTTTAAAGTTAACCATTACTATAATTTATTTTCAAGCTAAAAATGCCTAAAAAATCAGCTTTTAGCTAAAATAACATATGTTTCCGAAAATCAATAGCTGTCATCACTCACAGCTTTACTGATTTCTCAGACTACTGTAGCCCTCAACATTTAAGGAAAAATCACTTCTATCTAAAGAGAAATTAGGGTTGTAATATGGGTCACCCTTATCCAGGACTTCTTTCCACTTAAGTTTAAAGTGTTCAGATTCTGCATTGTATCTCTCAAGCTTCTCACCTTCATCATCAAGTCCTCTTGATAGAGATTCATAATGATAAAGCTCTGCAAATGGAGTAAATACATTTAAGTAACCTTTATCTCTAAGCTTTAAGCAAAAATCAACATCATTAAGGGATATCTCAAAAGACTCATCAAAGCCGCCTACTTCATCCCACTTAGCCTTGGAAACAAGCATACATGCGCCTGTGACCGCAGACATATTCTGCGCATAGCAAAGTCTGCCCATATATCCAAGGTTCATGCCTTCCTGTCCATAATGTGAATGACCAGCTGTACGATGTGCACCAAGTCTTAGTACTACTCCCGCATGCTGTATCTTACGATTTGGAAAATAGAGCTTGGCTCCAACTGCTCCTACATCCTGCCTCTGGGCATACATTAAAAGCTCTTCGATCCAGTTGACAGTAATAACCTGTGTATCATTATTCAAAAGAAGAATGTAATCACCGGTAGCCTTACTAACTCCATAATTAACAACCTTAGAGAAGTTAAATGGAAGTCTCTTACCATTTTCATCAAGATGAGCTGCATTTTCGTAGTAATCTACAACCTTTACCACATCTTTCATAGGACCACTCTGAAGCTGCTCGTAATAGCTCTTTGTCTCCTGTGAATCACTGCCATTTTCCACAACGATAATCTCATAATTATCATAAGTGGATTTCTCATATATTGAAGATATGCATCGTTGCAAATCCTCAACATGCTCACAGCTTGGAATAACAATTGAAATCTTAGGGATTCCTTCGATTTCGTATGTTATTTTAAATATAGTCTCAAAAGCTCTGGTACTTGTAATCTTGAAATGTTCATAGCCATGACGTTTTAAATGGTCTGCCACTGCGCCTTTTGCAGCATCTATGGCATAGGTCTTGGCTTCAATTCCTGAAGCAACTGAGCCTGCATGAGATCTCCAGTAATATAAAAGCATTGGGACATGAACTATTTGCTCAGCCCTGTCTGTTAGTCTCAAGATCATATCGTGATCCTGACTGCCATCAAACCTTGATCTGAAAAGCTCTGTACCATCAAGGAGCTGTCTCTTAAACACACTGAAATGGCAGATATAGTTATTAGCTCTCAGATTATCAATAGCATAATCAGGCTTAAAATGCATTGTAATCATATGATCAATGCTATCTCCTGAGAAGGTTGCCTCATCACAGTAGATATAATCAGCCTTTTTCTCATTTATGGCTGTAACATAATGGAACAAAACTTCCGGATGAAGAATATCATCATGATCCAAAAGACCTATATATTCACCCTCTGCAAGTTTTAAACATTCATTGGTATTTCCGGAAATACCGGTATTTTTCTCAAGACGGGCATAAGTAATCTTGTGTTCTCCGCTTATGCTTATCTTTGAAGCCTTTTCAACGTACTCTTTTACAATAGTCTCTACATAAGCATGCTCTGCGTCAGAACCATCCGCAAGGCACAACTGCCAGTTGCCATAGGTCTGATACATAACAGACTCAATCATGTCCCTAAGGAACTTTTCCGGAGTATTATAAAGAGGTACCAGAATACTGATAAGTGGTGCATATTCAAAAACAGTAAGGCTCTGCCTGGCTCTCTCCTCATCTGAAGGAAAGCTTTCAGTACCATAATGAGTCATTGCCTTTTTCTCAATCTGTTTATACTTGATTTTTGCAATAACGCCTGATACTGAACCACAGTTTTTCAGTCTGTCCTTCTGTCTAATAACGAAATGCATAGCATTTCTTGCTGGTGTAGATGCCTTCCAGATAGGATTGTTCTTAATCCTGTCAAGCTTGAACTGAACCTCCTGATTTTTATCTTCAAGTTCAGCTACTCGCTCAGCCAGTTCAGCACTCTTTAGCTTTTCTCTCTCGTATGCACTTTTATAATCAAATTCATTACTATTATCTGACATCAGAACTTCCTTAAAACCTTATATTTATTATATTTGGCACCCAGTTTATAAGCTTTAGCTTGGAGGTCTTATCGATTGCCACCATGCCAATCTGATAATAACCCTTTGGCACAGCATTTCTCTTAAGCCTTGCTTTATAGCCTGTCAGGTCAACATTTATCTGGTCTGACAATCTGGCCTTGATATCAGGCCTGTACCAGGTATATACGCCAAAGCTATAGACCTTGTCATCCACAGTCTGTGCGCCGCTCTCTCCCTTTTCAACCTGCCTGAGTACCAGCTTTCTGTCAAAAAAGGCATTGTCAGAGCCAATTACAAAACCATATCCCTTAAAAAAGTAGCCATCTTCTGCATCGCCATCTTTTACATCATACAACCAGTTCTCCATAGTCTCAGCATATTCAACGCCAAGCCTCAGAACAGCATCTTCTCTTGCAGGATATCCATTTTCGTGAACTGTAACTCTCTGATATGGAAGATCCTCATCAGGAGTATAGTCTTCCTTGGTCATAACCGCACTTACAGTCTCATCCTGAATCAGATACTGTGAGTAGTACGGATCCCAGTTATATAGAGCCTTATGCCTGCGCATAAGAATCTCATACTCATTTTTTAGACGCTCCATTTTGCGGGCATCCATTGTATCTATGCCACGGCTAAGTGACTCATGATGGAAAAGAGCTATATGATTACAACATACATTGTAATATCCCTTTTCAAAAATCGAGTAACATATATCCACGTCATTAAAGGCAACAGCAAGCTCCTCAGGGAAGCCACCCACCTCAACAAACTTCTGTCTTGAAAGCATAAGACATGCGCCTGTTACTCCAAGCATATTATGAACACCACGATTAAATCCGTGATAATGTGCTCTCTTATCATGCATACGTGCAAGCTTATGAACAGGGCCTCGTCTCACATTAGTAATTCCGCAGTGCTGTATGAGATCACTCTCCGGATACAAAAGCTTTGCTCCTACTGCTCCCACGTGTTTTAGCTGTGCCTGAGCCACCAGCTCACGAAGCCAGCCTTCCTTGATAGCCTCAACATCATCATTTAAGAACAGCAGATAATCTCCCTTGGCTTCTCTTGCGCCCTTATTGCACATATGGGAAAAATTAAACTCTTCCGCATGGTAATTGTACTTAATACCGGTAAGTCCGTTTGTATGTGGCACAGAATTTATATAAGAACCGTATTTTACCCTGTTAAAAGCAGAACTTCCGTTATCTATGATGATTATTTCAAATTTAAGTCCCTGATCATTTGTGGTCTTCATGATTGAATTCACACACTGCTCCACAAGTTCAGGATGATCTTTTGACGGAATCACTATACTGACATATGCTGGTCTTAGAAGCATATGCTTTGAATTATGGAAAGGTCTTCCATAGAATACTTCCTGATCTTCATTTCTATGGAAAAGAACTTTTTCAATATGTCCTATAGGAAATCTTATGCCCGTACGTCTTGCAAAGGCATGCTCATGTATGGCAAGCATACAGAATAATACATCTGCAGAAAGAAGACTTGCTTCAAATCCCATTGCTTCCGGGGAATTTTTCTGTACGTTAGTTCCACCAAGCATCTTTACTGCATTGTCATAATCAGAAGCAGCATCTGCAAAGGTTCTCTCTCTGCAGGCAAAAACGCTGCCAATATAAAAAGCATTTAAATAGGAATCCGGAGACCAGTCAGGCTTAAAATAAGGCTTTACAAAATGCCCTTTTTCATCCACCTGATCCTCATCTGCATAAGCAACGTTTATATCCTGATTTTGCATGAAAAAACGTTTGAATTCATTTTCAGCAGCCGGGGTCAACTCACCCTTTGGACTTACAAAGATAAGTATCTTATTTGCCATTGGCGCAGAAGTATCTCGTTTCCAAACATCGGCATAGTGAACTACTTCTGTCTCAAGAACTGTAATGTCAGCATCCTCGTAGGAATCCTTTGACGCCTTTTTTTCCTGAGCCTTGGCCCACTTATCGTAAGGATTACTCTTCTTTTTCAGCTGTCTCTTGTATGAAGTTCTCTGTTTCTTAACAAGTATTCCCTTCGCTACTTCCTTCAGCATATCCCCATTCTCACTTTTTGTTTTTTAGATACAAACCTATATTCCATACAATATCTTTTTTGCAAAAAATTATTCGTCCAAATCCTCTATATCTACTTCCTCATCAACTCTCTTGTGAAAATACTCATCATCAGCATAATCGTCATCATAATCTGAGTTTTTCTTCTTTGGAAGTTTAACATTTATAGATTTAAAACCGCTTTTCAGTTTGCTCTTTACTTTGTCTTTTACGCTGGACTTTACAGGTTCTTCTTCAACTATCTCTTTTTCCTCAAGAGCATTTACCATGGAATGAGCAATTTCCTCAGGAATCATAGTCATTATCATCTTAACAACCAGATGATTCTTCTTTTTGCCTCCATCCTCAGTCTCTGGAAGACCAAACTCAATATTAGGGTCAACCGTATCAAAAATCACTGTATCATCAGATGCCCACTTACCATTATGAGAAATAGTAACGCCTATCTCCTCACTCTCAATGGACACGCCATTCCACAAAATATTCCTGAAGGTAACGATACATCTGTTAAATGCCGGATCAATTCTGACGCACTTAGCATCTGAGTCCACTTCAACATCCAGCTTTACGCACTGATGCTCATCATAGGTCTCTTCAGGGAAAAATGAGTCTTCTTCTGAAAAACCAGTTCCGTTATCAATATAAATCTGTATAAGGTCAGTTCCCTGAGCTCCTCTGTCTGAAACACTGAGTTCTCTAGGAATCTTGGCTGCTCTGCCAATAGACTTCCAGATTTCAACCATGGACTTGCGGTTGCCAGTCACATATTTCTGGAATTCATTTTCTTCTTCAATAAGTGACTTCTGCTCCTCTTCATCAACGCCAAGGAAAGTATACAGATCATCTATACCAAGGCTCAGCCTCTTGCTATCCTCAAGAGAATAGCAATACAACGCTCTAAAAGCCAATTCCTTTGCTGATATGCATTTTCCATAAGTCCACTCATAATCTATTATAGTCCAAATAGGACCATTAACTATAATATTTGAGAAAATAAGGTCATAGTCAGCCACAGGATACTTTTCGTTATATCCAATCCTGCGATAATACTCATTAAATAACGTGCGGAATCCTTCTTTGTCATCTTTTGCAACGCATATATCAAACATCGTTGAAAGAGGAATTCCATTTACAAAAGAGAAAATGGCACTATCATCTCTCTCATCAAGTTGACAGTCATTTATCTCCAGATCTCCGCCTCTGAAACGCTCCTGCAGGCCTTCATAGGCACTACGCATATTTCTTACATGCTCAATAGCGGCTGCTGTAAGAGGATGTTTTCTGATAATCTTGCGGCCCATCTGGTCTATCTCAATGTCAGTTCTGATTTTGTATTCATCAGCTCTGTCATTAGAATACTTTGAATAAATTGTTGGGAAACCAGGTCCCAGTATAACTTCAAACGAATTGGCAAATTCAGGATACATTCCATCCTGAACAAGTCCATCATAAGCCTGCTTTTCATTGAACAGAACCAGTCTGTCCCTGTCATAATTGCGGACATTATCATAGAGCTCGCCCTGCTTTGGCATATACTGATCTGAATGAAGCATGGACATGAGCTTATAATCAGGATATGGATAATAGAAATGATAATCTGTCATTCCGCATCTTCTGAATATCCTTATAAGCCCATTTCTGGTAAAAGTCCTGGCTACGCTATCCTCTGAATATCCTTCGATTCCTGAAAAATAAGAACCAATATGATCCTCAGCACAACCAGCAAAATACTTAAGTCCTGTACGATTTTCTATGGCAATTACTATTCTTCCACCAGGGGCAAGATGCTTTTTCAGCATCATCAAAAAGTTCTCATAAGGGTGCTCTGTTCCAATATAGCCCTGGCCATACTCAAATACACCAATAAGAAAAATAAAATTAAAGTCTGTATCAAGATCCGGCTCAATGTCACGAAAATTTCCGACATGGATTGTTACGTTGTCGCAGTCTTTATTGCGCCATGCATTGATTTCGCTACGTCTCTTGGAAAGGTCAACACAGGTAACACTGCCTGCTTTTGCAGATAAAGTGCCTGTGATTGCACCACAACCAGAGCCTACTTCCAACACCTTTTCTGTGCCTTCCATAGGTATCCATTCAACGATATTTCCACGTTGCTCAGAAAGATGATAAAGAACAGGCCAACTTGCGCGCTGTTCAATAACTTCCTGATACTGCTGCCTGTTGTATTTCTGAACAATCTCAAGAAGATCATTTTCTATAGCACC
>JAZRKG010000002.1:0-15547 GCA_045646185.1 Butyrivibrio sp.
GCCCAGTCAAGCATGCATCTCCATCCATATCCTCTTGCAGCCAACAAGATATCATACTGATGCCATCCTCCCTGTGAAAGATGATTAATATCTGCTATAATTTCGCAATTGTCCTGCGGTTTTCCGGCATCAGCCTTGCCCTAAGCCTTTTTTCATCAAGGTTTTCGCCTGTGATTACACATTGGCAGCTGTCTGCTTCGTTTCCTGTTATGGCATATATATTATCTGCCAGATCAAACCTAACAAAGTCAGTATCCACCCACAGAGTTCCCTTTGCTCTGACCACATTTCCAAATTCTGCTCTCACACAATCCTCCAGAAATTGGATTAACTGGGATATATTATGAAATCCTGCTTTATTTATGCTAATCTGCTGAAAGCCTGTTCCCTTTTCTCTGTCTGAATCATTAGAAATATTTCCCATATCAGATACTTCAGACTCCATGTTTATCAACTGCTTCCACCAGTCTTTATCCATGTTTTTATAATGAGTACCAGCCACCTCAGCTGCTGGATTTATTTTTCTAATTTCTTTCTCAATTCTGTCAAAATCCTCTGCTGATAAATGTTCACACTTGGAAAAAACAACTCTCTGGGCATATCTTATTTGGTTCTCATATAACTCTGGCCACTTTTTCATATTTGTATAAAAACTCTCCGGCGAAACAACTACAACCGGTTTTAACAGCGAAATTTCACTATTTAAGAGCGGCTTAAGACTTTCAATAATATTTCCCAGCATCCCAACGCCAGTAGGCTCAATTATCAAATATTCCGGGTTTAAAGAGGAATAGATTGTAAAAACAGAATTTACAAAGCTGTCTTTCATTGAACAGCAGACACACCCCTCCATAAACTCCAGTATTTTCACTTCTCTTTTGTCCTTTGCATTCTGCTGTATATCCAGAGAATCAAGGTTATTTTCCCCATATTCATTTTCCAAAATCACTGGATGGATGCCGGTATTATTTATAAGACTTTTGATAAAAGTGGTTTTACCAGCGCCTAAAAAACCAGAAATTATGACTATTTTCACCCCAAAAATCTCCTCGCACAAATCAGGGCGGTCATATATCGACCGCCCTGGTAATATCAAATACTTATGGCTGATTATCCAATATAACAACAGGTTTGATAAGCTCAGCAGGTTTATCCTTCATAAGCTGTAAAGCTTCCGGAATGTGCTCCCATCCATGGAAAACATGCGTTGATAATTTACTTACATCTAATTTACCGGATGAAACAAGTGCTCCGAGCTTCTCCATACGGAGTCTTCCACCAGGCATCAGACCTCCAGCTATCTGCTTGTGCCCCATGCCAACACCCCATTCTACTCTAGGGATTGTTACGAAGTCACCGCTACCAAGATAGTTAACATTTCCTATCTTTCCACCGGCCTTAAGAGACTTGACTGCTGATTCAAAGGTTTGCACTCCGCCACCTGCAACAATGACTCTGTCTACTCCTTTGCCGTCTGTCATGTTCAGAACCTGTTCTTCAATAGTTCCGTTTTTGTAGCTGATAAATTCATCAGCACCATAGAATTTGGCTGCTTCAACACATTTAGGACGAGTTCCTACTGCAATAATGCGTGATGCGCCTCTCATGTGAGCACCGGCAACGCTCATAAGTCCAACAGGGCCGATACCAATAACTAAAACAGTATCGCCAAATTGAATGTCTGCCAGTTCAACGCCATGGAATCCTGTAGGGACCATGTCAGACAACATACATGCATCCTCAAGAGACATTCTTTCAGGCATGTGAGCCAGATTTCCGTCTGCGTCATTTACATGGAAAAATTCTGAATCAAGACCATCTTTGAAGTTTGAAAATTTCCATCCTGCCAGCATTCCGCCTGAATGCATGGAGTAGCCAGCCTGTGCTTCAAGAGAGTTCCAATCCGGTGTAATAGCAGGAACTAGAACCTTATCGCCAGGTTTGAAGTCTTTTACCATACTTCCGACTTCTACAACTTCCGCACATCCTTCATGACCAAGGATCATATTGTGTCTGTCTCCTACAGCCCCTTCCCAGACTGTATGTACATCAGATGTGCAAATAGCGATTGCCAGCGGACGGCATATTGCGTCCATTGGTCCGCAGACTGGACGTTCTTTTTCAATCCAGCCAACTTCCCCGATTTTGAGCATTGCAAAGCCCTTCATACAAGTAACCTCCTCAATAATTATTAAAAGTTTCCGCAATACATAATATTATTTTACCAAATTTCGCATATAATTTGAACAAAAAGGCTTTGACATTTTTGCTCCTTTTAGCATCTACTTTTGAATGCAGGATGGTCCCTTGGCCGGGGTTAGCAGTCCATTTTGTCAAATTATAGGCCACTTCTCTCACAGAGAAATGGCCTCTTTCATTACCACATATCCACAGAAATATTATTTAACTTCATAAGGCTTTCAAGATAAAAATAATCTGCATATACCATTGTTATATGATGCTGGTTGGTATGGTACATCGATGAACATTTTTTTATGATAGAATCATTGTTGTCTGAAAAATCTGCTCTTTTTTCTGTAAGAGTCATTACTATTTCTTCGGCGACATTCCTGTATTTTAAGCCTTTATCACCAACAAGAAAATATAATTCTAATAATCCACTTGCAATTACAGCTGCAGCGCATGAATCCTCTAATTTGGGCTCATGGGGTTGCATAAAATCTATTGGAATAATCCTATCCTCTGGAATGTGTTCTAATACATAATCTGCCGTTTTCTTTGCTGCATCCAGATACTTTAATTCATGAGTATATTTATAGCTTACACAGAATCCATAAATTGCCCATCCCTGTCCTCTTGACCAGGCACTGTCTTCTGAATATCCCTGTCCAGCATGGCTCTTAATATACACTCCTGTCTCAGGATCAAACTCTACAATATGACTAACAGAACCATCTTCTCTATAAAAATTGGTTAACACGGTATCTGCATGTTTATTGGCTATATTTCTAAATCTGGGATCTCCAGTTTCTTTTGAAGTCCAATAAAGAAGCGCCAGATTCATCATGCAATCTATTATAGCTTTTCCTGAGGTTCCTTCTGAAGGCTCATTCCATGCTCTGATAAAATTACCATTAGGATTAAATCTTGCCGCAAGAAGATTAGCAGCGACTAATGCCCTCTTTCTTGATGCCGGGTCCTTGGTGTACTTATAATTTTTTACAGCTGTTGGAATGAATAAAAAGCCCAAGTCATGATTTATTCCGTAGAAGTCTTCAAGGATAGAATTCAGCTTTTTCTCAGTGTTCCTGGCTATTTCCATATACTTCTTTTCTTTGGTAATATCATGCATAAGCAACATTAGACCGCCCCAAAAGCCATTGGTCCACCAGTTAATTCCATCATCCACATCAAAATCAATGCCGGAGTCAGCTTTATCATCATATTTTCCATCCGCGCCAGTTGTATATGGAATCTTATCTTTATTTCTGTCAGCAACTTTTGAAAGCTTCATTATTGTTTTTTTTTGAGCCTCTTTAAATGCTTCTTCTGCAAGCTTATCATCATCACGCATAGGATATAGACAAGCTATCTCCCAGGACTGCATCTTTATATCAATAAAAAGCTTCCCCTCAGAATTAACAGTATAGATTTTTTGATCAAATGCATCCCCAACAGCTATAAGTTCCCTTTCCTGAGCTTCAGTCAGTTCATTAGGTGCACCCATCTCAATCCATCTGGTTACTGCAATATCCCTACTTCTCAAAGTATCCAGCACGTAGTGCTCCCCTGGCTTTAGTCCTTCTATAACCTTCGATATTTCTATGCAGGATACATATTCCTGACATTTAAGTGCAACAGAATAGTCAGGATATGAGGACATTGGTATTGTATCAACATAGTCTTGGGGATAATTATAAAATACAGCAGAAATATTATTCTTCTCTTTGGTAATACAAAAGCCTTCTCCCTCAGAAAGCACTTCTGTTCCAAGCTTATTTAACATAGCATAAGCTCTGAACGTAGGTTTCTTTATTCCCTGCAGATTAATAAGGCCAAATCCACCATGAAAAGGGGCTGGTCCCGGCCCCTCTTCTTCAAATATGTCAGTAAATGTCCAGTATGAAAGCGAGTTTACCATGTCTCTACATTTAAGGTGGCTTCGCATAACATAGGCAGCTGCTGGTAGAAAATCATGACTATAATCACGTGAAGTAGGGCTTGAGCTCCACTCGGTCAGATGAATCTCCGCATCCTTGTATGAACTATCATCTACAGCTCTTCCAATCCAGGAAATATCTTCAATCACAGAATCTTTTTTTCTAGTCTTGCCACTGCTAATTCCATGCCCATCCAGCGCAAAATCAGTTGGATAAGGATGTGTTGAAACAAAATCTACAGGCAGATTATGTTCCTGACAAAAGACCAAAAATTCCTTTATCCATACCCCATGCCATTCTAAAGAGTTAATATCTTCAACCTTAAACGTCTCTTGTGCTAATACGTCCTCCGTTTCACCGTCAAAACGATCATCTGGCACAAAGTTACTCGTAGCTGGTCCTCCAACTCTCAACTTACTGTCTATCGCCTTTATTCTTTTAACTGATGTTTCATATAGTTTAAAATACTCTGATCTTGTTCCGTCCCAAAAACAACTAAGGTTTGGTTCATTCCAAATCTCAAAATACCATCTCCGTACCTCTTCAATACCATATCTAAATATCCAATGTCTTACACATTTTTCTACCAGCTCGCCCCATCTATCATAATCCTTTGGAGGAGTAACATTTCCTTTCCACCAGAAAATAGTTGTACTTCCACTGGCGAGGTCATTTGGCATAAATCCAAACTCTATCAAGGGCCTAATCCCAACTCCAAGCAAGAAGTCAAAGAGTTTATCCACATATTGAAAATTATAATAGGGCTCACCATCTACTTCCCTGTATATTCCCATATCCTCACTCAAAAGCCCATGGAATCTAATATAGGAAAAATGGCATTCCTTTAATAGCATTACAAGCTGCTGTTGAAAGTCTGCTCGAAGGCCTTCTCTTGCTCTTCCAGCGCTAATAACATTCTCCCATGTGTGTATTAGTTCTTTGCCTTTTGCATTAAAATCTATAACATTCATCTAAACCACCCAAAAATCTTTTTTATTATACTTGTTACAGTTCTTTGTATTGACTCAACTACTTTTTGAATTATAACAGCCGTCATTGTTGAACTATCTTCGGAATCGTCCTGCACACCTATATCATCCTTCGTTTCAATGGCGGTATCATTATTACTACTTGTTTCTGATGAGTTGTTTTCATCCTGATTACTTTCTAAAGAACTGCCATCATCCTGGCTACTATTTTCTGCACCGCTCTTATCGTCTATGTCATCATTCTGATCACTTTTTCCCGCACCACTATTTTCTTCAGTACTATTATTTGCTTGTTCTTCTTCCACATATTCATGGTCTGTGTTCTCATATGCTATAAGTACTGGATTTGATATACTCAAAGTTACAAATGGTCTGTAATCAGAATCGCTATTTGAAGAATAAAATGAAAGACTATTGCTTCCACCTGTCCCTATAGCGTTTACTCTCATTGTCAGGACTTTATCATTAGAAAATTCGTTCGTAACAGCATTTAAAATGTTGACTCCTTTCTGATCACTGGAATTGTAGGATTTATTTGATGCTGGTTTTGCTACATAACTATCAATCTCATGAACAGAACCTTCATCAATCTCATATGAAAGATTTCCGATTGTAAAATTTGAAAGTGTTACCCCATCTTCAGCCTTTGTCTCACTCCAATTATCGTAATCAGTTTTTTCACTTTCTATGTATTCCACAGATGCCGGGCTTGTACTACCACATCTATAAAAGAATAACCTTGCATCATCAAAAACTTCTCCAGATAACAATACAAAATCCGATAGGTCTACCTTTAGATAGCTAACCTTACTAGAGTTAATGCAATTATTATCTTCTCCAGCTTCATAACTTCCATCTGATGAAATCGAAACATCATCATTAATATAAAGCTTCACGGTTCTACTGAGCTTACCTATAGAGCCTATATTTGTACCTGTTGCACTATTGGACGAAGTTCTGATACCTGTTGCTTCAGACAAATCCGACTGACCATAATCATTTACTGCAATAACCTTATACTGATATTGAGTATCAGGCATAAGTCCCAAATGATAACAATACGTGTCTGTGATACTTTCTGTATTTAATTTCTGATACTCTCCACCATTTACAGCTACATACAAATCATAGCCAGCTGCACCGCTTACTTTATCCCATGAGATTTTGAAAATATCATCATTTACAGCATAAGTATGTACATAAGAAGGCGCATTGGCAGGTGCCTCTTTGCAAGCTGTAACATATACTGCTTCACAGCACCCTGATTCGTTACCATTTCCATCAACAACGGACATCTTATAAAAATAATTGTTTCCCGCAATCAAGCCTTTATCTACATATCGAGCGCTACATACAATTTCATCATTAACCTTAGTATAAAAAGCAACCGGATAAGCTGTTGGCTCAGTAACATCTCCTAAATCAGAATTGCTTCTATATATGTTTATCCCACAGCCTTCAGGAATACTATCAAAAACTATTTCTACTTGCCCTCCTGGTAAAGCAGTTATAGAAAATGAATCATCCGTTAATTGTGCAGGACAACTATTTTGTGCACCAGTCAGTGTCCCATAACCAATCAGATGATATGAGTCATACCCTCCGTTATAACAAACCGTTCCTTCATTCCTTGTAAAAACTACCGCCTGAGAAGTATATGGAAGTTGAGTTTTATCCCACCCCTTTATTCCAACATAGTAGTTGTATACTAATTCATAGCACGGAAGTAACATACCTTGATTTGTTTCTGAAATTACTGCTGAATATGTATAATTTGTGCTATAAAAAGAATTATCATACTCCACCTCTTCTCCAAGCATATAGGCTGCCATATATTCGTAGCCCTTTAATAACCTATTATTCGCATATTCAAAAAGTTTCAAATCAGAGTCTTGATTATAAGCTACCCATGCGAATTCTGAAAGGTGCCCTAATATCAATTGAGAATGTGTCTGATCCCTTCCACACTCTCTGTTCTGTCCAAATTCATTAATAAGCCCTGTCACACCGCAATTTTCATCATTCATATAACCATTTATTGCATAGTTATAGATAGTATCATTTTCACAAAAAATACCAATTGCAAGCATCCCCTTGATTCCGCAAGCTCCCCCATTAGCCATTCCATAGGTATCTATATGCTGCACAAATTTTACAAGCATCCAATTTTCAAAGCTATTAACATCATTCTCAGACCAAACTTGATCACCATTACTATCCAAATAGCAATAACGCAAAATCTCAGCTGCATTACATAATCTGAATGCCATCTGTCCAGCAACAAATTCATGATCATGCCCATCTATTTCTGGTTTTAGTTTAGAATAAGCATTCAATATCATTATCGCATTTTCAGCATACGCTTCATCATTGGTGATTCCAAATGCCAACGCATTGTTATAAGCCATCATACAATCATTTCTGAAATCATTATTAAAGCCATGATTATCTGTCTGCACCGATTTTGTATCACACCATATTGTGTTTCCCTCTTCAATTACCTTTTCATAACCCTGAAGTTCATAATTAGCATTAGCGCTTTGAAGCAATTCATCTACTGCACTCTTGAATGGTTCAATTCCTTGATAATAATTGGACGCTATAGACTCAAGTTGTGATTTCGTAAATAAAAGTCCTGGATGAGTATAATCTCTCATAGAATTCACTGTGATATGCAGTTCTTTAGTAATTTCATCACCATCAGAATTCAGCGCCTGCAGCATAACAGTATAATCTCCAGCTTCAGCATTGCTCATTCCATTAGTATCCCAAATTATAGTGTCTTCCTCCACATTTAGATTCTCTGGTATACTTTCAAGGATGTCACCATCCTTATATATTTCAGTTATAGAAATATTACTGCCATTTATTACTTCGCTTGTTTTATTAAAAGTAATTGAATATAGTCCACCTGCCCAGGTATTCATAACCGCATAAACCCTGTAATATATTTCATGAATGCCTTCGAGTTCATCAGTTATTTCATAAATATAATCTGCTTTTTCCCAGTTAGATGATACCCCTTCACATCGAAATTCATTTAAAAGTGTCCCATCAAGTACATAATCCCAAACGCCTCCTGAATAAACCATAAAATTATCAGTGTTGTTTTCAAAATAATCATTTTCAGTAAGACAATCCATATTTTGAAGCTCACAATCAGCTTCTATCTTCCCCTTGATAACTCTTTCTGTATTGAGTCCTCTCTCAACTGTAATTGAAGTCACGTCGGTCATATCAACTTCGCCAACATCAATTATATAAGCAGTCTTAAGGCCATCAACACCATCGCTATCTACGCGCCCAACCGAATCATTAGTAATCATATAGTTCCAGTCACTAACCGTAGTTTTTATCTCTGAATTATATGTTGTTTTACCAAAAATCTCTTCTGCTGATAAACTGATTACATCCTTTATGTTGTATGAAAAATAAGAATCGGATTCACTTTCTTCAATCAAACTTTCTGTGCTTACTAAATTCTCAGCATTAACGGTAGCCCCTGTTCCATACACTGTTTGGATAAACAATGTAATACCAATACCTAGATACTTTATTTTTTGTGCTATACCCCTTTTCTTCATACTTACCCCCTTATATAATTACATAAACAATAGGCATACTATCATCCAGGTCCTCCGGTACTGTTATCTCAAGACCAGATTTGGTTTGCTCAAACTTAAGTTTTCTTCCATCTGCTAAAAGACTGACTTCTTTTACTATCTGTTCTCCTAGCGGATTTGCCTTGGAAAGAGCAAAAGATGTAATTACGCTCCTTCGATTACGAGGCGGAAGTTTCATCTGAAATGCAAAAATTTTGTCATCTTTTTTTGTAAAATGGAAATCCTCATGCGTCCAATCAAGCTGTTTTTCTGCAAGTGGATTAAAGAATCTTAAGGTGTCGCCTTCACCGAATCGTAACCATGGCCTTGTTTCATAAATAGCTTCACCATTAATATCAAGCCATTTACCTATATCATCTAAAATATGTTCGCACTCTGTATCAATCGTCCCATCTGGCCTTAGTGGCACCGATAATAGTAGATTTCCATTTTTACTACTGGCATCAATAATCATGTCAATAACATGCCTTGCTGTCTTATATCTAGCCTTCACATCATAGAACCAATCACCCAGGCAGGTATCTGTCTGCCATGGTTTATCTGCTATATTGTCCAGCCCTCCTCGCTCTACGTCGAGAACTCCAATATCGTATTCCTTTCTAATATCTTTCTGAGTATAGACGCTTTCTGTTCCATTCTCAGTCGCGCCAATGTTATAGAGTTTTGCAACTACATCCAACCCCAACTCACCATATGGGAACGGTCCATCTGTATATAGCATTCTAGGCTTATATTTAGCCACCAGTTCATTTATCCTGGTGTTCCAATCTCTTGCAACATTCTCATTTGTGGAATAGCAAAAATAGTAATCATCATCTCCATATTTGGGCTGGTACAATTCTTCATAGTTTGAATCGTTTCCATCATAAGGTACCCCTGCATATGGTCCAACCTTGTCAGCACCTTTATTACTTTTCCACCACAACTGACTTGCCCCCAGATGTTCAGAAACACCAAACGGAAGGCCTGCCTTTTCTGCAGCTTCCTTCCACATAGCTATTATGTTCTTATGAGGTCCATGATTTAAACTATTCCAGCTATGGGTATCCGAGTCCCAATTGTCAAAATTATCATGATGAACAGCAAGCGCCATAAAATATCGTGCACCTGCCTTTTTGTACTTTGCCATAAGCGAATCAGGATCAAAATTCTCAGCTTTCCAATCCTCCAAAAGATCTTTATAGCCATGAACAGACGGATGACCATATTTTTTTAGATGATGATAATATTGGTCAGATCCTTCTTCATACATTCTTCTGGCATACCAATCACCGTACATGGCCGTTGAACCAGCTCCCCAATGGGCCCATATTCCAAATTTGGCATCCGCAAACCATTTAGGGCACTCGTAGGTTCTAAGGCTCTCCCAAGTAGATTCATACTTTTTCATAGTTATCCTCCAACTTTATTTCAAAAAAGAAATCAAACTCCCTGTCATTAAAACAATATTTATCAGAAAGCGTTGTACAGCAGGATTCACTTCCTATCCCATGCTGCTTGTAATCAATATACAAATGTGCTGCGTCACTTTTTACCAGTTCGTAATTGTGCTTTTTGGATAATAATTCTTCAACGGTGTATTCACTGACATTAAAGGAAAAATCCTGCTCTGACCGCACTTTTAATGCTTTTTTGTTTCCTGATATAGTCACCCAGTTACAGCCATAATGAGAACCATTTTCCTGAGGCATAATATAGTCGTAGTGCTGACCTTCGATATTGCTCTCAAACACTGCCTTGTAGCTTGCCTGTCTCTTGTCTACATAGCTCTCAAAAGGTCCGTATCCATAATATTTGACTTTATCAAAGTCCTGTTTTAGTGGAATATGAATGCCGAATCTTGGCAGATTATTAAGGTTATTTGTAACTGATACTTTTGCGTCGAAGGAAATATTCCCTTCAGCATCAATCTTCCATATTGACTTAACCTTGCAAATATTTCTATAGACTGCCGTTCCAAGATAATATTCGGCTCTTATAAGCACTTTGCCTTTTTCCATAGAGCATTTTTCTTTTAAAGTAGTAATATACTTTACATGTGCAAGGTATTTGTCCCATGCGCTTTTTTTAAGAATATCATTATCGATATATGCTCTCATGATTTCTAAAGTCATAGACGAATCTAAATATTCATCCCCATTTTTTATAAGAGATGAAAAAAGACAGGTTTTTTTATCATAGGTATATTCAAAAGAATGGTTGTAAACAGTTACACAAGAGCCATTATCTGTATATTTTAATGCTTTATCAGTTATAGTATCTTCACTCTCAGCTCGTCTCTTTCGTGTCCTGCTATATAGACAAATCTGTTCTATACCTGCAATACTCTCGTTTTCCAATGTTAAACAGTCACTGCTCAAAACCGCATCTTTAGAATATAAAACAAATAAAGCGTGTATATCTTCGTTTTCATGGCCTTCGAATATTTCCACGTCAAACAACTCTTTTAAATTGACTTTTTTAGAACGATGCGCTTCAATATCCACATTTACTTCAGCTGATAGATTTAATATCCCATCAAAGCCAATAAAACATGTGCATCTATATATTTGTTTTAAATTTGTAAAATCAAGGCAATTTCTCAGTGTGAGCTTTCCCATACTTTTTCCGGATATTCTCATGGGTCTATAGACATTCTTCATTTCATAGGCTCCAGGATTGGGCTTTCTGTCAGGTGATACAAGGCCATCAATACAGAAATTCCCATCGTGTATACCTTCCTGGAAATCTCCGCCATAAAGAAATTTTCTTTTTCCATCCCTATCTATGCCAGCCAGAATTCCATGTTCATTCCACTCCCAAACACATCCACCTATGTATCTGTCGTCTGAATAGATTATGTCCCAATAATCTTCCAAATCTCCTGGGCCATTCCCCATAGCATGTGAATACTCGCATAAGAAAAAAGGTCGTCCATCTAATATCAGATGGTCTCTCATATCTTGAAAAGAAGGGTACATGCGAGATTTGATTTCAAAAGGATCCTCTACATCATCCTGCCCAGGCATTCGCAAAGTTGTACACTCGTAATGAACTATTCGGGACGGATCTGTCTCCATAAGCCACTTGCCAGCATCACACATATTCTGGCTATATCCAGATTCATTTCCAAGAGACCAGAAGATAACAGAAGGCCTGTTTTTATCTCTGATATAAAGGCTTTCTACCCTGTCCATGATGGATTTTCTAAATTCCTTCATAGTCACTACATTGGCAATCCCATTTACGTAGCTCTTGCCATCTGCAACAAGTTCAGTTCCGTCTGCACTTCCATGACTCTCCATGTCAGCTTCATCTATCAGATATATTCCATAATGGTCACACAACCTTGGAAATCTCGGATCATTTGGATAATGAGAAGTCCTGATAGAATTTACATTAAGACTTTTCATGAGCTTAATATCTTTTTCCATCTCATCCATAGTCACCGTCATTCCATTCTCAAAAGAGAAATCATGTCTGTTGACACCCTTTAGTTTTACGGGCACCCCATTAATCATAAATACATTGTCTCTAACTTCTATTACCCTTAGCCCTATTTCCTCTCCGATAGTTTCATCCATTGTCTCTATAATCAATTTGTATAGAAATGGATCTTCAGCATTCCATAGATGTGGCTTATCTATTTCAAAAGCGATCTTGGTATTTCCAGAGAATTCTTTGTAATTTATCAATTTCGGATTTTTCTCATCCGAAATAAGCATTGCTTTTCCAACAGTTCTGCCTATTGTATCAAGGCATACCGTTATTAGTGCTTTATTTTTCTTAATGGTCGTATCAATTTTGTAATCCCAAACTACTCCTCCACTGCTGCGTTCTAGTAAATATACATCTCTGAAAATACCTGACATTCTCCATTTGTCCTGACATTCAAGATATGTTCCCACGCACCATTTCAATACAATAACTGCTATTTCATTTTCTCCATCGATTAAATACTTTGTTGCATCAAATTCATTCATCAGATGCGACCCAACGGAGAACCCAACAAATTTCTTGTTTATATATAAATAAAAGCTACTGTCTACTCCTTCAAAATTTAAATAGTATTTTTTATCTGTTTTTTTTTCCAAACTGATAGATTTAAAGTAAACACCCACTGGATTCTGATTAGGAACATAAGGAGGATTAAATGGTATAGGGTATCTGTAATTGATGTAAGCAGGGCTATCAAATCCCTGAAGTTGAATAACCCCTGGAACATTTATTTCTTTTGAAAAAAGATCTGATCTTTCTAAAAAGCTTTCTTCTATATCGAAAACAGACTCGTAAAACCGGAACTTCCATTTTCCATTTAGCGAGATAAAGCACTTTGATTCATTCCGACTTTTATACGGATTCTGCACACGAGAAAATGGAATATAATAGGCTCTTTTTTTGCAAGTACCAACGTGCAGCATATCATAGCTCTGATGATAGTTTTTTTTGAGAATATCTAACATTTCTATCTCCTTAGGCAAAATATGGCTGCTCCATATTAAAACAGAGCAGCCATTGTCATTACTGAACTCTTGAATAAGCCTGCTGTGAAATTTCAATTACTCTATCAATTCCACGGCTCTTAAGTTCTTCTACAAATGAATCATATTCATTCTCGAAATTGCCATTTCCAAGAATCCAGCTCATACATTTTTCCTGAACGAAAGTCTTAATACCAGGAAGAAGATTATTGATCTCCTGAAGTTCCTCTGCAGTATATTTAAAGTTATAGTTTGCATACTGATCAGTAGGATACCATTCTGTATGTTCAGCATACATTGTGTAACCATCCAAAGTCTCCTGATTAGTAGCGATTGCAAGCTCAAGTTCTACTGGATCAATACCTCCAAGCCAGTTAATGCAACCAATCTGATCTCTTGCTGCAGTCAAGCCACCTTCAGTATTTTTTGCTTCTTCAGTAAATTCATATGTTCCATCTTCATTAACTGTATATGTTTCACCTTCAATACCATATGTAAGAAGTATTTGACCTTCTTCTGAATACATATAATCAATAAGCTTTAAAGCAGCCTCTATATTTTGGCAGTTAGTGGAAATACCGACTCCTGCATATGGAACTGATTTATATTTCATATAGCGGTTTCCATTCTGATCAGCAGGGACCCCCATTACAACATTGTTAAAACCTGGGATCTGCTCTGCAAGACTTGAGTTATATCCTGTTGTAGATGCTGGCCAGTCAATCGTAAAGCCACCCTTATTTTCGCCAAGTAACACGTTTCTTGCGTCTTCTCTTGTGTAAACTTCTGGATCAATAAGACCTTCTGCATACCATTCAATGAGATTACTCATACCAACCTTAAAGTTATCTTCCAATGGATCAAACACCACCTGGCCATCCCTTACCATAAGGCCAACACCAGAGTCCCAAAGTCCAAGCATCTGATCTGTAAAAGAACCATCAGAGCCCCATCTTGAATAAACCGGAATCTCATCGTTTTGACCATTTCCGTTAGGGTCCTCAGTAGCAAAAGCATAAAGTACATCGTGTAATTCATCTAATGTGTCTGGCATCTCAAGATTAAGTGCATCAAGCCAGTCCTGCCTTATAACATATGTAAAGCTGGATGACATTTCCTTCATTCCACAGATTTCATAAACATGTCCATCTGAAGCTGTTGATGCAGATTTAAGCTCAGGATACTTTTCAAATGCTGCAACAATATTTGGTGCGTACTCATCAAGATAATCTTCAAGTGCAATCAATCCACCGTCTGTTCCAAGCTTTTCCATTTTTTCCATGGAAGGTGACACGATGATATCAGGCATTGTATCAGGACTAGACATCATCAATGTCCATACCTGATCATCATCTGTTGTTGTTGAAGCAACTGTATTAGTAAGATGCACTCCAACGTTTTCCTGAATTATGGAAATAACAGGTAATGTGTAATCAGTAACTGAACCATTATAGATTCCATGAACAGTAAGCTCTACTACTTCCCCAGTAGTATTATCATTACCTGATTCCTCTTTTACCTGCGCACTCTCATCACTTACCGCCACATCAGTTTGATCATTTGTACCCTCACTTCCACAAGCTGCAACACTCATTGTCATAGCTGCAGTAAGAGCAGTTGCCACAACTCTTTTTGATAAATCTGTAACCTTTTTCATTTGATTCCCTCTCTTTCTTATATGAACCGCTTTATGCGGCAGACTACGTATTAATCATCCCTTAACACCACCCAAAGTAACTCCGGTTTTAAAATACTTTTGGATAAATGGATAAACAACTATCATTGGTAAAACAGATATTACTATTACTGCATATGAAATTGTTGTTGATGCAGCCTCTGTTTCTGGTGTTACGGCTGCTACCATTTCCGTAAGGAAAAGCTGCTGCTCCACCAACATTCTCTTTAAAATCACCTGTAATGGCTGTTTTGCCTCTGTCTTAAATAAGATTGAAGCCCAAAAATATCCATTCCATCTTGATACTCCATAAAATAATCCCACTGTAGCAAGCGCAGCCTTGGAAAGCGGCAGAAAAATCTGGAAGAAAATCTTAAAAGTTCCAGCGCCATCAATCTTTGCTGCCTCCTCGAAATCTATCGGGACCTGTTCGAAAAAACTCTTTAAAATAACAACGTTATAGGAGCTAATTGCAAATCCAATCATTATTCCAAAGTAACTATCTATTAGCTTGTATACACGCATAGTCTGATAAAACGGAATCATTCCAGCAGAAAACCACATTGTAAACACCAAAAGTAATGTAAAAAACTTTCTGCAAGGAAGATCTTTTCTGGAAAGTGCATAAGCTAAGGAAGTAGAAAAAGCCATACTTACAGCTACTAAGTCGGATCGTAGC
>JAZRKG010000003.1:0-9930 GCA_045646185.1 Butyrivibrio sp.
TATTCATTATCAGGATGGTACTTATGTAAGCGCAGCTGGTGCTGTAAAAGATCAGTTTGGACACGCTATGCTTAGTGGTGCCGGTAAGTACCTTGCAAATCTGGTTCACAAAAAGATCGGCTGTAAGGTCAGAGCAGTAGAGCTAAATGTCCTTCAGCGCTGTGCAGCTCATATGTCATCTCTTACAGATCTTGATGAATCTGTTCAGCTTGGAAGCAAAGCTGTAGAGGTTGCTCTTGAAGGAAAGAGCGAGCTTATGACAATTGTTGTTAGAAATGAAAATACTGATGGTTCATACTCAGTTTCTTATGATACCTGCGATGTTAAAATGGTTGCCAATCAGGAAAAGAAAGTTCCTGATAACTGGATCAATGATGCTGGTAATGATGTAGAAAAAGAATTCCTTGAGTACGCCAGACCTCTTATTCAGGGCGAGCCTGTAATTGCTTATAAAGACGGACTTCCAACATATTTATCTGTTAAGCATCTTGGAGTTTGATTATATTTTGTTTTGTGTTTTGAAAGGTTTATAAATATGGGAATTGTTGTAATAGGTGCAATATTTGTTGACATCAAAGGATATCCTTTGATGCAGTATATGCCAAATGGACGTAATGTTGGCAGAGTTATGCAGGTGCATGGAGGCGTAAGCCGTAATATTGCTGAGGATATTGCCAATATCGAGCTTAGACCGACTTTTGTCAGCGTTGTGGACGAAAGCGGAATCAGCATTGATGTAGTAGAAAAGTTAAAGAACCACAAGGTTAACACTGATTATATCAGAACTACTAAGGACGGCCTTGGTTCATGGCTGGCAATTTTTGATAACTCTGGCGATGTTGTTGCATCTATTTCTAAAAGACCGGATCTTAGTGAGATTGCAGATATTTTGGATGAACACGGTGATGAGATTTTCAAGGATGCTGACAGCATTATTATAGAATTTGATCTGGAAAAAGAAATTTTAAAAAGAGTATTTGCACTGGCAGAAAAGTACAATAAAAAGGTATATTCTGCTGTATCTAACATGACTATTGCAGTTGAGAGAAGAGACCTTCTAAAAAATACAGACTGCTTTGTTTGTAACCAGCAGGAAGCCGGTATCTTTTTCTCTGACATATATGATGAAAAGACTCCGGAGGAGCTTGAACAGATTCTGGTTCAGAAGATAAAGCTCGCACAGATTCCAAAGATGATCGTTACAATGGGAGATAAGGGCTCTGTATATGCTACCTGCGATGGAGAATCAGGCTTTGTTGAATCAAAGCACGTAACTGTAGTTGATACTACTGGCGCAGGAGATTCTTTCTTTGCCGGTGTTGCTATGGGTCTTACCTACGGAAAGAGCCTTCGCGAATCCTGCGAGATAGGCACAAGACTTGCAGCATCTGTAATTGCAACTAAAGAAAATGTATGTCCAAGATTTTTGCCGGAAGAATTTGGACTTCCTTCTCCAGCTTCTAATTAAAAATAGTATATTGTGATTTAAGGATTCATTATATTTTAGGGAGGGTCATATGCGACTTAGAAAATTAGACGAAAACCTGACTGTATGTAAAGTTAAAGATGTATCTGAAATCAATTTAAACGACAATATTTTATTTGTTGGCAAAACTAAGGATGAGATATCAGTAGTTTGTGAAACCTCTCTTGTGCCTTCCAATATTACTGAAAGAGAAGATGGCTTTAAAGGCTTTAGAATTGATGGCCAGCTGGACTTTTCACTTATTGGAATTCTGGCACCAATTGCCAAGATTCTGGCAGATAACACTATTGGAATTTTTGTTGTATCTACTTTCGATACGGATTATATTCTGGTAAAAGAAGATAAGTTTGATAGAGCATTGCAGCTGTTAAATGCCGCAGGATATCAGATAAATTAAATTTTTCAAAATAAATATCAGCAACATAAAAGAGCATACCCTTATGAGGTATGCTCTTTACTTATAATTGGATTGTAATTAAACAACCTTAAGATTTTTTGGAAAGCTTTCTGTTTTGCCTTTTTCAGTCTTTTTTGAAAAATCAGGCTTGGCAATTTTTTTTTCATTTGCCTCTCTAACCTGTGCTGCAAGTACTTTCATTCCGTAAGCCATCGCTGTCATAATCTCTTTTCCCCCTCGATTCTGACTATTCTGTCTGTATTTTGTTGTTTGTTAAACGCGAACATGATTACTATATCAAATTATCAGAGGAAAGTAAATATGAATTTTCTGTGAAAACGCTTACAAATTAAAAAAATTTAATTTTAATTCTTAAAACAGATTTGACATATACCCCTGGGGGGTATATTATGATTTTGTAATAGTTGTTTTTGGTTTATGGAGATTTTTTATGGCTGAGAAAAAATGTTGTCATTGTCATGAAAGAGCTGAAGAAAATATTGAAGGAGCTATGTCTGGCAGAACGAAGGTCAGGACTGATAAGGAATACAAAGATCTTATTAATAGACTTAATCGTATTGAAGGTCAGATAAGAGGCATAAAGGGTATGCTTGAAAAGGATGCATATTGTCCTGATGTGCTGACCCAGGTAACAGCTACAAAATGTGCTCTCAATAGTTTTTCAAAAGTTCTTTTGGCAAATCATATCAAGTCCTGTGTAAAGGAAGATATAAAAGAAGGCAATGACGAAACATTGGATGAACTTGTGGAGACTATCCAGAAGCTTATGAAATAGAAATATGGAGGTGTAATATGGCAACAGCAATTGTTGTAATAGTTTTAGTAATTATCGTGGCTTTGGCAGCCCAAAATGCTTATTCTCATATGAAAGGTGAAGGAGCTTGTTGTGGTGGTGGAGGCTCTGATGAATTCAATGAGCCTGATAAGGAACTTGATGGAGAAATCGTTGGCACAAAGACTATCAAGATTGAAGGTATGCATTGTAATCATTGCGTAAACAGTGTTAAAAGATCACTTAATAAGCTTGATGGTGTTTCTGCAAAGGTTGACCTTGCAAATAATGAGGCTGTAGTTTCCTTTAACCGTGAGGTAGAGGATGACGAGCTTAAGATGGCAGTTGAGCGCGTTGATTTTAAGGTGACATCTATTAGTTAAGACGTTATGGAAGGAAAATAAATGGAAAAATATGCAGTTACAGGAATGAGCTGTGCCGCCTGCCAGGCCAGGGTTGAAAAGGCTGTTAATCAGGTTGAAGGAGTGTCCTCCTGTTCGGTCAGCCTTTTGACCAATTCTATGGGTGTTGAAGGATCGGCAGATCCAAAGAAAATTATAAAAGCCATAGAAGATGCTGGTTATGGAGCATCGCTTATAAATGATAAAAAAGAAAATGCTAAAAAAGCTGATTATTCCTCTCAGGAAGAGCTTTTACAGGACAAGACCAGTCCTTTATTAAAGAAAAGACTCATAGTTTCTTTAGTGTTTTTACTTGTTTTAATGTATTTTTCAATGGGCCATATGATGTTTGGATGGCCTCTTCCTTCTTTTTTTGAAGGAAACCACGTAGCTATGGGTCTTGTGCAAATGCTGCTGGCTATAATAGTCATGATAATTAACCAGAGATTTTTTATTAGCGGCTTTAAGAGTCTTTATCATAGGGCTCCAAATATGGATACACTGGTAGCACTTGGTTCTTCAGCAGCTTTTATCTATAGCACCTTTGCTCTGTTTATGATGACAGATGCTCAGCTTAGAGGTGATAGCGAAGCAGTAATGCAGTATATGGATGAGTTTTATTTTGAATCAGCTGCCATGATACTGACTCTGATTACTGTTGGAAAGCTTCTTGAATCAATTTCAAAGGGTCGTACGACAGATGCCTTAAAAAGCCTTATGAAGCTTGCTCCAAAGACTGCTAATATACTTAGAGATGATAAGGAAACGGAAGTAGCCATAGATGAGGTTGTAGCAGGAGATATATTTGTTGTAAGACCTGGTGAAAACATTCCCGTTGATGGCGTTGTTATTGAAGGAAACAGTGCTGTTAATGAAGCGGCCCTTACAGGAGAAAGTATTCCGGTTGATAAGACAGAAGGCGATCAGGTCAGCGCTGCTACATTAAATCAGTCAGGCTTTTTGAAGTGCAGAGCAACAAGGGTAGGCGAAGATACTACTTTGTCACAGATTATTCAAATGGTTAGTGACGCAGCTGCAACTAAGGCACCTATTGCCAAGATTGCTGATAAGGTATCTGGCGTGTTTGTTCCTTCAGTTATTATAATTGCTTTTATTACTTTTGTTATATGGATGCTGGTAGGACAGACCTTTGGATATGCTCTTGCCAGAGCGATTTCTGTACTTGTTATAAGCTGCCCATGTGCTTTAGGACTTGCAACCCCGGTTGCCATAATGGTTGGTAACGGTATGGGCGCCAAAAATGGAATAATGTTCAAAACGGCTGTTTCTTTGGAAGAAACCGGGAAAACTCAGATTATTGCTCTGGATAAAACCGGAACAATTACGGAAGGAAAACCGGTAGTAAAAGAAGTAATTCCATTTGGAAATTATACAAAAGAGCAGCTGGTCTGCTATGCTGCGAGCCTTGAAAGTAAGAGTGAACATCCGCTTTCAGTTGCGATAATAGACTTTGCAATGAATAATGATACAAAGGTTCTTGAAACATCTGATTTTGAAGCTCTTCCTGGTAACGGACTGTCTGCTGTTATTGACGGTCATAAGATTATAGGTGGAAGCTCCAAATATATTGGCGGAATTCTCAAGCTGTCAGGAGATATATTATCCAAAGCTGATGAGCTTTCAGATAAAGGCCAGACACCGCTGTTTTTTGCAAAAGATAATGAATTTATGGGAATCATTTCTGTTGCTGACATAATTAAAAGTGACAGTGCAAAAGCAATTGAAGAATTCAAAAATATGGGCATGCATGTTGTCATGCTTACTGGCGATAATGAAAAAACTGCAGCTGCCATCGGTAGTGAGGCAGGGGTTAACGAAGTAATTGCCGGAGTATTGCCAGATGGTAAAGAGTCTGTTATTAAAGAACTTAAATCAAAGGGCAAGGTTGTAATGATCGGAGATGGCATAAATGATGCACCTGCTCTTACAAGAGCTGATATAGGTATTGCTATTGGTGCAGGAACAGATGTTGCCATTGATGCAGCTGATGTGGTTCTTATGAAGAATTCACTTCGAGATGCTGCAGCAGCAATCAGGCTTAGCAGAGCGACGCTAAAGAATATACACGAAAATCTGTTTTGGGCATTCTTTTACAATATTATTGGAATCCCACTTGCGGCAGGAGCTTACATTCATGCCTTTGGATGGACACTCAACCCAATGTTTGGTGCTGCTGCCATGAGTCTTAGCAGCTTTTGTGTGGTATCAAATGCTCTTAGACTGAATCTTTTCAATATGTTTGATGATAGTAAAGATAAGCCGCTTAAAGGAAAGAATTTATTTCCTGAAAATATTCAGGTTATGGATAAAAAAATGGAGGATAATAAAATGAATAAAACAATTTCAATCGAAGGAATGATGTGTGAGCATTGTGAGGCTTCTGTAAAAAAGGCTCTTGAGGCAATAGAGGGAGTTGAAGCAGCAGCTGTCAGCCACAAGGATGGAAAGGCTGTTGTTACTTTGAGTTCAGATGTAGCTGATGATGTTTTAAAAACAGCAGTTGAAGCAAAGGATTACAAGGTTACTGGTATTAACTAAATAATTATTTTCTAAAAAAGCACCAACCATAGTTTTCTGTAATAATAAAATTATAGATACTATAGTTGGTGCTTTTTGGTTGACTTTATAAATAATATTTATAAAAGACTAAAGATATTTAAAATTATGCCGATAGTATGAATAGATAACTATTAATTTAATGAATCCTAAGGTTAATTGATAGATTTATTTGCTAGTTTCATATAAAGAAAAGGATTTCGGATTATTTCAAGGAGGAAATGTCTATGAGTAGCTTTAATATCAATGGGTTTAATGCCTATCAGAACCAGACAATGGTTAACTCGCTGTCCAATAAACAATTCAAGGAAAAAGTTCGTGATGTAAAAAAAGAAAATGATGCAAAAGAAATAGCCGGAGCAAAGAAAGATGCATATATTGCATCTAACAACGCTACCTCTAATTCCGGAGTTGCAGAAGGAGTAGAGCTTAGCGAAGCAGCTCAGAATCTTTTAAATGAACTTAAAGAAAAATATAGCAATATGGATTTCTTTGTAGCTAATTATTCAAGCGAAGAAGAAGCTCAGGAATATTTAAACAGAGGCACAAAGGAATATAGTGTATTACTTGATCCTGACACACTGGAAGCTATGGCTGCTGATGAAGAAACAAAAGAAAAATACATGAATCTCATTGACGAATCAACAGGAAAGCTTGATGAATTAAAGGAAAAACTTGCAGAAGAAAATCCTGATTCAGAGGTTACCAATATAGGAATATCTATCGATGCAGAGGGTAATGTTAAATTCTTTGCACAGCTTCGACAGATCAGTGAAAGAAACTCTGAATATGCTGAAAAAGTAAAAGAAGAAAAAGCTCAAAAGGCAGAAGAAGAAGCAAAGGCTAAAAAGAAAGAAGAAGCTCAGGAACTTGTAGAAAAACGGGTAGAAAGAGCAAAAGAAAATAGAAATGAGAAGACAACTACTGTTAAGGCCGGAAGTATTGAAGAACTCCTGGAAGCTATTAAGAATGTTGACTGGGATTCCATTGAAGCAAAAGATTTATCAATTCCAGGACAGAAATTTGACTTTAGCGTATAAAAAAACTTTATATTTTTACTGATATAAAATCCGGCCTAAGGGCCGGATTTTATTATGTCATGGGAAGGGCACAGACAATTCTTTTTTTAGATTTTTAATATCATAGAGGACATTGCCGGCATTTTTAGTCCGCCGCCGAAATCTACCTTTTTATCTGTCAAAAGATCTGTTGCTTCGCCAGCTCTGTAATCTGCACCGGCAGTGTATTCATTTTCATCAGCATTGATACATATCAGTATTCTTTCAGAATCGCTTTCTCTTTCGATTACGCATTGCCTGTTTGTTAAAACAAGTGACTTAAAGCCGCCGTAGCTTAAGGCATTATTGCCATTTCTGATATGCATTAGTTTGGATACATGATCTGTAATGTCGTTCCATTCAGTTTTTTCCGGGCATGGACGAAGAGCAGGATCTCCATCTGATTTGTTTCCTTTAATTCCCCATTCGCTACCATAATAAACGCATGGAATTCCAGGCATACCAAACATCAGAGTATATAAAAGCTTAATATGTTTTTCGTTATTTAATACGCTGGCAAGCCTTGTTACATCATGGTTATCGGCAAAAGAGAGCAGGTGCTCGCCCTTATAAAGCGTCCACTGTTCTGGTCCAAACTGCCTTAAAAGAGAATGCACGATTTCAAACATATTCAGGCTGTTAAAGCTTGAAAATAAGCCTTTGTAACATTCGTAGTTTGTGGCAGAATCGCAAAGGTCACCGCCCATTACTTTGCGGTAGTCGCCGCCAATCATTTCACCTACAAGATAAAAATCCGGTTTGATTTCTTTGCAGAAATTGCGAAGCTTCCTGATAAAATTAGGATCAAGGCAATAAGCAACATCAAGTCTTAATCCATCAATATTATATTCTTCAATCCATTTTTTTACATTATCCAGCAAATAACTGACAACGGCTTCGTTTTGAAGATTGAGTTTAACCAGGTCAAAATTACCTTCCCAGCCTTCATACCATAGACCGTCGTTATAATTACTATTTCCATCAAAGCTTATATGGAACCAGTCTTTATAGGCGGAATCCCATCTTTTTTGAAGTACATCCTGAAAGCCAAAGAATCCGCGTCCTACATGATTAAATACGCCATCCAGAACAACTTTGATATTCTTTTTGTGAAGAGCAGAGCAGACTTTTTTGAAATCTGCATTAGTTCCAAGCCTTACGTCGATTTTGCCATAATCTCTGGTATTATAGCCGTGAGTGTCTGATTCAAATATGGGGTTAAAGATAATGGCTCTGACACCTAGTTTTTCAAAATGAGGAATCCAGTCCTTTACTTTGAGTATTCTATGCTCAAGTTTTCCGTCGTTTTCAAAAGGAGCTCCGCAAAAGCCAAGTGTATATATCTGATAAAAGCTTGATTCATATGCCCACATAGTCTTTCCTCCTGCATAATATCATATTAATTATACAATTTATCGTTAATTTTCGCCATCTTTTGAATCCTTGTTTAAAAATAAGCTTATACTATGTTATTATGGTAAGGATTTATAAAAGGATTTAATGTTGGAGGATGGTTCTTTGAATACACAGACTATTAAAATTAAATATTTCAATGACAAAATCGAAAAGCTTGATTACATCGATGGCAAATCTGACTGGATTGATCTTAGAAGTGCAGAAGATGTTGATCTTAAAGAGGGTGAATTCCATCTTGTTCCACTAGGAGTTGCAATGCAGCTCCCTGAAGGGTATGAAGCTCATGTTGTACCAAGAAGCTCTACTTTTAAGAAATTTGGAATCATACAGACAAATCATATGGGCATAATTGACGGCTCTTATAGCGGAGATAATGATCAGTGGTTTATGCCGGTAATGGCTATGAGAGATACTCACATTTCTTTCAATGACAGAATTTGTCAGTTTAGAATAATTGAAAACCAGCCAAAGATTGTTTTCGAGGAGCATGAGCATCTCGAAGGCAAGGACAGAGGCGGTTTCGGATCCACAGGCGTTCAGTGAATAAGTTGTTCCGGAAAATGAATAATGATATTGGAATAATTGGAAAGTAACATAAAAAATTCACAGTTTTTTTCATAAATAAACACAACACAGACCCTCCATGGTATTAGAATTTAATGCTGTGGAGGGTATGTTTATGCCTACAGATAGGTATATGCGGGGAAACAACCTCATATAAATTTAATTTGGAGGTAATAAAGTTTTGATTAAGGTAAATGATATTGTCAAAGTTTATGGCGATCACATTGCCGTTGACCATTTGTCCTATACCTTTGAAAAAGGCAAAATCTATGGATTCTTGGGACCAAATGGTGCAGGTAAATCTACAACCATGAACATTATGACTGGCTATATCGCAGCCACAAGCGGTAGTGTTACTATCGATGATTTTGACATTTTAAAAGAGCCAGAAGCTGCAAAGAAGAATATTGGTTATCTTCCTGAGATGCCACCTCTTTATATGGATATGACTATAAACGAGTATCTGAATTTTGTAGCAGAGCTTAAAAAGGTTCCAAAGAAGGAAAGACGCGACCAGTTAGCCAAAATTATGAGTATGACTAAGATTGGCGATTATGGAAAGCGTATGATCAAAAACCTTTCTAAAGGTTATAAACAGAGAGTTGGACTTGCCGGAGCACTTGTCGGACTACCTGAAGTAATTATATTGGATGAGCCTACTGTTGGTCTTGACCCTCAGCAGATTATTGAAATCAGAGAGCTCATCAGAAGTCTTAAGGATGATCACATTGTAATTCTTAGTTCACATATTCTTTCTGAAATAAGCGAAGTTTGTGATCAGATCATAATAATTTCACATGGAAAACTTGTTGAGAGCGGTTCTCCTTCAGAGCTTGAAGGAAAATACAATGGAAATCAGAAGATTAAGATTTCTATTCTTGGCGAAAAAGAGAATATTGAGAAGGCCCTTGAAGACCTTGATATCATTAGTAGTGTGAATTTTGCTGACAGTAAAGATGAGCAGGGTGCACTTTTGGTAGAGATTGAGACAAAGGATTCAAAGGATGATAACAGAAACAAGATAGCTCTTGCACTTGCTGGCGCTGGACTTCCTGTTATTTCCATGAATGTTGAGACTAAGTCTCTTGAGGATGTATTCCTTGCTGTTACTAACGAGACACCAGCTTTTGATTCTGTAAAAAAGAAGAAGGCAAGAAAGCAGGCTCAGAAAATATTAAAGGAGAGCTTTGAAGAAGCTGTAGAAGAGACTGATACAACCGAAGCTGTAGAAAATGCAG
>JAZRKG010000004.1:0-1695 GCA_045646185.1 Butyrivibrio sp.
CTCAGGCTCAAACGGCTCTTTTGCTTTCAACAATCTATGGAATATAATAGGAAGATTCTTGACTGTAGTAGATGATGATATAGCAAGCAGAGGTAGGCCACTTTGCAAGGCTGTACAGCTAAACACCCTTTCAGGCTTTATTATGTGCGAGGGAGCAAATCCAGCTATACCATGTACCGATACTGAAATGTCAAAAATTATTTCATATTTGAACAGCGGATTCTATTATGAGTAATGTATTTTTAAATGTAAGCGGTGATGGAACTGCATATACAAACGTAGTACCACCACTGGTTGATGGTGAGGAGATAATCATATATTGTACTCCAGATCCTGGGGCAACTCTGGATGATGTTAGAGTGTGGGATAGTCACGACTACTCTATAGCAGTTACAGTTAGTCAGGAGATACATATTATATATGATGAGAGCTGGAATAATGTGTATGTTGACGTTTACTTTTCAGGTGAACCAATACCACCACCACAGCCACCGTCACCAGCTAGAAAATATCCTTGGCTTTTTGCCATAATGCAGAAAAAATCTTACAAGAAAGGAGGTATATAGGGTGAGTAAAAATAGTGGCAATAACTTTTCCGGTTTTGTTGGATATGGAGCACCAGTATTTTATGATCACGAAAATGCATATAATAGTATGATGTCACCATCTACCATGCATTGTAGTGATACTGGGCTTCAATGGTATTTCAGGAGGTATCTTTTGCAAAAGGCCATAGCAGTATTTAAGTGGAAACTTCCTAAAACATGGGCTAAGAACTATTTTCTATATGTGCTTTACTGCTGGGGTTATATCGCAGTAGTCAACACTAATAAATATGGTGTTATTCCTCAGGGATGCAGCTTAAAAGGCTACAACATATTCTATCAACCTACTCACGCAGTTATAGCTAATCCGCTTTTAACTGGAATCTTAGAGCCTCAGATAGATAAACAGTGTACTATTATAAGACTCATGCCAGATTATGGCGGTATCATGGATAAAGTTAATTTCTATGCTGATATCTTAGCTTTATGTGCTGAGACAGTAGGAACTAACCTATTTAATAGTAAGCTCGCTTATGTTTTCGCATCTGCTAATAAGAATGCTGCTGAGACGTTCAAGAAAATGTATGATAGTATTGCTTCTGGAGAGCCCGCAGTATTCCCTGATAAAAACCTATTTAATGATGATGGTAGTCCTAATTGGATGATGTTTAATCAGGATCTCAAAAATTCCTATATCGTATCTATGATTATGGATGATATGAGAAAATGGGAACAGAAATTTTGCTCAGATCTTGGTATACCTAACTCAAACACTGAGAAAAAAGAGAGGCTTATTACTGCAGAAGTCGAGTCTAATGATGTAGAAATTAAGTTATGGGCTGATTTAGCACTGGAGAGTTTGCAAGAGTCCGTGGAAAAAACTAATAGCATGTTTGGACTTGATTTATCTGTAGAATGGAGATTTAAAGAAGAAATGGAGGTACAAGATGAGAGCGACAATGGACTTGCTGTCTCTGTATAAGGAAGATAACACACTCTTAGACCTCCTAGAGCTTCCTGAGGACTTAGAGCGTGAAACTGTTACGGATAATCTGCTCATGGAAACAGCAGAGCTAGAGCTGCTATATCCTAATCCGGTATTTTTAAAGATGGCCGTTGGCAGTTGGAGCAAAAAGCAGCTTCCTATATG
>JAZRKG010000005.1:0-2672 GCA_045646185.1 Butyrivibrio sp.
TATTTCCTGTATTTAAATCATACATAATAATGGCATTGTTGGTATGTGCCACCAGAGAATCAAATCCAGCTTCGCGATACTTTATTTCATTCTCATTCCTCTTTTTCTCAACCCGGCGCTGCTCTATCAAAAGGAATATGATAAAGAAAATAAGAACACAAAATACGATAGCCTGCATTACTGAGCTTTCCAACTGACCGCTATCCATATTCACGTCTGTAGCCGTTTTGTCAGCAAGAACAATAAGCTGAAGGTTGTCAAATCCCACCGGAAGATATATAACATAATAATCAACAAAATCAATAGTAGCCACTTCTACTTTGGTCTCATTGCTTTTCATTGCAGCTTTAAAGGTTTCAAAGCCAGATTCATGAAAAACTGCATCCTCCAAGTGTTCATAAATATTATTAAATTTTATCGCATCCTCAAAGGAATGAAATACAATGTCGCCCGTTTCAGGGTTAACTACGTATAGGTCACAGGACTGCGCATATTCGCCATCATTAAGAATATCCTTCATAATCGATTTGGAATATGATACGCCAATGGCCTTATATTCAAATCCATTAAATGTACCGGTTAATGGAATTATGTACATATCCTCGAATTCACCACTTACAGGTGATTTTTCACTTGCAATTACATATTTCCCTGCGTAGGCAGCTCCCTGAATACTAGCCTTGTCATTAGCGGATTCTCCTTCGCCGCCTTCAGAGGTATAATATTTTTCGTTATCAATAAAGTAAAAGGTGCTAAAGCCCCAGATTTCTTTCTGATTATCTATATATTCAGCAAAGCTCTTCTCATCAAGTTCACCCTGTGCCAGAATATATCTCCAACCTGACATAAGCTCATAATTTTGCTCTATCTTGTCATCAACGCCTCCTGCCACAATATAAAACAGACTCCACAGATTATATTTTTTAGCCTCATAAAGCACACTTTGCTTATAGCTGCTAGTAACAATACCAACCACAATAAGTATAAATACACATACGCCAACAAGAGGCATCAACGGCTTGTTTTTCTTTAGCATTTTTTCTCCCATTCATCCACAATGAACGCCAAATGCAACTATATAAACTCTTGATTTTCCTTAATTTAGATATAACTACACACATTTATATTATCAGAAAAACTTCGCATTATCCCACATTTTATATTTTTATTTCGTTTTTTTAATATTTTGATAAGAATGTAAAAAACACCCCTGACATCTAGTCAGGGGTGCGAATAATAGAAAAATTACTTTGTCAGGAGCATCATGATTTCGTTGCTGCGCTGAATGAATTTTGTCATAGCGTCAGCTTCGAGAGGTGCATTCTGGAGCTTTGCAAGGTCGTAGAGCTGTTCACAGATCATCTCTGTGTTCTCACCCTCTCCATTTTCCATAACATACTGTACAAGTGGATGATTAGCGTTAAGTACAAGAGTCTGGCCTTCATTTTCCATGCCTGGCATACCCATACCGCCAATCTGGTACATCTTCATCATATCCTGCATACGTCTGCTCTCTTCAGAAACAGTAAGGATTGAAGCAACCTTCTTGTCCTTGATCTTTTCAATCTTGACTGCAAGCTTGTCATTCTTAAGAGCCTTCTTCATCTTGTCTGCAATCTTTGTAGCGCTCTCCTCGAATTCCTTCTCAGCCTTCTTGGAGGTCTTGGACTTAAATGTATCTGTAAGATCAGCATCGATTCTCTGGAATCTGATATTTTCATTTTTGGATTCAAGCTGCTGCATAAATGGCACATCAATGTTGTGATTTAAAATAAATGCTTCCATCTTCTGAGCCTTGAACATGTTAATGTACTGGCTCTGCTGCTGCTCATCAGTTACATAATAGATGATTCTTGGTTCCTTATCCTTATCATCCTCTGTTTCCTTCTTTTCAGCATCTGCATCAACTACCTCAGCTTCAACCTTTTCGCCATTTTCATCTGTAGCAGTCTCTGCTGCCTCCTCAGCATCTTTATTAATCTGAAGTGCTTCAGGAAGAGTTAAATACTTGCCCTCAAGATTCTTAAAAAGAATATAATCATTCATCTTTTCACAGAACTTGTCATCCTTAAGGCAGCCATATTTGATAAATGGGCTGATGTCATCCCAGTATTTGTCATAGTTTTCTTTATCTGTCTTGCAAAGTCCTGCAAGCTTATCAGCCACCTTTTTACTAATATAATCAGAAATCTTCTTTACAAAGCCGTCATTCTGAAGTGCACTTCTTGATACGTTCAGTGGCAGATCAGGACAATCGATTACGCCCTTAAGAAGCATCAGGAATTCAGGAATAACCTCTTTAATGTTATCTGCAATGAATACCTGGCTGTTATAAAGCTTTATTGTTCCCTCTATAGACTCATACTCTGCATTGATCTTAGGGAAGTAAAGAATTCCCTTAAGGTTGAATGGATAATCCATGTTGAGGTGAATCCAGAACAGTGGCTCCTTGTAATCATGGAATACTGTTCTATAGAACTCAAGGTACTCTTCCTTAGTACAGTCATTTGGTGTCTTAGCCCAAAGAGGATGTGTATCATTAAGGAGCTCAGGTCTTCTTCTGATCTTGAGCTTTGCCTCTTCTTCCTTAGCTTCCTCGCCTTCTTTAGCTTCCTTCTTTTCAGCAGGAATCTCTTCAATAACTACATCAGTATCCTTCTTTTCCGATACCT
>JAZRKG010000006.1:0-13127 GCA_045646185.1 Butyrivibrio sp.
TCCCAACATAAGCTTTCATCCCCTCTTTTTTCAGAATATGTGTATGATGAAAAATCTTACTAAATATATCTTAAAGAAAAACGGTCTTTCTTTAGTATAGCCTATCACTCATTGTGTATTTTGTACAAGAATATTTTTAAAACGAATAAGTCTTTGTATAGATTTACGCTCTGTTAAAAACTTGTTCATACTTTGTTCATATTTGATTGGTACTATTTATACATGTCAAGCAGATGCGCGACACACTAAATTCAAAAGATAGATAATTTTTTCATAATAGCCCAGGCGTTGGAGACAGCGTCTGGGCACTCCTCATTTTCAGGCTTGTTTATGTTGCTGTTGTTGCTGCTGTTCACCAATAGCCAGAATCTCATCGTTAAGACTAAGCATCTTGGCATCTAGATTGGCCACCATCGTGGCGCACTCTAATAATTCCTGGTTAATATGCGCTGGAGCACTTCCTTCAAACTTGTACTGAATCTTGTGCTCAAGGCTTGCCCAGAAATCCATGGCAACTGTTCTAATCTGAATTTCACATTTTACATCAATGATCTTATTTGAAAGATATACAGGAATAGCAACTATCATGTGATAGCTTCTGTATCCGCTCTTTTTAGGATTCATGATGTAATCTTTTATGGTCAGAACCTGAATATCCTTCTGATTGCTGACCATATCAGCAATTTTGTATATATCTGAGGTAAAAGAACATATAATTCTGATACCTGCAATATCATTGACATATCTGACCATGTTCTCAAGAGTAGAATCATAGCCATGTCTTTTTAACTTCTTAACAATGCTTTCAGGAGTTTTAATCCTGGATTTGGTATGTTCAATCGGATTGTATCTGTGAACCTCCTGAAACTCATCATTAAGTATTTCTATTTTAGTATTTATCTGTTTAAGAGCAGAATTGTACAAAAGCTGTACTTCTTCCCAACTCTTGATATCTCCATCAGAAAGATTTAATTCCATCCTTCAATCCCCCAATCTTAGGTGAAATTATTATTCTACTGTAACGCTCTTTGCAAGGTTACGTGGCTTATCCACATCAAGACCCTTAGATACAGAGATATAGTATCCAATAAGCTGAAGAGGTATTACTGCAAGCGATGTAGCAAAATGCTCATCAGTCTTTGGAATAAATACTGTAAAGTCTGCTGTATCTTCTATGCTGTAGTTGCCATATGATGTAACTCCGCACAGATATGCTCCTCTACTCTTTACCTCAACCATGTTTGAAATAGTCTTTTCAAAGAGCTGTGACTGTGTAAGTACGCCTACAACCAATGTACCATCTTCTATAAGACTAATTGTTCCATGCTTAAGCTCACCAGCTGCATATGCTTCTGAGTGAATATAACTTACTTCTTTAAGCTTTAAGCTGCCTTCAAGACAGATTGCATAGTCAATACCACGCCCAATGTAGAATACGTCCTTTGCATTGGCAAATTTACTTGAGAACCACTGAATACGGTCTTTTTCTTCAATAAGTTTTTCAATCTTATCCGGAAGTGTTCTCATCTCAGTAAGAAGTTCTACAATCTTATCATCATCGAGTGTTCCCTTAGCCTTGCCAAGTGCAATAGCAAGTGAATATGCTGCAATAAGCTGTGTAGAATATGCCTTTGTAGTAGCAACTGCTATTTCAGGTCCTGCAAGAGTCTGGAACACATAATCTGCCTCTCTTGCGATAGAAGAACCTACTACATTTACAATACCAAGAGTCTTACAACCTCTTGCCTTAGCCTCACGAAGTGCTGCAAGAGAATCTGCTGTTTCACCAGACTGGCTGATAATAACAACGAGTGTGTTCTCTGGAAGAATAGGATTTCTGTATCTGAACTCAGATGCAACTTCTACTCTTACAGGTACTCTTGTAAGATCTTCAATAACATACTGTGCTACAACACCTACATGGTATGCCGAGCCACAGGCTGTAATAACAATATTATCAACGCCCTTAAGGTCTTCATCAGTAATTCCAACAGATGAAAAATCAAGAGCCGGCTTACCATCAACATCTTTTACAACTGAATTGATTGTATCACTTACAACCTTTGGCTGCTCATGAATCTCTTTTATCATGAAATGCTCAAATCCGCCCTTTTCAGCTGCATCAGCATCCCACTTAATCTCTGTGATTTCCTTCTGTACTTCGTCACCGTCAAGGTTAAAGAATGTAACTTCTCCAGCACGAAGGCGAGCCATCTCAAGGTTTCCAATGTAATAGATGTCCTTTGTGTGCTTCAAAATAGCAGGAACATCTGAACCCATGAAAGTCTCTCCGCCTGTAACACCGATAACCATTGGGCTATCTTTACGAGCCGCATAGATTTCACCTGGATAATCTTTAAACATAACTGCAAGAGCATAAGAACCTCTTACACGAACCATAGTCTTTGCAATAGCATCGATTGGTCCTACCTGGTACTTTTTGTAGTAATAATCAATGAGCTTAATAGCTACTTCTGTATCTGTCTGAGAATAGAATGTGTAGCCATGTCTGATAAGCTTATCCTTAAGCTCCTGATAGTTCTCGATAATACCATTATGAACACCTACAACGTTCATATCATCTGAACAGTGTGGGTGTGCGTTGTTCTCAGATGGCTCACCGTGTGTTGCCCAACGAGTATGTCCAATACCGCATGAACCTACAACAGCGCTTCCATCATTAGTCTTCTCAGCAAGAATTTTAAGTCTTCCCTTTGCTTTAACTACAACTGGTTCTGCATCGCCATCTCTTACAGCAATACCAGCTGAATCGTATCCTCTATACTCAAGTTTTGAAAGTCCATCTAAAAGTATTGGTGCTGCCTGAGCTTTTCCTATAAAACCAACTATTCCGCACATAATACGCTCCTTTTTAACCTCTTATGATTTATACAAAAGTCTAATATATATTTATTCTCTTTGAATTGTCAAATTTGCTGCCAATAGGTCTTATTCATGGTGCACATACCAATAAACCACTTAGGAAGTTTTTTATAGCTTCTTCCAAGTTTGTACCCCAGCCATCTGGCACCGCAGGAAAGCACATAACTAGGTATCAGATAATGCTTGCCAATGTGGGCAAAATGACTTATTGACCTTTTGACCATTACAATTCCTTCACTCTCAGATTTAAGACCTGCAAATATTTCAGGGTGATCTATCTGAGATACTCCAAGGTCAAAATTTCTATGAAACTGCTGCATACAGGTGTAATTGTGAGAATGCACAACTGCCGCATCTGCCGCATAAAATACTGCATATCCACACTGAAGTGCGCTACCTGCATAAATCATGTCTTCATTAAAAATTGTTTTATCAATAAAACCGCCCAGCTTGTCAAAGACTTCTCTTCTGTACATTGCACATACATTTGAGCAAAAATAAGTCTTGATTCCAAGCTTTGATACGTCAGCCTGTGTCTTTTTAAGAGACTCGGCAGGATAATTAAACTTGCGGTTATATCTCTCAGTAAGATTACACTCAGGTCGCGGATATTGTCTTGCATATGAAGCCACTACCTGTTCATCCTCAAAAGCTTTTACCAGATTTGTTATAAGCATGCTGTCCTTTGGAATTGCATCCTGGGTCATCATCAAAAACAGGTCTGTATCCGATAAAGAAACACCTACATTTCTGGTTCCACCATGATTAAACTCTTCTTTTGTAACATGCTTTATTATTACGTTTGAATATTTTTCCTCAAATCCCGGATGTTCTGATAAAAAATCATCAAAATACTTTTTCTCAGTATTAAGTATGATAATATGCTTTGGTGCATATAACTGTTTCTCAAGCATATCCAGTAGCTTTATAAACTCAGCTCCAGGTTTATAGGTAGGAATAATTACATCTACTGAAAACATTTTTTCCACTCTTTTAAAAAAGAGGCCAAAATATACTTGGCCTCTCATTCTTTTTATTATTTGTCACTATCAATTCAAAGTATATTGCGAAGCGACACTCTTGATATGATCACTGTAGGACTGAACATCAGATGAGCACTCATAATCTGTTTCATCAAACAGGAACTCATGAAGCCATTCAACGTTATCTGTAAGATCCCACGCAACTACACAGCTACCTGCTTTACCAAGTGTTCCAGTCTTACGATAGTCTTCATAAGGGAAGCCATCATTACCTGTTACGTTGTAGTTGGCAATATTGCCAAGAAGATCAATAATCTCTTCCAAATCAAAGGAAGTATATGTCTCGCTAAATACATCACCAGCAATATCCGCAAGCTTAGATGCAGATACTGTCTTAGCCTTTTCAAGAACAGCCATAAGAACAGTTCTCTGTCTCTGTGCTCTCTGGAAGTCATTACCAACATAACGGATACGGCAATAAGCTGTAGCCTGAAGGCCATTAAGTGTCTGTGTTCCGGCTGTAGTAACAGGTGTATAGTCAACGCCTGCTGTAGCTACATAATTAGCTTCACCAGCTGCGTTTGTACCACTCTGCTTACCAACCATACTGATCTGGTAGTTATTCAGGTGAGAAATCTCATTTTCCTGAACATCAATCTCTACACCACCAAGGTCATCAATAACATCTATAAGTCCATCAAAACCAATTGTAACAAAGTCTTCAATATCCATATCCAGGTTCATGTTGAGCATTGAGATAGCCTGCTGAGGTCCACCTGCTGCGTATGCTGCATTTGCCTTGGAATATGTATCATTACTAAGGTTCAGATATGTATCACGGTAAACTGATACAAGCTTAATATCGCCTGTTTCGTTATTGATTGAAGCAATCATGATTGTGTCGCTTCGTGTATTCTTATCAAGCTGTCCCTCACGAGAGTCAACACCAAAGAGTGCTATATTGGTGTAGCCTTTCATGGATTCATTGGTCTGAACAGTCTCACTGATACTCTGCTGAATCTCTGTTTCATCAAGTTCAACCTTACCAACCTTGGTAACGTTCATCTTTACAAAAAGAGTATATGCAACAACGCCAAGTACTAATAATACTGCAAGCTCAACGCATAGGATTACGATGCTGCTCTTCTTTCTCTTACTCTTTTTCCTTGAACCGGACTTTGATCTGGTTGAAGGTCTTCCAGAACTTGTTCTTCTATCTGAATCGTATTCTGATCTTCTTCTGGAACCAGAGCTTCTGCTGCCGGATGACCTTGAAGATCTCCTATCATCATAGTAATCGTCGTCGTAATCTCGACTTCTCCTCTCAGAGGATCTTCTCTGTGAATCTCTGGAAGATCTTCTCTCATAGTAGTCATCATCACGTCTATTTGACATTGTAACTAGTCTCCTTTTCCCCAATAAAACTGATGACACAATCATACATAGTCATACTAAACTCATATAAAAAATACAAAGTGCCACTAAGTTATAATGCCACAAAAACAAAAATTATACAAGTTTATCACAAAGTACGATCAATACGCGTTTTTATTCACAAAACCGTATCTGAATGTGCCCAATAATATTTTTATATCGAAGCCCACAGTCCAATTTTCTATGTAATAGATATCATATTCAATACGCTTTCTGATAGACGTATCGCCCCTAAATCCATTAATCTGTGCCCAGCCGGTAAGTCCCGGACGAACCTGATGTTTTACCATGTAACGAGGTACCTGTTCCTTGAACTTTTCAACAAACTGAGGTCTCTCAGGTCTTGGCCCCACAAGGCTCATCTGTCCGATCAGAATGTTGAAGAACTGAGGCATTTCATCAATACTTGTACTTCTCAGGAAACGTCCAACCTTTGTTACACGAGGATCATTTTTGGTAGTCCAGCCTTTTTTCTCAGTCTCTTCTGTCTGAACTTCCATGGTTCTGAATTTATACATCATAAATGGCTTGCCATGCATACCGACACGTTCCTGCTTGAAGATAATCGGTCCCTTGCTGGTAGTCTTTATGGCTATTGCTGCGTACAGCATTAATGGTGAGAAAATAATAATTGCTATCAGTGAACCTATTATATCCATAAGTCTCTTAACAGCTTTATTAACTGTATTTGTAAGTGGTACATATCTGATATTTATAACTGGCAGTCCCTGCATATCCTCAGTATAAGGATTACTTGGGAAAAGACTGGTGTAGTCAGGCACGAACTTTGTGTGGATACCGGACTTTTCACACATCGCAACCAGCTGTTCAAGGCTTTCATACTGATCCAACGGCAATGTCAGGATTATTTCATCATAGCTGTTTTTATCCAAAAGCTCCTGAAGCATATCGATCTTGCCTATAACCTTTATCCCATGGTAGGAAGTATTTACAGGAACAAAATCATCCAAAACACCCGCTACATCATAGCCCCAGGAAGGATTATCCAGCATTCTCATAATATAAGCTTCCGCAGACCTAGAATAACCCACAAGAAGGATATGCTTGATGTTATAACCCTTTTTTCTTGCGAATCTGAGTATCTTACGCAGCAGTGCCCTGACAATTGACGTAAAAATAATATTTATTACGAAAAAAAACAAAAGCATTAATCGGGAGAAGTGAACTTCCTTAAGAACTACGTATACAAATACGATGTAACCGATAACGCCGACTATGTTGGCTTTGACAATATTAGCAACTTCTGATGCAATCCTTGAAGATCTCTTGGAAGTATATAAATCAAAATAGTTATATAAAAGCAAATATATTGGCACCAAAAAGTACAGTGATCTGAAATACTGCTCCATGGACAGACGGCCACCCACAAGGCCTGAACCCATAAGTCCAAATCTGATCCACCACGCAAGAATATAAGACAGCGCAATAATTACGCCATCCCCAATTACATGGAGCGTATTAAGATGTGACTGGTTGTTTCTAATCATACTCTTGCGATCCTTTTAACGCAGTTTATCCACAACTCAAATTGAAGTAAAACATAATATTTAAAATTGTGACTGCTAACCCCAACATGTTTTTTAGAATTTCTGATTATCTTCTTTAAGCCATCGGCCAGCCCTTTTGCATGAGCGCTGCCCAATCCCTTTTTAGAAAAATACACTTGTTTTATTATAATACCCAGCAAAATTAATGGAAGATTAATTATCAGCATTAATACCGGCATATTCTTATATATTAAGTATAAATTGTTGGCACTTGTCAACTTTACCTTGAATTCATTGTGTCTTGAGCCACTGGTTCCGCTACCGGCATGATATACAATGGCTGCTGGTTCAAAATAATTATCATATCCAGCAATTCTAGCTCTTAAGCCAAGGTCCACATCCTCAAGATAGCAAAAATGAGCATCGTCAAAACCACCCACTTTTTCAAGAAGACTCTTTTTATACATAGCTGCTCCGGCACAGGCAGAAGTTACCTTTTTTCTTTTGGTAAAAAGCTTCCTGTCTAAATCTTTGCCCTGTGTAAAGGCCCAGCCCAGAGCACAGTAATAGTCACCTGTATCATCAATAAGGTGCTCACCTTTTAGTGCCAGCATCTTGGCACTTATACTAAAAGCTTTTGGATAACGCATGATTGCGTTAAGAAGCTCTTCTGTAGCGTCTTCCTTAATGACAGTATCATTATTTAGTAAAAAAATATATTCCGTATCTGCTGCTTTTATTCCAACATTCACGCCGTGAGCAAAGCCTGTATTTACACCAAGCTCAATCAGCTTCACTTCCGGATACCTGGATTTAATATGCTTCTGACTTCCATCCTCTGAGCCATTATCTACAACAATCACCTGTACAGGAATCGTCTGCTTTCTAATACTCTTAAGACAATCGTCAAGATATTTTATGCCATTATAATTTGGAATAACGATTGTTACTTCAGCTTCTTTTCTATCTGTGGATCCCATAATATCAGATATCCTTCTTCCCTGGCAGCTTTGCAAAATGCAATACTGTCAGCAATTATCAACTCATTTAATAATTCATTATCAATAGTGCCAGTATCTTTTTTTACAATCTTTTTGCCTTTATCTGTAATTCTGGCATTGCTTCCCTGTTCACCATAATAGACCTTGGGGTTGGTTGTATCTTTATAATCCACTCCAAGCAGCTGCCTGTACAATCTCATAAGCTCCGGTCTTATTTTCATACATCTAAGATCAACAGCCTCAGTATCCTGCTGCAAAACAGCTCTGTGGAGAAATCCCCCGCTATAGCCTTTCTGCAAACCATTATACAATATTTCACCACTCTCTGTATAATTACCACCAACGATTCTGCCATCTGCATTTATCAGCTTTCCGCCAACAACGCCTATATCCGGCCTGGCATCAAATATATCTGTGTCATAGTCTGTTCTGTAAAAGCCTACATGCTGCATATCTGTTACTACAGCAGGTATGTTTTTACTGAGTAAAAAGTCTGAAACAGCGCGTCTTCCAGCATCATAAGCATACTTTTTGCTCGCAGGGTTGGCTGCTGTAGAGTCATCATGGCATCTCCAGTGATACAGCACCTTTGGAATATGAACCACTTCTCCATAGCCTTCAGAAGCTCTTAAAATGATATCAAAGTCCTGAGCTCCATCATATTCCTTTCTAAACTTTAACTCCTTTATTATATCTGTACGAATAACCGTAAAATGACATATGTAATTATTAGATAACAGGTAGTCATAATTAAATGCAAGTTTCTGATTTGGTTCATAGTAATAAGTCTGATTACCATCACACTTATCTTCATCAGTGTATATTAGCCTTACCGGGCACTCTTTAACATCCTTCAAACGTTTCTCTGCCAAGGTTTTCCTGATAACAAAGGCCACTTCATATAGTGCGTCAGGCGTAAGTACATCATCATGGTCCAAAAGACCTGTGTAATCGCCTGTAACCAGCTCCAGTGCTGCATTTGTATTCTCTGAAATGCCGCCATTAAATTGCAGATGGTTGTATTTGATTCTCTCGTCATTTTGAGTGTATTCTGCAATTATTCCTGCAACATTATCATCAGAACTTGCATCTGCCAGTATAAGTTCAAATTTAGAATAGCTCTGTGCCTGAACTGATTCGATCATCGCACGGAGATATTTTTCCGGAGTATTATAACATGGAACCACTATACTTATTAACGGTATATCGCCACTTTCAGCCCATACTTCAAAGTTTTGTCTCTGTTTTCTCAGAGTTTCATCGCTTACAGGTATAAACTGGTATACTGAATTTTTCTGAAGCTCAAGCCGTTCTTTGGCTGCATAGTATGCCGCTTTAACTCCATTCTTTTTTGCATATAAAATTGTTTTAATTATCGCACTTTTTAATCCCATAACATTTATATTATAGCATTATAGTGGCTCAAATGTTAGAATAACTATAGTTTGGTTGGTTTAAAATATTGTTAATCTGCAGCGTACTGCTGGTTACTTAATGAATAGTAAGTAAAGGACACATTATGTTAAAGGTTTTGATGGTAGGCCCTGATCGCACTGTACAGGGCGGCGTCTCAGGCGTAGTCAACAATTATTATAAGGCAGGCCTTGATAAAAAAGTCGGGCTGAAATATATAGGAACCATGGTTGATGGCAGTAAATTGGCCAAATTAATGAAAGCCATCTCTTCTTATATTCAATTCAGGCTTGTTCTTGGACAATACGATATCGTTCATGTCAATATGGCTGCAGACGCCAGCTTTTACCGCAAAAGCTTTTTTATAAAGGCAGCTCTTAGAAAGCACAAAAAGCTTGTAATCCATCAGCATGGCGGTGATGTTAAACGTTTCTATGGTAGCATGACCGGTAAAAAGAGAGAAAAAATGGTACAGCTACTTAATAGCTGTGATGCCTTCCTGGTTTTAGCTCCAATTCTCTATGACTTTTTTAATGACATCATTGATGAGAATAAGCTACATCTTTTACCAAACGGCGTTATTGTGCCTGACTATGACATTGAAGCAAAAGACTACAATAATCAGAATCTTCTTTTCCTGGGAAGGATCTGTGCTGATAAGGGTATAAACGAGCTGATAGAGGCTGCAGAGCATCTTCACTCCAAATATCCTGATATGAAGCTGACACTTGGAGGCTTTTTTGAAGAGGCTGATTTAAAAGATAAGTGCCTCTCTCACCCTGATTACATAAGCTGTCCTGGCTGGATAAAAGGAGAAGACAAGATTTCACTCCTAAAGAACAGCTCTATTTTTGTTCTTCCTTCATATTTTGAAGGAATGCCGCTATCTCCAATTGAAGCCATGTCCTATGGCTGTGCCTGCGCAGTTACAGCAGTTGGTGGTATGCAGCAGATTTTTAATAATAGTCTTGGAATATTCGGTGATGTTAATCCTGAGGATACTCAAAGCTTTGCAAAAGAGATTTTGATAGACGCATCTAATAGTGATGCCGTTTTATATAACGCCAAGGACGCAACTTCCCTGGAGGCAGCTTTAGACCTGCTTCTAAGCTCCGATGAGCTTAGAAAGCAGATTGGTCATAACGGAAGAACAACAGTCCTTGAAAAATATGATCTAAAGCTGATTTTAGATAGTCTTATGGAAATCTATAACACACTGTAATCAATTAGTTTTCTTGTCATATAGCTTTAGAATCATGTAAGTTATAGCTACATTAAGAGCACTTGGATTCTTCATACATCTGTACAGAAGTTTGTTAGCTTTTGAGGATACTTCCACAGGAGTGTTAAAAATGCGCTCCTCTACATCTATTCTCTTAAAGACCTTATTTACTCTGTCTATGCAGCCATCCCAGCCTGCCCTGAGCTCATTTTTAAGCTCCAAAAACAGCATCCTTACATATTCCCTATCCATCTGCCGCTTGTAATTAAAGACATGCTTATCCTCGTAAATTCGGGAAAAAGTCACATAAACAAGATCAATGTTGTCCATAAGTCCCTGATTGTATTTATGGGCTATGGAGTCTCCTACTGTTCTGTAATGATAAAAATATCCATCTTCAAGTATTGTGAGTCTTTCGCAGTCAAGAAGCGCTGGCAATGTAATATTTACGTCCTCTGCCATTCTTATTCTGGTGTCACAGTACTTTAAATTATCTTCTATAAGCCTTCTATCAATCAATTTCATGCATCTGGACATTATAACAGGACGTACTTCTTCGCCAAGAAGCTTTTCCTTTAGTTTATCAAGAGCATCTCCTTCATAGACTCCCGGAGCTGCACCATGTCCCATATTCTTGGACTCATTATTCTTTTCTATGACATAACTGCTGCTGACTATTTCTTTTTTGTCAAAAGAGTTAGAAGCCCTGGCGTATAGTTTTTCCACCATATCAGAATCTACCCAGTCATCACCATCCACAAAACACAGATACCTGGAAGTTGCGTTTTTTACCCCCTCCATCCATGCACTCATGAGACCTCCGTTTGCTTTGTGAAGCACCTTTACTCTGGAATCTGATGCAGCATAGCCATCGCACATGCCTGAACTTATGCCATCTGTGGAACCATCATCCACCAAAACAATCTCTATATCCTTAAAGGTCTGATTCAAGATGCTTTTTACACATTTATCCAAATAAGCCGCAGTGTTATACACAGGAACTATGATACTAATCTCTGCCATAATATCTCCACACATTTAATAGTAAAGCCGGGAACTGATTATTCCCGGCTTAATATTAACTATAGCTAAAAAATGATTATTCAATAATAGCCTTTACAGCTTCTGTAAGAGCAGCTTCTTTAGCCTTTGCATCCTCAAGAGATGTTCCCTTTACGCCCATGTAGAACTTGATCTTTGGCTCTGTTCCTGAAGGACGTGCACAGCACCATGCATCATTATCAAGTGCAAAGTACAGTACGTTTGACTCTGGAAGACCTGTCTTACCCTTTTCGCCAGTTGCAATGTTAATAGTCTCGCCTGTCTTGTAATCTCTGAACTCTTCAACTTTCCACTGACCAAACTCCTTAGGTGGGTTGTTACGAAGCTTCTCCATAAGAGCAGCTATCTCTTTGGCACCTTCAATACCCTTCATTGTGATAGAGTACTGACCTTCTCTATAGTAGCCGTATTTCTCATACATATCTACCATAGCATCCCATACTGTCTTGCCCTGCTTCTTGTAGAATGCAGCAAGCTCGCACAGCATCTGAACTGCAACAACAGCATCCTTATCTCTTGCGTGTGTTCCTGCAAGACATCCATAGCTTTCTTCAAGACCAAATACATAGTTGTAAGAATTGTTCTGCTCAAAAAGCTTAATCTGCTCACCAATGTACTTAAATCCTGTAAGAACTTCAATATAGTGAAGACCATGGCTCTCAGCAACAGGCTTAGCCATATTTGTTGTAACGATAGTTGTAACGAAAGCAGGATTCTCAGGCATTGTACCTGTCTTTGCTCTCTCTTCAAGAATATACTCAGCAACAAGCATACCTGACATATTACCTGTGAACTGAACATACTCGCCGCTCTTTGTATCATAAGCATAGATACCAAGTCTGTCGGCATCAGGATCTGTAGCAAGAACTACATCCGCCTTCTTTTCCTTTGCCAGCTCAAGAGCAAGCTTAAATGCTTTTGGATCCTCTGGATTTGGATAATCAAGAGTAGTGAAATCAGGATCTGGAAGCTCCTGCTCTGGAACTACATATACATTCTTGAATCCAAGTTCATCAAGAATACGTCTTACAGGCTTATTACCTGTACCATGGAATGGTGTATAAACAATCTTGAAATCGTCAGAAACTTCTTTGATAACTTCAGGATGAATACACTGCTTTTTAAGCTCTACCATGTATGCATCATCTATTTCCTTACCAATAACCTCGTAAAGACCAGCTGCAATAGCGTCTTCCTTGGACATTGTCTTAACTTCGTGATAATCTGTGATGGCTTTAACTTCACCGATAATACCTGTATCGTGAGGAGGTGTTACCTGAGCGCCATCTTCCCAATATGCCTTATATCCATTGTATTCTGGTGGATTGTGGCTGGCTGTAACCATTACACCTGCGATACATCCAAGCTTTCTAAGAGCAAAAGACAGCTCTGGTGTAGGTCTGAGCTCATCAAATACATAAGCTTTGATTCCATTTGCAGCAAGACATCTTGCAGTCTCATCAGCAAACTCTGGAGAAAAACGTCTGCAGTCATAAGAAATTGCTACGCCCTTCTTCTCGCCGCCATTTTTCTTAATATAATTAGCAAGACCCTGAGTAGCCTTTCTAACTGTATAAATGTTCATGCGGTTTGTTCCGGCACCAATAACGCCACGAAGACC
>JAZRKG010000007.1:0-20486 GCA_045646185.1 Butyrivibrio sp.
CACCAAGATCAGCACCAAAGCCAGCTTCTGTAACAACATAATCAGCAAGATGAAGTGCTGACTTAGTAGCTCTTACAGAGTTGCAGCCGTGGGCAATGTTAGCAAATGGACCACCGTGAATGATTACAGGTGTATGCTCAAGTGTCTGCACAATGTTTGGCTTAATAGCATCCTTTAAAAGAGCTGCCATAGCGCCTACAGCATTTAAATCAGAAGCTGTAACAGGCTCACCTTGATAATTATAAGCAACAATTATATTAGAAAGTCTCTTCTTCAGATCCTGCATGTCTGTAGCAAGACAAAGAATAGCCATGATTTCAGAAGCAACAGTAATAACAAAATGGTCTTCTCTTACAAAACCATCCATCTTATTTCCAAGACCAACAACAATGTTTCTCAAAACTCTGTCGTTCATGTCTTCGCAACGTTTCCAGACAATCTGTCTTGTATCTATTCCAAGTTCATTACCCTGCTGAATATGATTATCAAGAATGGCAGCAAGTAAGTTATTAGCTGAAGTAATTGCATGGAAATCGCCAGTAAAATGCAGGTTAATATCTTCCATAGGTACTACCTGTGAATAACCACCGCCTGCAGCACCGCCCTTTACGCCAAAGCAAGGTCCAAGTGATGGCTCTCTGAGTGCAATTACAGTCTTCTTGCCAAGACGTGATAATGCATCTCCAAGTCCTACGCTAACAGTGGTTTTGCCTTCACCAGCCGGAGTAGGGTTAATAGCAGTTACCAGAATAAGCTTTCCTTCTTTGTTATTCTGGATTTTCTGAAGGTATTCTTCTGATAGTTTTGCCTTATATTTTCCATATAATTCAATATCATCCTCTGAAATACCAATTGTCTCGGCAACCTCTTTAATCGGTTGCATAACGGTCTCCTGTGCGATTTCAATGTCTGTTTTCATAGCCACTCTCCTTTTTAACTTTGCAGATAACCTTCAAATTCTTCCATGGTCATCAGAATTTTACGTGGTTTAGTACCTTCCTCAGCACCAACAACGCCTGCATCACAAAGCTGATCCATAATTCTTGCAGCTCTGTTGAAACCTATTTTAAATGCTCTTTGGAGCATACCAATAGACGCTTTATCTTTTTCAATAATAAGTCTTCCTGCGTCAACAAAGTATTCGTCAGTATCACTATCACCTGCAGAAGCACCGCTTCCGCCACCAGACGAACCTTCAAAGGAATTTATATGACTTTGAATCTCTTCATCGTAATAATCAGAATCTGCCTGTTTTTTCAGGAAGTCTGTAACATCCTGAACTTCTTTATCTGAGATAAATGCCCCTTGAATTCGTGCCGGCTTCGGGTATCCCTGTGGATAAAAGAGCATATCACCCTTACCCAGAAGCTTTTCAGCTCCGTTAATATCAAGAATAGTTCTTGAATCAACTCCACTTGAAACGGCAAAAGCTATTCTACTAGGCATATTAGCCTTGATAAGTCCGGTAATAACATCTACAGAAGGACGCTGAGTTGCTATTATCAGATGAATGCCCGCAGCTCGTGCAAGCTGTGTAAGTCTGCAGATTGAATCCTCAACTTCATTTGCAGATACCATCATAAGATCTGCAAGCTCATCTACTATTACAAGAATCTGAGGCATAACTGAAAGCTCCTCATTTTCAGGATGAGCCTTCACATACTGATTATAGCCTTTAAGATCACGAACGCCAGTCTCAGCAAACTTTTTATATCTTCCTGTCATCTCAACAACAGCCCAGTTAAGTGCTGCAGCAGCCTTTTTGGGATCTGTGACAACAGGAATAAGCAAATGAGGAATTCCATTATAAACACTAAGCTCAACAATCTTAGGATCAATCATTATGAGTTTAACATCTTCAGGTGAAGATTTATATAAGATACTCATTATGATTGTATTAATACATACGGATTTACCAGAACCTGTAGCACCAGCTATCAAAAGGTGTGGCATCTTGGCAATATCAGTCACAACAACCTTTCCGCCAATATCCTTACCAACCGCAAATGCAAGTTTTGCATCAAAGTTTTTATATTCTGCACTTTCAAGCAAATCTCTGAAAGCTACAGTTGAGTTTTCCTTATTTGGAACCTCAATACCAACAGCTGCTTTACCAGGAATAGGCGCTTCTATTCTAATATCAGTAGCAGCAAGGTTCATCTTTATATCATCTGTCAGACTGACAATCTTACTGACCTTAACGCCTGCCTCTGGCTGAAGTTCATATCTCGTAACCGCCGGTCCCTGGCTAATATCTGTAATAGTGACATTTACACCAAAGGTCTCAAGTGTTTTCTGTAGTTTTAATGCTGTATCCTTCAGAGCTCTTGTAGAGTCATTTTTATTCTTAACACCTTTTTGTAAAAGAGACAGTGGAGGAAATACATACTTTTTAGGCTTTTTCTTTTCTACTTTTTTAATCTCACTGGCAATGTCAGATTCTTTTGAAAGCTCAGGAGCAGCTTTCTTTAATGAAGCTGATGAAGATACATCTTCTGCCTTTTTAGTAGGTGAAATATAGTTCTGTGTATGAACAACATAATCTCCATCGTAATCTTCGCCTTCTTTGTGAATACTGATTCCTGCATAAGCTTCTTCTGAAAAAAACATATCAATATTATCTTCATTTTCTTGCTGAGGCTTAGAATAATCTTCGTAAACTGGTGCTTCTTGCTCTTCTTCAGATTCTGCCTGCATGGCAGGATAATTATAAACTTCAGCAGCCGGCTCATCCTCTTCTTCCTGACCATAAACATGGATAACAGGCTCAGTTCTTATGACTCTCTGTCCATCAGGCTCAACATCTGTCTGAAGAGCATGATTAAGAGTTATCTCATGAATATCATCATGAATCTGATTATTATCTGGAATGAAAATATTTTTATAATTGTCTGATTCATCGTCTATCTCAGGTAATGCAACCTCTTCATCATCTTCCGAAAGAGCTGTATCAAGCATTACACCTGAAACCTTTTTATCCATTCTAAGGATTTTCTCATCCTCTTTTTGTTCAAGAGCAAGTCTCTTTTCTTCTTCAAGCCTTTCTCTTTTTTCCTGATTTCTCTGTTGACGTTCTCTTGCCTTTTCTCTGTAAAACTCAGCATCCTCCCTTGTACGTCTGGCTATGCTCATGCTGCCTTTTTTGACACCATTAACAAAAGACTTTTCTGTCAAAATAACAATACTGATTATGCTAAGAGCCAGAATGAGAAGTACTGTTCCCACTGAAGAGAGATATTTTATGCAGGCAAAAGCTAGTGAACCCCAAAAAGCTCCACCACCATTTCTTCCTACGCTGGACTCAGTGTATATAGTAACAATATTGTAGCTTTCCATTGTAAAAGGTCTGCCTGTGACAGCTTCAGCCCCGATACCTGCAACAATTATAAGTATCAGGCCTGCAACTATTCTTCTGATAGCAGCTGCTGAACCGCCATTGGATATAATAAGGCCAATGGCAACAAAGCAGGCAACAGGCATGATATATGCTGTAATGCCAAATAATCCAAACATTACATCACTGAGAATATTGCCGAATGCACCGCAGACTCTGAAATTACATATAAATAAAAAAATCGCCAAGACCAAAAAACAAATCAGGGATATCTCACTTCTGACAGCAAAGTCTAAAGATTCTTCTCTGTTAGTTTGTTTTTTACGACTTGATGATTTCTTTCTGTTAGTATTTCTTGAATTAGATTTTCCCCTGTTTGAAGCCATTTTCTACCTATTTCATCCCAACAAAATTTATTTTAATCCCCTGTTAAATTTATACAATTCAACTTTTAAAGTATATCATTTTTAAACCCTTTATGCTATACTATGTCTGATTTTGTTAAACTGTCAACTAATTACAGAATATTCGATAGGAGTTAAGTATGGAATTCAAACAGGAAGCCGAGACAGGCTTATTTAAGCAAATTGGAAATACTGATACAACATTAAAGATCAAGGATGTTGCATCTAAATGTAAATTAGAGAAAACTGATAACGGTGTTAAGCTTGAGTGCAACTATACAGGCCCAAATGCCAGCAAGTATCTTCAGTACATCGAAAAACACAGAGAAGAGGTTACACAGTATCTTTTAAATCCTGATTCTGCTGATTTATTTGAGTGGATGGAAAGAAGTCACCAGACTCCTCTTACACTTAAAAAGCACGAAAAAGAAAAGCTTATTCTCTACGTAAACTATGATCCTGATACAAAGATTATGGAAACTGGTATCGCAGATGAATATGTCACCATGAAGCTCGGCTATCCTCTTATGTCAATCGATGTTAGCCAGTTTAGCAGAAACGATTTCAAGCTTGCTGTATATGATATGCTTCTTCTTGCTGATGAAATCGCTCTTCAGATGGGCAACGATGACCTTCGCAAGATGGCCAATATCGAGATGGTAAAAACTTACCTTTCAGAGATTTATGATAAGTATGCAAATGACGAATTTAATAATTAATCGAGTAGGAAGGCTGCCAGCCTTCCTACTCGCCTGCGAGCCGCTGGTCAGCTTTAGCTGACATATTTCATTGCTGCGGCTCTGCAATAAAAATGACGCTTAAGTTACCAAATGGCAGCTTAAGCGTTTTTATTATCCCTGCAGACCTGAAGCCTGTCTTATCATATCTTCTACAACGATATCGTATATTTCACCAATAGTATTGCAGTATTCAAGCACCTTCCATGGCTCGTTTGTATGAAAATGAATCTTTACAAGATCTTCATCTCCGGCAGCTATAAGGCTGTTTCCTTCAAAATTTTCTGTAATGTAGTCTGCAATTGCATCCTCATCCAGATCCTCATCTCTTCGATCAATAAGCAGCTGAGTATCATAACGATACGCAAACTGATCGTCTTCTGCATCAATAGAATTAACTCCCATGACTTCGCCTCCCCAAAATTATTCTTTAGCAACAAATAATGTGCCAATTACCTTTTTATCTATAATATCATAAAGATTTTCAGGTCTGTGTCCATGTGTGATAAGCACATCGATTCCTCTGCTTGTAGCAAGCTCAGCAGCATCAAGCTTAGTGATCATTCCACCAGTGCCTCTGTTAGAGCCTGAGCCTTCTGCGAGTTTTCTTAAATCATCATCAATTGTCTCTACCCTGCTGATAAGCTTTGCATCAGGGTTTGTTGCAGGATTTGCATCGTATAAACCTTCAATATCTGATAAAATAACAAGCTTGGAAGCTCCGCAGAAAATAGCAACAATAGCTGATAACATATCATTATCAGAAAACAGCTTCTTCTCTGATTCAATCTCCAAATGGCTTACAGAGTCATTTTCATTTACTATTGGAATAATATGATTCTCTAATAAAGCATCAAAGGTATTTTTAAGATTTTCTCTTCTCTCAGGAATCTCTACGTCATCACTGTTAAGAAGTATCTGACCTACCATTCTGCCATATTCACCAAAAAGCTTGTCGTACAGATGCATCAGCTCGCACTGACCAACAGCTGCAGCAGCCTGCTTCATACGAATTTCCTTAGGCTTCTGCGCAAGTCTCATTTTATTTGCGCCAACTGCAATCGCACCAGAAGACACCAGCACAATATCATATCCCATATTTTCAACAGCAGCTATCGCTCTGCACAAATGATCAATATTTTTTATATCAATACCGCCATTTTCATTAGTAATAGTAGAGGTTCCAACCTTAACCACTATTCTCTTTTTACTCAGTCCCATTTTATCCTCGCTTTTAAGTAATAATAAACTCAACTTTTTTCATTATAATCACAAACTTTATTCTAGTAAAGTGCAATATGATTATCAAAAACTAAACTTATAGTTTAAAAGCCTTGAAAATAAAGGTGTTTTGTAATAATATATTGTTTACAGCAACGAGGTGTGTGCTGAGAACAATTTAATATGGGTCAGTAAAGGTTTCGACAGGGATTTTGAAGCTGGAGAAGCTATCCGCAGGACGGTGCGTTAAACCTCAAATTAAAAATAAACGCTGAAGATAATTTAGCATTAGCTGCCTAACGGCAGCTCGTCAGCCCTTGTGCACCTACACATAAGGTAACTGGCGTCGACTTTGTAGGAAACGACTTAGTCAAAGCTTTGAGACTATGGGCGTATCATGAAGCTACTGATATGTTTTGGGCGTAAACTTCCGGGGCATTGAGGGAACAGGGATGCAGAATCCCGCAATAGTTTACTACGATAGTAGAAGGACAGGGGATGGATTTTTGGACACGGGTTCGACTCCCGTCTGATCCACTAAAAAAGGTAATTAACCATTTTGGCTAATTACCTTTTTCTTTTATTTAAAACTCATCTTAAATTCTTTCTGGGCTTCTCTCTGCTGATCCTTCTTCGCTGCACTTTCTCTCTTATCATACAGCTTTTTACCTTTGGCAAGACCAATCTCAACTTTCACCTTGCCTCTGGTAAAATACACTTCAAGCGGAACAATTGTGTACCCTTGAGCCTGTGAAGCCTGATCCAGCTTTCTTATCTGCTCCTTGTGCAATAAAAGTTTTCTGACTCTAAGAGGATCCTTGTTAAAAATGTTTCCTTTTTCATAAGGACTTACATTCATTCCACAAATATAAGCCTCACCTTTATCAATCGAAATCCAGGCTTCCTTGATACTACACTTACCCATTCTCATGGATTTTACTTCTGTACCTGCAAGAGAAATACCTGCTTCATATTTTTCTTCAATAAAATAATCATGATAAGCCTTTTTGTTATTGTCTATCAGCTTATTTCCGTTCTTTTCTTCTGCCATCTAATTATTCCTCGATATCTTCGCTTTCTTTAGCCGCAGCCTTTTCCTTAACAAGCCTGAAATCTATGGTACGTGACATTCTGTCTGCACCCTTAACCTTAACCTTTACCTTTTGGCCAAGTCTGTAGGTTATGCCAGTACTCTCACCCACAAGAGCATATTCAGATTCATTAAATACATAAAAGTCGCCTTCAATGTCAGCAGCCCTGATAAGTCCCTCACAAGTGTTTTCAAGCTCAACAAACATTCCCCAGGCTGTAACACCAGAAATAACGCCATCATATACTTCTCCCACTCTGGATTCCATATACTGAGCTTTCTTCAGCTTGTCTGTCTCGCGTTCTGCCTCTTCTGCTCTTCTTTCAGTTTCAGATGAATGCTTACATACTTCAGGAAGGATCTCGTTATAATGAGCCGCCTTCTCGCCATTCATCCTTCCACGAAGATGATCCTTGATAATCCTATGAATCTGAAGATCAGGATATCTTCTGATTGGAGATGTAAAATGGCAATAGTATTCACAGGCAAGACCAAAATGGCCCATGCACTCAGTTGAATACTTGGCCTGCATCATACTCCTAAGAGCAAGCCTTGTTATAACAGCCTCCTCATTACTTCCCTCTATCTTGGCAAGAAGCTTTTGTATTTCCTTTGGATGAACATCCTCGGTCTTAGAATGCATATGATATCCAAAGTTTCTGATAAATGTAGTCAGATTAGCTATTTTAGCTGGATCTGGCTGTTCATGAATTCTATAAACAAATGGAGACTCAAGCCAGTAAAAATGCTGAGCTACAGTTTCATTTGCAATAAGCATAAAATCCTCAATCAGGTTAGTTGCTGTATTACGCTCATAAGGCTTAATATCAACTGGATTTCCTTCCTGATCAAGTATTATCTTGGTCTCTGGGAAATCAAAATCGATGGAGCCTCTTTCAACTCTTCTTGCACGCAAAATCGACGCCAAAAGTGCCATATCCTTAAACATAGGAACCAGCTCGCAGTATTTCTCACATTCCTCAGGATCTTCTTTTTCCAGAATCTTAGCTACGCTGGTGTATGTCATACGTTCATTGACATTGATAACAGATTCGCATATCTCATGGTCAATAACCTGGCCCTTTTCATCAATAGTCATAAGACAGCTCATAGCCAGTCTGTCCTCGCCATGATTAAGGGAGCAAATACCGTTTGACAGCTTATGTGGAAGCATAGGTATAACGCGGTCTACCAGATATACACTGGTACCTCTGTTTTTGGCTTCTCTATCCAGTGCAGAATTTTCCTGAACGTAATTTGAAACGTCTGCTATATGTACACCCAGGTAAAAAAGATTATCTTTTCTGGTAAGACTTACGGCATCATCAAGATCCTTGGCATCTTCACCATCAATTGTAACCATCATTACATCTCTTAAATCTTTTCTGCCTTCCATATCAGCAGCACTTACAAAATCAGCTGTGCGGGCAGCCTGATTCATAACCCTTTCAGGAAACTCTGAAGGTATATCAAATCCCTTGACTATAGACAAAATATCTACTCCAGGATCATTTATATTACCAATGATCTCAGAGACTCTGCCTTCTGGCTTACGCCCATGTATAGGATCGCCATAATCAGTAATGGTCACAACAACCTTATCACCTGTTACAGCGCCCCCACTTCTCTCGATCGGAATAAAGAAATCATTTTGAAGTTTATTATTATCAGGAACCACAAAGCCATAGTTTTTGGACCCCTGGAAGGTTCCTACCACTTCAGTCATATTTCTGGTAATGATAGCCTTAATACGACCTTCCTGTCGCTTACCACCAGTCTGACCCAGAAGCTCTACCTGAACTGTATCTCCGTGAAAAGCACCGTGAACATATTCTTCAGGAATAAAAATATCTTCATCACGGCCTTCTATCTCTACAAAGCCAAAGCCTCTCTGATTACTGATAAATGTACCTATTATTCCGCCTTCAGCCTTTTTAAATCTTCCTCTGGCAGTTCTTTCCAGCTGCAGCTGCTCCACAAGCTCTTCAAGAGCTTTTTTGAAAAGATTTCTGTCCTCTCTCTCAACCTGCATGATCATTGCAAGCTCTTTTTCCTTCATAGGCTCATAATCAGGAAGAGACACCAGCTCCATAATCTTTTCTTTACCAGCAGCCAGTCTTTCTTTATCATATTCATCCATGATATTTTCTACTGAAAGAGCGCTTTCACCCTCTTCATGATCAAATATCAGTCTGTCTCTAACATTTTCCTTACTATACTTCTTATTCTCAGATGGCCTCTTATGTCCATTTAATTTATTTTTCTTATTAGAATTCTTCTTTACGCCCTTTGGCCTAAAATTTTTACTCATAAAACCTCATTTAATGTGAACTTTAGCTTTTACAGCTGATTAGTCAAAACTATATTTCGTAATTTGCGGGTAAGAGAGAAGGTTCCACCGTCAACCTTCTGAGTACCCATTATAATTGTCATATTCTCTCTTGGCAGGTTGGCAAAATATGCTCCAAGCCAGCCATCCCATCCATACTCACCTTCGCAGGCTAAAAATGTTGATCTTGATGGATTCTTACAAATGCGGAGCAAATTATTATAAGAAAATCCCCAAAGACCTGTCCACTCATCCAGAGCAGCCTGGCCCTGAGCTGAAAGCTCACCTGATGTCATATACTTTATTGTTGGTGCCTTTAAAATCTGTACATTCTTGTATTTACCCTCATTTAAAAGCATCTGTCCAAACTTCATATAATCATCTACAGTAGATAACAGTCCTGCCCCACCGGATTCAAAGGCAGGTTTCTTTATAGCGTCACGTCTGACACCTAAATTATTCCAGTCATACTCCTTAAGTGAAGTTACACCCTCTTTATTTGTACTGGTTCTATATGCAGTAGCTAGTCTGCCTGTCTTTTCGGCAGGTACATAAAAATCAGTATCATTCATTTCCAGCGGATTCAATATTTCTTTCTTTAAGAATTCGCCAAAACTCATATCTGAAACAACTTCAATAAGAGCGCCAAGAACATCTGCTGATGTTCCATATCTAAAGCTTGAGCCCGGCTCAAAATCAAGAACGCAGCCCGCAAGCTCTTTTGCAATCTCTCTTGTAGTCATAGGATTATCAGAGTCAATTCTATGCTCAAGATCCAGGAAAACTTTGGTAGTCTGTCTACCCGCCTCACAATTAATATCAGGATATACCAGACCTGAAGTCATATCCAACAGATCTTTTATAAGTATAGGTCTGACAGCCTTAACAGCCTGACCATCCTTCATATAAGTAACATCCTTATACTCAGGAAGATATTTTGATACTTCATCAGTAAGTTCAATAAGGCCTCTTTCAAAAAGAATCATTGCAGCCGCTGCTGTTATTGGCTTAGTCTGTGAAAACAGTCTAAATATTGTATCTCTCTGAAAAGGGGCCTTAGTATCTATATTCTGAACGCCGCCTTCAGCGTAAATAAGTTCTTTACCATCTTTATAAACTAAAAAGTTTACTCCGGCAACCTCTTTATTCTCAATAGCCCGCTCAATAGTCTCTTTTATTAGTCTTTCCATACCCCAAATACCCTCCAACATTTTGTTATTATATAAATATGAAAAAAAGGCACTCTAGATGAGTGCCTTAAAAACAACAATCAAATCATGCTAAGATTAAGTACAATACTTAATACGATGAAAAGAACTGCCATAACTACTGTAACCTTCTTTAAAACGCCTTCTCTGGAACGTCCCTTAGCTTTGCTCCAATAAGTATTGTCTGTAGCAAAACCCTGAATAGCTCCAAGTCCCTGAGTCTTACCTTCCTGCGCAAGAACGATAACAGTAAGGACACAACTTACTATAATAAAAATAACTCCTAATACAATTTCCAAAACAGTCATTACTATGACCTCCTAAAGTTTTTAAACACTAAATTAGATTAGCATATTTGATATGCAAAATCAATAGATTATAATCCAAGTAATAGCCAAGCCAGCAGTACAATTAGAATTAAAAGACCAAGACAGATTGGCATGATTGTAATCCATGCGGACACAATCATGGCAAAAAGGTCGCCTTTTTCAAGGTTATCGCCTATTTCAGGCGCCTGTCTGTCTTCATCAGGATTGTAGTACTCATCAGCATAAATATCTAATGTACTATCTCCTTCTTTTTGTTCTTTTTTTAATTTAAAAATTCTATCTACTTTTCTATTCCAACCCATATAATAAACCTATTAGATTTGGCAAATCCATGCAATCTAAAGCGAAAAAAGCTTAAACCAGCTTGTGGTGACAAGCTACAAAGTGATTAGGAGAAATCTCTTCCCAATCAGGAACAACATGCTCACAGATTTCAGTACAATACTTACATCTTGTGTGGAACTTACATCCCTTAGGTGGGTTAACCGGACTAGGTATATCACCTTCAAGTACTACAAGTTCTTTCTTGTCATCTGTTGTAGGAATTGACTCAAGAAGAGCCTTTGTATATGGATGAGCAGGTGCAGCAAAGATATCCTCTGATGTAGCAAGCTCAACCAGGTTACCCAGGTACATAACACCAATTCTGTCTGAAATATATTTTACAACAGAAAGGTCATGTGTAATAAACAGGTATGTAAGGTTCTTCTGCTCCTTAAGGTCTGAGAGCAGGTTCAGAATCTGAGACTGAATTGAAACGTCCAGCGCTGAAACAGCTTCATCACATACAACAAATTTAGGATTAACGGCAAGGCTTCTTGCAATACCGATACGCTGTCTCTGACCACCAGAGAACTGGTGAGCAAATCTGTGTACAAAGTATCCGGCAAGACCGCACTCTTCCATAACCTTGATAACCATATCCTGCATTCTCTCATTATTGCCTTTGCAGTACTTATGAGCCATAAGACCTTCGCCAATAAGAGTTCCAACAGTCATACGTGGGTTAAGAGATGAATATGGATCCTGGAAAATATACTGCAGCTGATCTCTTATCAGGCGAACTTCATTATATGAAAGTCTTGCAAGATCAATACCCTCATCTCTATTTGCTTCATGCTGATCAAACTCAGCATTATTTTTGTAATTTGCTCTGAGAGCTTCGATTCTCTCATCAATAGCAGCAATAGCCTTCTTATCTTCCTCAACAACCTTTGCAAGTGTATCAGACTTTGCTCTCAAAGAAGAACGCTTAGTCTTTTCTTTATCGGAAGCATCTGAGCCCTTCTTATTTACAACATAATCAAGCTCATCATAATTAAGCTTTGCAGCCTTAGCCTTTTCAATATCCTTATTAAGCTTTTCGCATGCAGAATATCTTTCTGTATAAATCTTTTCTACTGGAGCAAGATCATCAGCAACGATGAAACCACCAATAAGATTAACAATATTAAGATATGAATCCTCTGCAACCTTCTTCTTGGCCATAAGATCAGAATGAAGATGAAGTTTCTTATCATCAGAAGCTGCATCGTACTCAGCCTGAGCCTTTTCATACTCAGCCTGATACTCCTTCATCTTGTGCTTAAGCTTTGTAAGGTTTGAAACTGTCTTCTTAACATACTTTGGTGCAAGTTCATCAAGTGAAGCACCGTAATACATTGTTCTACCATCTGTCTGACGATAGAGCTGAAGAAGTGTACGTCCAAATGTGGATTTACCACATCCAGACTCACCAACGAGACCAAGAGTCTCACCTTCATATATATCAAGGGAAATTCCATCATTAGCCTTAACATACATTCCCTTTTTACCTACAGGGAAATACTGCTTTAAATTAGTAATTTTCAGAAGGACTTTATCATTTTGTGGCATGACGCTCCTCCTTTCTAGCATAAAAACATCTAACTGCCTGCTTGTCAGTTACCTGTACAAGTGGTGGCTCTTCATTAAGGCACTTCTCTGTTGCATACTTACAACGAGGAGCGAACTTACATCCCTTTGGAAGTTTAAGAGGATGAGGCACCGCACCAGGTATAGCATCAAGTCTCTGGTTTGAAGGAGTATCAAGTCTTGGAATTGATACCATAAGTCCTTCAGTATATGGATGAGAATACTCTGAAACATGGAATACTGTCTCAGCATCTGTAAGCTCAACTACCTGGCCACAATACATAACTGCAACTGTATCAGCAATCTGTCTGATAACACCAAGGTCGTGTGTAATGAAAATGATAGATGTGTTGTATTCTCTCTTAAGATCATTCATAAGCTTAAGAATCTGTGCCTGAATAGTAACATCAAGCGCAGTTGTAGGCTCATCAGCAATAAGAAGCTTTGGCTTACAAGCAAGAGCCATAGCTATCATAACTCTTTGACGCATACCACCAGAAAGATGATGAGGATACTGTTTTGCAACTATCTGAGGGTTAGGAATCTTAACGTCAGACAGCATTTCTATAACCTTTGCAGCAGCTTCTTTCTTGTTCATTCCCTGATGGATGATGAAAGGCTCACTAACCTGTCTTTCTACAGTAAAGACAGGATTAAGGCTTGTCATTGGTTCCTGGAAAATAACTGAAATATCATTGCCACGAACCTTGTACATCTCTTTTTCTGAAAGCTTTGTAAGATCCTTACCATCGAATAGGATCTCACCGCTATCAATGTATCCGTTACCGTCAAGAAGCTGCAGAATACTCATCGCAGATACACTCTTACCGGAACCGGACTCTCCTACTACGCCAATGGTTTTTCCTTCATCTACCGAATAAGAAACACCATTGACAGCTCTAACTATTCCCTTTTTAGTTCTAAAAAAGGTATGTAAATCATTTAATTCTAATAAAGCCATCGTTATACTCCCTTATTTATCACGGTCAGATTTTGGATCCATTACATCTCTAAGCGTATCACCTACAATATTGATACAGATACAGGTAACCGCAAGGAAAATAGATGTAAATACCCATTGCCACCAATAGTTCTTAATAATTGTTGAATTGTTTGCACCATTAAGCATATTACCCCATGTAGGTCTTGGATATGTAACACCAAATCCAAGGTAACTTAAGGATGACTCAGTAAGCATACATGTTGCAAAATCAAGTGTAAGTGTTACGAAAATGATAGATACAATGTTTGGAAGGATGTGTCTGAAAGCAATACGTGATTCCTTAACACCCATAGCCTTTGCGGCTGTAACATATTCATTTTCACGTGCAACCAGCACCTGGCCTCTAACCATTCTGGCAAGACCTGTCCAGGTCAAAATACCTAAAATAGACATCAGAATAAATATCTTCTGGTTCTCTGAAATATCCATCTGCGCCATGATAGCAGAAAGAATAAGTGCAAAAGGAAGGAAAGGTATCGCAGCAAAAATCTCAGTAACACGCATAAGTACAAGATCTACTGCTCCACCAAAATATCCCGATACACAACCGACAATTATACCAATAATAGTTGAAATAATAACTGCAACCGCACCAATAGTCATTGTCATCTTGCCGCCCTGGATAATTCGCTGGAAAATATCAGCACCATATCCGTCAGTTCCAAAGATGTATCCCTTTAAGCCCCACTTATTAACAAGTGATCCATTTGAATCAACTGCATAACTCTGGAAGGCTCCTGCAAATACAGCAGCAGTCTTTCCATCTACATTAGAAGGAACATCTGTCTGGTTAAGTGTTGAACCACCCCATGACAATACTCTTCCCTCTGATGTCAGCGCTGTATAGTGATATGTACCTGCAGCAATCTGCACGATAGTCTCACCTTCATTAAGCTCAGGCATCTCCACACTGTCAGATGAGAAATTACCTGTAAAGAACAGGCTTCCATCACTTAAAAGACCACAGATGTGACTACTTGTAGCATAGATTGAAACAATTGTTCTTCCATTCAAAAATGTCTTTGCAGCAACTGCAGACTCATTGATATTTGAACGATACTGGTCATAAAGACCTCTCTTACCAGTATAAATAGATGTACCAGACTCAGTAACACCTACAACATAGTTAAGCGTGAAGTCTATATCAATAAGGTCATCCTTATCAACAAAGCTGCTAATGTTCTGATATGCATTTGAGTTACCCCAGATATAAAGAGTACCATCGTTCATCAGAATAGCACTGCACTGGTAACCACAAACAAGCTTCTTGATATTAGCAACATCAATTGTTCCATATACAAGCTCATCAGGCATAGCGATGATATTTTCACCACTAGTTGAAGATGAAGTTGAAGTATTCTCAGACTCTTCTGCAAGATCAGCATTTTCTTCAAGGATTTCAGATGTAGCTGTATCTTCTTCTGTTTCTTCAGTTGTCTCTTCCTCAGATGATGAAGCCCCAGCCTCCTCAAGAATAGCCTCTTCCTCTTCACTAACAGAATCTTCAGCTTCCTCAAGCATTTCAAGAACTTCTTCATCAGTTGTGATGTACTGACCATGCTTATTTGAACCCCATCCGTAAACCTTTCCGGATTCACTAATAGCAATAATATGGTCAATACCAGCTGCTACATAAGCAATAGTATCATTCTGAACAGCCTCTGGAATCTCAGAAATATCAATACCAGTAGTTCCTAGCTGAGTTGCGCCCCATACATAAACCTTACCGGAATTTGAAAGACCTACAGAGAAACTACCATAGCTGTCGATCATTTTAATATCATTTTTAAGTTCTGAAGGAACGCTAAGCATGCTCATTGTAGGAGCAACGTTCTTCTGAGTTACTTCAGTATAGGAATCATAATAATTTGGCATAAACAATGGTCCTATAAATACCAGTAAGAACATAGCGATAACAACACAAAGCGCACCAACTGCCAATTTTCTCTCGAAGAAGTTTCTAACTATCTGTTGAACCGGGCTAACTACTTCTTCGACATCGATGGAGTTTGCAAGGTCTCTGCTTCCACCGAAAAATACTCTTCTAGCCCAGCCGCATAAACGGCCAAAAAAATTCTTTTTCTTCATATCAGTCTCCATGCTCCTTAGGCGCTAACTCTGACTCTAGGGTCAACAAGTCCGTATACAATATCGATTATCAGGTTGCCTATAAGAGAAATAGCAACATAGAAAAGCTGTAACAACACAACAACATCAAAATCCTGAGTCATTAGAGATGAAATCATCAGCTTACCCATTCCGTTAATACCAAAGATATTTTCGAAAATAAGTGAACCGCCGAAAATACCCAAAAACCATCCTACAACAAGTGTAACAATTGGAATAAGTGCATTTCTCCATGCATGGGAATATATTACTGCCTTCTCAGTAACACCCTTAGCTCTGGCAGTTCTGATACAGTCAAGAGAAAGAGCATCAATCATGGAAGCTCTTACATATCTTGTCATAGAACCAAGTGAGCAGAATGTCATTGTAATAAGAGGAAGAGCCATGTAATACATTCTATCAGTAAACCACTTCCAGCCAGTATAGTTACTACCTGGTGTTTTCATACCACTAGGTGGAAACCATCCAAGAAGTGAACAGAATATCCAAACAAATAAAATGGCTGTAACGAACGTCGGCAGCGAATAACCAATAATGGTTATAATCTGCATAGCCTGATCGCCTTTACTTCCCTTCTTAACTGCACAAACAATTCCAAGAGGAATTGTGATACCAAGTGCAAGTATAGTTGCAAAAATATTTATAAATACAGTATTCTTCATCGGCTCCTGAACAACATTAACGACGTCATCCTTAAGCGTATAAGAATAACCAAAATCTCCCTGTAATAATCCGGAATACTCTCCGTAATAATTTGGCATAAGACCTATCCAACGTAGGTATCTTACCACCATGTTGTTTGTATCAGTGCCATACTTACGCTGATACTCGACATACAAATCCTCAAATATAGCTTCCTTTTCTGCCTCAGTAGCATTACGCAGACGTGTCTTCTGTGTAGTCATCTCAGCCTTAGCATCTGTATAAGCTCTGTTATTAGGCACAAGATTGTAGATAAGGAATAGTATAAAAGATAAAACTATAAGTACTGCCAGCATATAGCCTATTCTTTTAAGAATATACTTTCCCATTGCCAAAACCTCCTAAAATAATTCTTTTATAATAAACTATCTATTGATAACAGATAGAAATATTCGAATTTAAAAAACAATAATATCTATATAACAAAAATCTTGTCCAATAACCAACAACAATCCACGGTTATGCAAACTCCCCATAACCGTGGATTATTAGTCAGTTACCTATAATAGCACAATTTTACTACTCAATCTAGTAAAAATTAGTTCCAATAAATATCTGCCTCATCCTTGATGTAGTATGCTGAATAATCATCATACATACTTGGATCAATTGTCATATTAAATGAATAATCATAAACAGCTGAGCTGAAACCTGTTGCAAAGTTAAAGCATGTGTACATAGGTGTTCCACTGTAGTAACCATAGATCTGCTGCTGAGCAAGCTCATCAAGCATAGGCGCAAAATCACCAGTTGTCTTCTGTACAACGAAACCAGCAGCTGCGATGTTATCATTCTGCTCAAATCCTGTTACAAGAAGATCTGAGAATTCGTTATCTGCAGTACCATACCAGTTAAGAACAAGTGGCATATAGTAGTCGCCATCGATTTCAACTGTCTTGTATGCACCATCGATTGACTGATAGTTGATATCGTTCTCTGTAGCATACTCACCAGAAATCTTCTTATAACGAACACCTTCTGTGTATTCATTACCTTCAGCATCATATACCCATCCATCAGCTTCAAGTACTGCAATAGCGGAATCTACTGATGTATCATAAGCATCAAGAAGCATACCCTGCTCTACAGCAAGCTTGTACATCCATGAACCTGTGTAGTATGGTCCGTCAACAACGCCGCCGTAACCACCTGTAAAGTCCTTAGCGAATGTAGCTCTGTCCATGCAATATGCAATTGCCTGACGAACAGCTGTGTACTGAACTGGGCCATAGTCAGCACGGAAACCAAGCTTACCATAACCAGCTCTTGAATAGTGTGTGTATACATAAGCGCCATCTGAAGAATCTGCAAGAGCAATAGCTTCATCTGTTGCTGAACCACCTGTAATAGCAGCAAGAACATCTACACCACCAGCCTTGAAGTCTTCAAGCTGTGTCTCAGAAATAATTTTCTTGTAGACAACCTTTTCAATTGAAGGTGTAGTGCCTTCATAGTTACCCTTGAAATATTCATTCTTTACAAGAACGGCTGATTTATCGCTTGCATCATATGATTCAACAACATAAGGACCAGAATATGGGTATGTTGTATCTGTGTTTGATGAAGACTCTAATATATGTGCAGCCATTACATAGCTCTCACCACTCTTCTCATAGAAGTCATCCGATAAGTATACGCCATCTCCATCATCTAAAACATCACAATCCCCAGCCCATAATCCCTGATAAGTACATGGGAAATATGCATCACTAAGATATGTAATAGCATAGAAATATGGAAGATATTGAGCATCAACAGTTACTGAAAATGTATAATCATCAATAAGACGTATTCCACTCAAAACTTTAGATGCCCCATCAACTCCGTCATTAGTTCCATCATAAGCAGCAAATGCATCATAACCAACAAAATACATGGACTTCTTATGATCTTTACCAGCCGCCTCAGATGCGACAGGTGTTGAGAATACTAATGGGAAATACAAATAATTCTTTGCTGTAATCGCTGAACCATCAGAGAACTGTAAATCGTCCTTAATTGTTACGGTGTATGTTTTAGAACCATCCTCATTGTCAACTTCCTCAAGATTCTCCACTACAGTATCATTAACTTCATAACCACCATCTTTTGTCTGTTCAACAATGCTAAGACCACTAATCAAATTCTGAATATCAAGATCAGATGCGCCAGGTGATGAAGCACCAAATGTAGCATACCTGAACTTACCAGAAAGATCAGTTGTGTTACCAAGAATGATAGAATTATCTTCCTTTTCTGATGTCCAATCAATTAAAGCCATAGCTGGATCCCAGTATGGGTTTGTAGGATACTCTTCAACGCCCTTAATCTGTGCGTTATAAACATCATAATATTCATTTGAGTACAGAGGAATTTCTGGAAGCAGATAATTCCAACGTGTGATGTAATATTTCCACCACTCAGCATATACTTCATCTTCTGTTTCAAAATCTGTTCCATCAGTTGAAGTATTGTAAACCATTGCCATTGTAAGGAAATCAAGACCAAGTTCATATGTCTCACCATCAACTTCGATGTATGCAAGACCTGTAGTCTCATCCTCTGTTACATCTGCAATAGTAATCTGTTTACCAAACTTGTCATAGAGTGATACATAATCAGCATCCTCTCCATATTCCTTGCCATTCAATAACTGAATTGAAGATGGCTGGTCAGCAGTAGAAGTCTCTTCTTCTGCTACAACTTCTTCAGTAGCTGTTTCAGTAGCTGTCTCTGTAGAAGTCTGCTCAGTTTCCTGAGTTGTTGTCTCTGTTGTTGTACTAGAACCACTGTTACAAGCTGTCATAGAACCTGCAACCATTGTAAGAACCAGCAGAGACGCAAGTGTCTTCTTTTTCATATTTTACCTCCCGCTATTTTATTTATATGTAATCATATTAAAAATATGTACATACCTCATAAAAACTTATCAAAACACTTATGTCTTTATGTGTAAGACACGCTAATTGGTATAAAAAAAGAGTGAATGAAGCGCCCCATTGCACCTTAATCACCTCAAATACTTTAAAATCATGTATTCAACAAAAATGATTTTAGTATTTTAAAGCGATGGTGTCAAGCACTCACAAACAAGTGTCCGTAGTGAACGGACGCTTTTTTGTATCTTTATACATTATTTTCTTATAAAAATGTATACGTGTATGCAAGAAACTTGTTTACATAAAATCTCTCATATCCACCGTAATATTTTAACATAGCAGAAAACAAATGCAATAACAACTGACAAATTTATTCATTTTTATATGCATTTTTAATCAAATAATTTTATAAATATTAATTTTAATATTTTTTATATGTTTTACTGGGAAATTACAGTTTCTGTTAAATCGACAATGAAAGCTACAATAAATCACAAACTAACCTCTTTTAATATGTAAATCAGCTCATTTGTATTAATTGGCTTAGCCAAAAATGCATCACATCCAGCCTGGAGAGCTTTACGTTTTTCATCTGCAAAAGCATTGGCACTGATTCCAATGATAGGAATACCCGACTTAAAGCTATCAGCCATTTTCCTGATTTCCTTAACCGCTTTGGTTCCATCCATAATTGGCATCTTCATATCCATAAGAACCGCATTATAATAGAGAGAATCATTCTTTCTAATAAGTTCAAGCGCCATAAGGCCATTAGATGCCGCTTCAGCATTACCGCCAAGTGATTTTAAAATGTCACACAAAATATCGACATTGATCTGGTTATCATCCACAACAAGGAATCGCTTATCTCTAAGGATCCCCTTATTTATTACATCTGATAAAAGAACCTGATTATCAGCTGCATTTTTTGCATCATTTAAAGATATGATCTTATTTAAGACGTCCTGACTTGGCTGCCTTAAATCAACACGAATTATAAACTTTGTGCCCTTTTCTTTTTCACTGGAAAAAGCAATATTGGCGCCAAAGAGGTCTATCATCTGCTTTACAATAGAAAGGCCCAGACCACTTCCGTTTACAAAAGCAACTCTTTCATCATCTTCTCTTGAGAAAGGCTCGAATATTCTATCCTTAAAGGAATCATCGATTCCGATACCATTATCTTCGATTTCAAACTGGTATGTGCTATAGCCCTTGGTCTGACTCTCATATTCAAGGACTTTAATGTTT
>JAZRKG010000008.1:0-6355 GCA_045646185.1 Butyrivibrio sp.
CCACACTTGCCGGAGCGGTGATAAACATAATCCTTGATCCGATATTTATCTTTCTTTTTAGGTGGGGCATGATGGGAGCTGCTGTTGCAACAGTTATTGGTCAGATTGCGACCGCTGTACTTGCTGTCTGGTACATTCTGAATATGAAGCTTGTAAAGCCATCAAAGGCTGACTTTAGGCTGGATGGAGAAATAGTTAAGAGGACTCTTGTTCTTGGCGTTACCAGTTTTCTGTCCCAGATATCCCTTGTGGCAGCAATGGCAGCTATAAACAACATGATAAGAAAGTATGGAGCAATGGACGATATCTTTTCCCAGGAACAGTACGCTCAGATTCCTATGGCTGTAGTTGGTATTGTTATGAAGTTCTTCCAGATAGTCATCTCCATTGTGGTTGGAATGGCTGCAGGCTGCATACCAATAGTTGGTTATAACATGGGCGCAGGATTAAAAGGCAGGGTAAAAGAACTTTTTACAAAGCTTCTTACAGCTGAGGCTACGGTTGGTCTTATTGCGCTTATCATTGTTGAATTTCTCCCAAGACAGCTGATCATGATATTCGGCGCAGCAAATGAAAGCGCCTATTATACTGATTTTGCAATAAAAGCTTTTAGAATCTACCTCTGCATGATGGTGTTTGCCTGTGTGAACAAGGCCTGCTTCATCTTCCTTCAGGCTATGGGAAAAGCATTAGAGTCCACAGCTCTTTCAATGATAAGGGAGATAGTATTTGGCGTTGGATTTGCGCTGATTCTTCCCCTGTTCTTTGGGCTTGACGGCGTTCTTTATTCAATGCCGGTATCCGACTTTCTGACATTCTTAGTGGCAGTGATACTTATAGTACAGACCAATAAAGAACTTGGCGACAACAGAGAAAAGGAAGCAGAGGATTTGATAGCGGAGGCAGGACTATCGGCAGAAAATGTACATTAAAGCTTTGGATTCCATGTTATGATTATTGGGATTGATATAATTGTAGTTGGAATCGCAGGACTGAAGATTCTGGTAAAGGATTGAGGTGAGCATTGATATGGAGAATTATGAAATCGTGAAAATTGATGAGTATTCCTGGAGAATAGAGGATACTGGAGTACGCTTTTTCTTGCTTACTGGGAGGGATAGAGCTTTGCTTATCGACTCGGGAATGAGAGTCAGTAATGCAAGAGATATTGCAGCCGGTCTTACGGATCTGCCCATATCCTTGTTGAATACTCATGCTGACAGAGATCATATAGGAAGCAATGAACAGTTTGAAAGCTTTTATATGCATCCTGCTGAAGAACCTATTTACAGAAGATCGGGTAAGTCAGGTGAGATCATTCCTGTGGTGGAAGGAGACAGTATAGATCTGGGCAATAGAGAATTGAAGATTATTGAACTACCGGGACATACTCCGGGAAGTATAGGGGTACTTGATGTGAAGAAGAGATTGTTGATCAGTGGTGATCCAATTCAGAGGCATGGTCGGATATTCATGTTTGGAGATCATCGGAATATGAAAGATTACATCAGGAGCCTGGATGGATTAAGAGCCTATAAAGATATGATTGACGAAATCTGGCCGTCGCATGGTGATATTCCCATATCTACGGATATTATTGACGATTTAATTGATGGTGCCAAAAACATTATTAACGGCAGAATACCTGGTAGCCCCACAGAAATATTTGGAAATAGTGTCGTGGAATATGACCTTGGATTCAGTACAGTGCTGTGTGATAATTAGGCACAAGCAGGTTATATGGCGACAAGACGAATGAGTGAGAATACGAATTGGCTTGTCGACGCATGGCTCATGGTAAATTATCTCCTTATTTTATGTTCTAATGGTGCACTGTGAATCCCGGGAGCAATTTTCCGTAAGCGTACCAATATATAATCTTGAAAAAGCTATTTTTACTTTCATTTTACTTTTCAAATATATCCTCTTCTTATCAACGAAGGAAACAGCCAACTAATGTTGAGATAAGGAGAGGATTATTTTATGAACAATAAGAACAATTCAAAAGGAAATAGGAAAATATTGGTGACGGGAGCAGCAGGCTTCCTTGGAGGAACAATATGCAGACAATTGGTTGAAAGGGGAGAGGATGTTAGGGCTTTTGTGCTTCCAAATGACCCGGCAATGAAATATGTACCCGATGAAGCAGAAGTTATAGAAGGAGATCTGACTGACAAAGCTTCGCTTGAAAAATTTTTTACAGTACCGGAGGGTGCAAAAACTGTTGTGCTTCATATAGCAAGCATTGTTTCTGTAAACCCTGTCTACAATCAGAAAGTAATGGATGTTAATGTTGGTGGAACTCAGAACATCATTGATCTTTGTCTGGCTTATCCTGAATGTCAAAAACAGTCGTCCCGGATAAGGTTTTATTATATTTGTTTTGGTACAATAGTTATAGTATTTGGTTATAGTTATTATTACAAGTGTGGCATTCAGCTGTATATGAGTTTATTATCAGGTAATTTGACCAAGGGACATTATGAAAAGAATACAATATCTGTTAGAACGAATTTATCGAGGCTTTAATATACGAGCTTATATTTTTGATACATCGGGAACTCTTTTGTATAGATCAGACAAAGGAAAAAGCATAAGAGCAATAACTGATGACCAAAACTTAGTAGAAGACTATGGTGAAAAAGTAAGACCAACTGAGGCCCTTCTTACGGAACTGAGGCATTTGTTTAACAAGATTAAAATTCCAGTTTTTTTGATGGATAAAAGTGGAATCTATCATCTTTCTTTTGGGGCAGAAGATCTTTTCTACGTATTAGGTCCTGCCTGCATAGACAACATTTCTTTTGACAGTTCGGCAAAATACAGAAGAGCGCATAATATAAAAGACGTTTCTTTTTCTCTTCCGGTATTATCTTTGACAGAAGCCTTTAATATTCTCGCTATAACGTATGAAAGGGTTACCGGCATAGAACTTACAGATGGAGAGATATTCAGAGCTAACGATACGACAATTAAGACAGCAGATAGTGATGTTGTGCATTATGAGTATATCAGGGAGTTGGATCAAAAGCACAGGCTTTCTTATGCTGTGGAGCAGAAGTGGATAAGTGATATTGAAAATGGTGTTTTTGACAGTTCGAAAATCGATTTCTCGCCTGAAAATATGGATCTCATGTCTCAGATAGGGACACTGGCGTATGATTCTTACAAGCAGGTTGAATATATGGTGCTGACATCACTTACGTTGGCTTCCAGGGCTGCCATGCGTGGTGGAGTCAGCACTTATGAAGCCTACATGCTCTCAGACCTATATTTTCAAAAAATCTCGAAGGCTCAGAATGTGATTGAACTTCTCCATATTCATGTTGAGATTGCCAAAGACTACAGTGATAGGGTAAAAAAAGCCAAGCAGACACGGCTAGAAGATTATATCGAGAAAGCAGTGGATTATATTGCAAGGCACAGGACGCATAAGATAGCTGTTCCCGAGATGGCAAAAGAAATTGGAGTAAGTGTAGGGTATCTTTCAAGGAGATTTTCATCAGAAATGGGCATGACACTGCAGGAGTACATTTTGAAACAGAGGCTTATGGCGGGGGCAAACATGCTTGTTTATTCTGATCTTACGATAGGAGAAATAGCCGAGTATCTGTCATTTTCGTCTCAGAGCTATTTTGGAGACTGCTTTAGGGAAGAATATGATCTTACTCCTCAGCAGTATAGGAAGTTGCATAAGGTCATCGACTTTGACAAAAAGTCATAATATTAATACAAACATCATAAAAGTAATAACTAATTATAGCCCCGTTCTTCTAGAATTATGTCATAGGGTAGCGACATATTGAAAGGAGAACGGGGTGATGTCAGAAGAAAAATTAAATGAGAGGCATCTTCCACCTGGAGCAAGGCAGAAAATGCCGCTTAGTCACAGTCTTTTGTGGTCCACAAGAGGTATTTCAAACGCAATTAATGTAGTACTTATAATGAATATTGCTTACTACTGTACAGATATAGTAGGTCTCAACGCCGGGGTAATCGGGGCGCTATTTGCTGCGTCAAAAGTTATTGATGCATTTACAGATCTTGGTTTTGGGGTGCTTTTGGACAGGACACACACAAGGTTTGGTAAGGCCAGACCATACGAAATCTTTATTGTTGTAGAGTGGTTTGTTACTATCATGCTGTTTAATGTTCCAAATACGTCTAGGGTAATTCAATATGCATGGGTCTTTATCATGTATGTACTGATAAATGCTGTATGTGCAACAGCACTTGGGGGAATCGATGCCGTATATCAGGCAAGAGTGTTTACTACCAGTCAGAATCAGATAAAAGCTATGTCGATAAATGGATTTACTGTAATGTTCTGCAGTATAGTCTTTAATATTCTGTTTCCCCAGTTCTTAAATGGTGCGGGAAAAACGCAGGCAGGCTGGACAATGCTGGTAATTCCTATGGGTATTTTCCTTGGAGTTTTCGGATTCTTAAGATTCATATTCTGTAAAGAAATAGTTGGGGATGAGTCAGAGGTGCAAACGAACAAAATAGAAGAAGCTGACAGGCTCTCACTTAAAGATTCGCTTGGTCTTTTGTCCAAAAATCAGCCCATGTACATTATTGTAGCAATGATGTTCCTGACATACATAATAAACAATCTCAACACAGCTTCTACTTATTACTTTAAGTATATTTATGGCGACATTGGTGCCCAAGGAACAGCAGCTATAACAAGTATGGTAGTAGTTCCTGCACTTGTGGTTTTTCCGATGTTATCCAAAAAGTTTGGAACTACAAAGATTCTTCAGGCGTGTTCTGTAGTTGGCATCGCAGGCGTTGCAATTCGTACAATTGGCGGCCCCAATATGGCAACGATAATTCTTGGCGGATTGCTTTTGGGAATAGGAACACTTCCGATAGCACTTATGATAAATACCTATCTCATTGACTGTATGGACTACGGAGAATGGAAAACCGGGACAAGAATAGAAGGCCTTGTTGCATCAATAGGTAACTTTTCAAGCAAGCTGGGGAATGGTGTGGCGGTAGGTGTTATCGGACTGGTAATGAGTCTTACCGGTTATAACGGTCTTGAAGCTGTGCAGCCTGATACGGTTAAGACTGGAATAGTATTCCTTTACAATTACGTTCCGCTTATCTGTTTCGGAGTAATGGTAATACTTAGTATTTTCTACAAGGTAGATAAGACAAGACCTCAGATGGAAGAAGATTTAAAGAAAAAGCATGAAGCTTTTAAGTAATAAGTATAACGGTGAAAACTATGCAGGCAGAGAACTTAAGAACTGAATATCTTTACAATCCCATTGGAATAGACATTAGGAGACCAAGGTTTTACTGGACCTGCTCCGGAGGTAAAAAGCAGACGGCCTACAGGATCATAGCGAGCCGGATTTCAACCTGTGGAAGCGAAAAAGAAATAGTATGGGATAGTGGAAGAGTTATTTCTGATTCCATGACTCATATCAGGTATGAGGGAAAGAAATTGAAAAGTAGGGACTGCTTAGAATGGACTGTTACTCTTTGGGATGACCAGGGCATTGAAGAAACAAGTGAAATTGCCTTTTTTGAAATGGGGTTACTTGATCTTGCTGAATGGAAGGCAAAATTTATAAGCGGCGACTATAAGCCTGATAATAAGAGACGATATCCTGTGGACTATTTCAAAAAATGCATAGTAACGTCTAAGGAGAAGACTATAGCAAGAGCCAGAATCTATGCTACAGCCTTTGGAGTTTACGACGTAAGTATAAACAGTGAGCTTTTGACTGATCATTATCTTGCACCGGGAATCACAGATTATAGGAAACGCCTTCAGTATCAGGTGACGGATATAACAGACAGGATAATGCCGGGGACAAATGAAATAGAAATCAGACTGGCAGATGGATGGTACAGGGGCTCCTGTGCTGCATACGGTGTTACCAATGTTTATGGAAAAAGAACATCTGTAATGGTACAGCTGGAAGTCATATATTCCGATGGAACAGTAGATACCATTATTACAGATGGCTCGTGGGATTGGTGTAATGATGGTCCCATCCGGTTTGCAGATCTTAAGGACGGAGAGCTCGTCGATGCATCTTTTTCTCCATCATATTCCGGAAAGGCAAAGGTTGTGCCTTTTGAGAAGAATGTTAAAGACACTAAGATTGTAGCTTCAAATAATGTTCCTGTAAAAAAGCAGGAAGAATTCTCGGCAAAACTATTGAGGAACTCCGACGGGAGCGTGGTATATGATTTTGGACAGAACATTGCGGGAATTATTGATTTTGAGGTTCAGGCCAAAAAAGGCACCGGATTTAAGCTTGTTTGCGGAGAGGTGCTTGACGATGATGGTCATGTAGATCTTTCGGGGATAAGTCGGATCGTAGCCATG
>JAZRKG010000009.1:0-17941 GCA_045646185.1 Butyrivibrio sp.
AAATAAAAGGAAAGCTCACTGCAAGCTTGCTTGCAAGTGAGAGCCTTTTTTTATTTTAAGCCGTGCCGGCGGCACGATTTTCGTTTATAAGTGAGAGAACAAAAAACTATTCCATTTTTTTGAAAAATAGGTACAATATACTTTGTGTGAAAATGATTTTTAAGGGGACTATTTTATATGAAGTATATTATTATCTTAACCGTCTTACCACCACTGTTTCTCCTTTGGTATGTATACCATATTGATAAAGTTGAACAGGAGCCAGTGGGGCTTGTTTTCAAGCTTTTTATCTTTGGCGTTTTAAGCTGCTTCCCTGCATCAAGATTAGAGGAAATAGGTGAATACCTTATATACTTAGGGCTGGGCGAATTGTATAGTGTAAAAGCCAACCTGCTCATGTACTTTATGGTCGTTGCTCTTGCAGAAGAAGGCCTTAAATATATATTTATGTACCAGGGAAGCTGGCGTGATAAAGCCTTTAACTATAGATTTGACGGCATTGTATATGCAGTTGCTGTATCTATTGGATTTGCTTTATTTGAAAATATTCTTTACGTAGTGACTTCTGGTGAATTTGCATTTGCGACAGCGGCTACAAGAGCTCTTACTTCAATTCCACTCCATACAATTGCTGCAATTTTTATGGGCCATTTTTATGGTCAGGCGAGATATGCATATAGCAGATACCGTGAAGGTGAGTGCAAGCTACATCTTGTATTGGCTATAATTGTTCCTGTACTTATTCACGGATTTTATGATTTTTGTTTATCAGTTGAAAGTACCATGCTGATACTTGTATTTTACGTATACATTATTTTGCTGGATATCTTTGCATTTATCAAAGTTAGACGATATGCAAAGGAGGATGTTGCAGTTTAAGTCATCTATAGCGTATAATGTATTCTATCAAAACATGCGCCCAGGCGTAGATAAGAGGTATAAAAATGAGTAAAGATTTAAAAGACTATGTTACAACTATTCCGGATTTCCCTGAACCAGGTATTATGTTCAGAGATATCACTTCTGTTGTACAGGATGCAGAAGGCCTCAGACTTGCAATTGATACTATGCAGGATCTGATCGCAGATGTTGATATAGATGTGGTAGTAGGTGCTGAGTCCAGAGGATTTATCTTTGGAACACCAATCGCTTATAACAAATGTAAGCCATTTGTACTTATCAGAAAACCTGGTAAGCTTCCACGTGAGACAGAATCTATGGATTATGATCTTGAGTATGGTTCAGCTACACTTGAGATTCACAAGGATGCTATTAAGCCTGGTCAGAAAGTACTTATCGTAGACGATCTTATGGCTACTGGCGGTACTATTGAAGCTATGGTTAAGCTTGTAGAAAAGCTTGGCGGAACAGTAGCAGCTATTTTAGTACTTATGGAGCTTGAAGGACTCAATGGTCGCGATAAGCTTAAGGGCTACAGAGTTGAATCAGCTATTAAATACGAAGGCAAGTAATGTCTTTAATCACAAATGGGCAGTTAGGTTGCCCATTTGTGCTATATACACATAAAAGCCTAAATATTATACATCTAAGGGGTTGTACTAAATTGAAGTCTTATAGCCAGGGATTTGACGAAGGAAAAATTGAAGCAATAGAAGAGTTTCAGGCACCTGAAACCTTGTATAAAGGCCTTATCGACAGAGTTAGAAAATATCATCCATCAGACGATATAACTCTTATTGAAAAGGCTTATCAAACTGCGGCTATGGCTCATAAGGATCAGCTGCGCAAGTCAGGAGAGCCTTATATCATACACCCACTATGCGTTGCCATAATCCTTGCTGATCTGGAACTTGATAAAGAGACCATTGCAGCAGGACTATTACATGACGTTGTAGAAGATACAATTTTGACAAAAGAAGAAATCGAGGCAGAGTTTGGCTCGGACGTAGCTCTTTTAGTTGACGGAGTTACCAAGCTGACCAATTTGCAGCTGTCTAGTGATAACGCCGGCAAGACTCCGGATCAGCTGGAGATGCAGGCTAATAATCTCAGAAAAATGTTTCTTGCTATGGCCAAGGATATCAGGGTCATTCTGATAAAACTTGCCGACAGACTTCACAATATGCGTACTTTGGAGCATATGCCTCCTGAAAAGCAGACACGTATTGCACAGGAAACATTGGATATCTATTCGCCTATTGCAGGCCGTCTTGGTATCAGTAAGATTAAGGTTGAACTTGATGACCTTTCTCTTAAATACCTAAAACCAGATGTTTATTATGATTTAGTTGAAAAAGTTGCACAACGCAGAAGCGAACGCGAATCATACGTAGAAGAAATCTGTGAAAATGTTCGTGTTCATATCAAAGAAGCTGGCATTAACGGAGAAGTTAATGGCAGAATAAAGCACTTTTTCAGTATATATAAAAAGATGCGTAATCAGGCAAAGACCATAGACCAGATTTATGATCTGTTTGCTGTTCGTATTATTGTTGCCAATATCAGAGACTGTTATGCTGCTCTTGGTATTATTCATGAAATGTATACACCGGTACCAGGCCGTTTCAAGGACTACATTGCCATGCCTAAGCCTAATATGTACCAGTCACTTCATACTACACTTATTGGACCATCAGGTCAGCCGTTTGAGATTCAGATCAGAACCTATGACATGCATAGGGCTGCTGAATACGGTATCGCTGCCCACTGGAAATACAAGGAGGCATCAGACGGAAAGACTCCTGAAATAGGTGAAGAAGAGAAGCTTATCTGGCTTAGACAGATTCTTGAGTGGCAACAGGAAATGTCCGACAACCAGGAGTTTATGAATCTTCTTAAGAGTGATTTAAATCTCTTTTCAGAAGATGTATATTGCTTTACACCTAACGGCGAGGTAAAAAACCTGCCTGCAGGCTCTACGCCAATCGACTTTGCTTACAGCATTCATAGTGCCATAGGTAACAAGATGATTGGTGCCAAGGTAAATGGTAAGCTTGTTCCTATTGATTACAAGATTCAAAATGGTGACCGTATTGAAGTTCTCACCAGCCAGAATTCAAAAGGACCTAGCAGAGACTGGCTTAACATTGCCAAGAGTACATCAACCAAGAATAAAATCAATCAATGGTTTAGACATGAGCGAAAGGAAGAGAATGTCAGCAGAGGTAAAGAGCTCATTCTCGACTATTGTAAAACTAAAGGCATAGATTTCTATGAGATAACCTCTCCAGCTTATCAGGATATGGTTACAAGAAAGTATGGTTTCCATGACTGGGATTCAATACTGGCTGCTGTAGGACATGGCGGTCTTAAGGAAGGTCAGATTGTAAACAAAATCATCGAACTGTATGAAAGAGATCACAAGAAGACCTTAACAGATGAAGAAGTACTTGAGTCTGTTGCAGAAATTAATAATACACCACACCTTATCAGCACAGGAAATGCCATTGTTGTAAAAGGCGTTCATGATGTTGCTGTAAGATTTTCAAAGTGCTGTAACCCTGTTCCTGGTGATGATATTGTTGGATTCGTCACAAGAGGAAGAGGCGTATCAATACATAGACGCGACTGTATCAATGTTCAGGCGATGGCATCACAGGATAGGAGCAGACTTATTGAAGCCAGATGGGAAAATGAGAATGCTTCAAGCGGTGAAAGATATGTTGCCAACATTAAGATTTTTGCAAACAACAGATCAGGACTTCTGGCTGATATTTCCAAGGCGCTTACTGAAAAGAATCTTGATATCATATCAATGAATACCAGAACCAGTAAGCAGGGACTTGCTACATTGGAGACATCTTTCCAGGTGGGAAGCAGAGATCAGCTTAGAGAGATTGTTGAAAAAATACGTGCAATCGATAGCGTAATTGATATTGAAAGGACTTCCGGCTAATGGCTAAAGGCGATATACATGTTGGTTCTATGACTCTTGGCATGGTCTCCACTAACTGCTATTTCCTATATCGTGAGGATGGCAGAAAGCATACAAAAGGAGAGACTTTTGATGAGCTTACTCCAGTTATTTTCATTGACCCTGCTGACCGGGGCGATTTTATTTATGATGCTTTGACCACAAGAGGCTTTTCCATAGATAAGATACTCCTTACTCATGGACATTTTGATCATATTGGCGGAGCAGATGAGCTTAGAAAGCTTTCAGGCGCCAGGATTTATGCCTACGAAAAAGAAAAAGAGGTATGCGAAAATGCAGACAATAACCTCTCAATTGATTACGGCAGAGGTTATACTGTAGTTCCTGATGAATATCTGCAGGACTTGGATATTATTGAAGGAGCAGGCCTTAAATGTCAGCTTATAGCAACCCCTGGACATACTGTGGGCGGCTGCTGTTACTATTTTGAAGAAGGCGATATCCTTGTCTGCGGTGATACGCTTTTTCTTGAATCTGTAGGAAGAACAGATTTCCCTACCAGTTCCATGAGTACTTTGGTTCGTTCAATCAATGAGAGACTTATGGTATTACCGGATGATACAATCTGTTATCCTGGCCATGGAGATGCAACAACCATCGGTCATGAGAGACAGTACAATCCTTTCATAGGATAAAAATTTGACTTTTGAGGTCATGGCTGTGTAAAATAACTTGCCATGACTTTTTATTTGCAGATTTAGAAGAGGTTTGCTTTGATAGTAGTTAATTTAAAGGTTGATAAATATAAATATGACATACATTCTCTAATTAAGGCCTTTTATCCGGATAAGGACATCAAAATGGTTTTGCCTGAAGAAGAACAGGTTCATTCTGATGAGGGACAGATAGAGATTGATATAGATAATAATGAAGAAAATGGCTCTTTAAGCATGGTCATAAAACATCCTGAGGGTGACAATGCTTTTATGGATATAAAGTGCTTAAAAGACGATTTTGAAGGTTCTAATACTGACGGTTATATAGGAAATGAAGAAGCAAGTCTTCAGACACCTAAAAATGCCATGAAACAACTGATATATCTTATGCTTAGTAAAGAGACCGGGCAGACATTGCCATGGGGAACTCTTACGGGAATAAGACCAACTAAGATAGCCATGAAAGTGCTTGAAAATGGTGGCAGCAAGGATGATATCAGAAAATACATGAAAAACACCTATTTTACCAGCGATGAAAAAATAGATGTTTCTATTAAAATTGCCCAGCGTGAGAAACAAATCCTGGACAACATTGATTATAAACATGGATACAGCCTGTATATCGGAATCCCTTTTTGCCCGACTACCTGTATGTACTGTTCCTTTACTTCTTTTCCAATAGGACTTTGGAAAAATAAGGTTGACGAGTATATTGAATGTCTGAAAAAAGAAATTGACTATGTGGCGGAAGATTTCAGGGATAAGAAGCTCTGTAGTGTATATATTGGTGGAGGAACGCCGACCACATTAGAGCCTGATCAGATGGAACGGCTCCTTGGTTACATTGAAAGCAGGCTTGACTTAAGTTACATGAAAGAACTTACGGTAGAGTCCGGAAGACCTGATTCCATTACCAGAGAAAAACTCATTGCGATGAAAAAGCACGGCGTTAACAGAATATCTGTTAACCCTCAGACTATGAGAGATGAGACCTTAAAGTTTATTGGAAGGTGTCACACGGTATCACAGTTTGTGGATGCTTACAATATGGCAAGGGAAGAGGGCTTTGACAATATTAATATGGATATTATTCTTGGACTTCCAGGAGAGGGTGAGGAGGATATCCGTTATACCATGCAGGAAATCGAAAAGCTTGGGCCGGATGACCTGACAGTACATTCCCTTGCTTTAAAAAGAGGCTCCCGCCTGTATGAGCAGATGAAGCTAAAAGGTGTTGTAGAGACAACCAATACTGACGAGATGATGAATATAGCAGCGCAGGGTGCTGCGCGCATGGGACTTAGTCCATACTACCTCTATCGACAGAAAAACATGACGGGTAATTTTGAAAATACCGGCTATGCTAGGGATAACAAAGCAGGCATTTATAATATGCTTATCATGGAAGATCTACATTCGATTGTGGCTCTTGGAACCGGTACTGTTACTAAGAGAATATATATGGACGAGGCTACAAATGAGCCTACAGGCCGCATTGAGAGATGCGACAACGTCAAAGATGTGGCTCTTTATATGGCCAAGATTGATGAAATGATAGAAAGGAAGAAAAAGCTCTTTTCGTAAAAATGTTGCAATTAAAAAAAATATATAGTATATTTCAAAATTGTTAGGAGTTTTTGCAGGGGCAAAATATTCCATTCATTTTTACTTAAGAGGGGATTACATAATGGCATCAAAAACAACAACTACAACAAAGAAAAAAGATTTACTTATAGTCGAGTCTCCGACAAAAGTTAAAGCTATCAAAAAGTTTCTTGGAAACAAATATGAGGTTGCAGCCAGCAACGGACATGTTCGTGATCTTCCAAGAAGTTCCATGGGTATTGATATTGAAAATGATTTCGAACCTAAATATATAACAATAAGAGGAAAAGGTGACTTGCTTGCAGACCTTAGAAAATTGGTCAAAAAGTCAGGTCACGTGTACCTCGCAACCGATCCGGACCGCGAAGGAGAGGCTATTTCCTGGCACCTTAAGACAGCTCTTAAGCTCGAGGATGCCGGCGTTAAGGTATCAAGAGTAACCTTCAATGAGATTACAGAAGGCGCAGTAAAAGAAGGCATCAAGCATCCTAGAGAAATTGATATGGGACTTGTTGATGCTCAGCAGGCAAGACGTGTTCTCGACAGAATGGTGGGCTATAGCATTTCACCTCTTTTATGGTCCAAGATCAAAAGAGGCCTTAGTGCAGGACGAGTTCAGTCTGTAGCGCTTCGTATTATCTGCGACAGAGAGGATGAAATCAATGCATTTATTCCTCAGGAATACTGGACATTGGATGCACTTTTAAATGTAGCCGGTGAAAAGAAGCAGGTTGAAGCTCATTACTACGGCGACAAAAATGGTAAAAAGGAAATTGCTTCCAAGGAAGAGCTTGATAAAATTGTTGCATCATTAAAGGGTGCAAAATATAAGGTTTCAGAGGTTAAGAAGGGTGAACGAACCAAGAAAGCACCGCTTCCTTTTACAACATCAACACTTCAGCAGCAGGCTTCTAAAGCGTTGAACTTCTCAACTCAGAAGACAATGCGTACAGCACAGCAGCTTTACGAAGGAATTGATCTTGGAAAAGAAGGCACTGTAGGTCTTATCACATACCTTCGTACTGATTCGACCCGTATATCTGAAGAAGCTAAGACTGCAGGAGCAAACTATATTATAAGAAACTTTGGAGAAGAGTTCCTTGCAGAAAAACAGAATGCATCAAAATCTAATGCTAAGATTCAGGATGCTCATGAAGCTATCAGACCGGCAAATGTTGAAAATACACCTGTTAAGGTTAAGGAGTTCTTATCCAGGGATCAGTTCAGACTTTATCAGCTGATATGGAATAGATTTGTAGCCAGCCTTATGGCTCCTGCAAAATATGAGACAACATCTGTAAAGATTGATGCAGGAGATCAGAGATTTACAGTATCTGCTTCAAGAACAGTATTTGCCGGATTTATGGATGTATATACAGATGATGAGGACAAGATTGAGAAGAATACTCTTATGAAGAGCCTTGATGAAAATGCAAAGCTTTCTCTTGACAGTCTTGAGCCAAAGCAGCATTTCACACAGCCTGCTCCTCATTATACAGAAGCTTCTCTTGTACATGACCTTGAAGCTCTTGGAATTGGAAGACCTAGTACATATGCACCTACAATTACAACAATCCTTGCAAGAAGATATGTTACAAAAGAAAACAAGAATCTGTATGTAACAGAGCTTGGTGAAGCAGTAAACAAAATGATGAAGGAAGCGTTCCCACAGATTGTCGATGTAAACTTTACTTCCAACATGGAAGCACTTCTTGATGGAGTTGAAGAAGGCTCTGTTAAGTGGAAGACTATTATTGAGAACTTCTATCCAGACCTTGAAGTTGCTGTTAAAAAAGCTGAAGAAGAGCTTGAAAAGGTTGAAATCGCAGATGAGCAGACAGAAGAAGTTTGTGAGCTTTGCGGCAGAAATATGGTAATTAAGTATGGCCCACATGGTAAATTCCTTGCATGTCCAGGATTCCCAGAATGTAAGAATACAAAACCATACTTTGAAAAAATTGGTGTTAATTGTCCTAAGTGTGGCAAAGATGTTGTTATCAGAAGAACCAAGAAAGGCAGAATTTTCTACGGCTGCATAGATGGTCCTGATTGTGACTTTATGTCATGGCAGAGACCTTCAAATGTAAAGTGTCCTAAGTGTGGCAACTTTACAACGATAAGAGGCAATAAACTTGTATGTTCAAATCAGGAAGAATGTGGACATATCTTTGATCTTCCTAAGGAAGAAAACAATAATAACTAACGCAAAACTCGAAGGGAGTAATCCTTTCGAGTTTTCTTAATTTTCTAACAATTTTAAAAAATATACAAAATTTAACTAAATTTTCATAAAATATACAGTCATTTCAATTGATGATGATGCTGTTTTATGCTAATATTACAGTAGTTTAGGATTTTTATACAAAATTTGGCACTATTCAAGCAATAATAATAAAACGAGCATATTTCAAAAGGAGATGTATGATGGGCAGTGTACAGCTGTTGGATAAGACTAGAAAGATCGGAAAACTTTTACATAATAATAGTTCCGGGAAAGTAGTTTTTAACGATATCTGTAAGGTACTATGTGATATATTATCTTCAAATATGTTAGTAATAAGCAAAAAGGGAAAAGTTCTCGGTTTTGGCGAAACACCACAGACTGAGTCCCTTAATGACCTTGTTGTTAATAAAGTTGGCAGCTTTATTGATCCTCTGTTAAATGACAGACTTTTGACAGTACTATCTACAAAAGAAAATGTAAACCTTGCCACTCTTGGTTTTGAAAATATTGATACCAGCAGATATCAGGGCATAATTGCTCCTATTGAAATAGCTGGAGAGAGACTTGGAACCTTGTTCATCTATAAGATGGATGAATCTTATGATATCGATGACATTATTTTGTGCGAGTATGGTACAACAGTAGTTGGTCTTGAGATGCTTAGAGCTGTTAATGAGGAAAGTGCTGAAGAAAACCGTAAGATCGCTGTTGTTAAGTCTGCAATCAATACACTTTCATTTTCAGAAATGGAAGCTATTGTGCACATATTTGACGAACTTGATGGAACAGAAGGAGTTCTTGTTGCCAGCAAGATTGCTGACAGAGTTGGAATTACCAGAAGCGTAATTGTAAATGCTCTTAGAAAATTTGAGAGTGCCGGAGTAATAGAATCCCGTTCTTCAGGAATGAAGGGAACATATATCAAAGTACTTAATGACGCTGTATTTGATGAACTCAGTAAGCTAAAGCAAGAAATGTAACTTGCCGATAAATGTAATAGGATAGATGTTGATAAAGGGACTTATCGTTAAGGTAAGTCCCTTGTTTTTTTATAAAAATACAAGAAATTGTATAAAAATATTCTAAAACACACAATATAAAGTGGGTTTTTTGCTCAAACATCTTGAAATTACTAACGAAAAATCATAATATAGTGTTAGGGTATACCATATTTTGGGTACTTTTTTGACTATGAGGGAGGTCAAAATGATCAACAGTAATGCTTTTGATTATATCAATGTGTTAGATAAAGCTGCTGATGCGGCTTGGACACGAAATGAAGTTATAGCAAACAACATTGCCAATGTCGACACGCCTGGATACAAACGTCAGGACATTGCTTTTGAAGACGAGCTTCAAAAAGCACTTGGCAATTCCCGATATATCTCTATGGATGCAAAGGTTGCAAACCTTAAGACGACCAGATTATCTGCAAGAGTTGTCAATGACTATTCTAATTTTTCCTACAGATTAGATGGCAACAATGTAGATATTGATACTGAGAACGTTACACTTGCAGCCAATCAGCTTAAATATCAAGGTCTTACAACATGTCTTACATCAGAATTCACTAATCTTGCTAAAGTTACCACATGATTTTGCAGCTTGTAATGGTTTTTATGAGGGGAAATAGTTATGAGCATATTTGATTCTTTTAATATTAATTCATCTGGTATGACAGCGCAGAGATTCAGAATGGATATTATTTCTGAAAATATTGCCAATGCCAACACTACACGTACAGAAGATGGTACACCTTATGTCAGAAAAGTAGTTACTTTTACTGAAAAAGGTAATCAAACACCATTTAGCCGTATTTTAAATGAACGTCTGGACCACTATTCAGGTCGAGGCGTTAAAGTCACACAGGTACAGGAAGATACCTGGACACAGATGAATGTTGTCTACGATCCATCTCATCCTGATGCTGATGAAAACGGTTATGTAACATATCCAAACGTTAATACAGTCACAGAAATGACAAACCTTATAGATGCTAGTCGTTCATACGAAGCCAATGCAACTGCATTTCAGGCAAGTAAGAGCATAGCCACAACAGGACTTGGCATCAGCGGAATGGGTTGATTTTAGAACAGATAGTAAATATTAGTAACTGTTTAGTTTTATCATGAGGGAGTTAAAATATGGCAGATATCGATATTGCAAGTCTGAGACTGGTTCATTCAGGAGCAATCAAAAATGCAGAAAACACCTACAGTAGAGTGTATAACGTATTAGATGACAATTCAGGTCACCAGGATTCATTTACATCTCTTTTTAATAAAGCTGTAGATAACATTAATACGACTAACGCATACTTGTCAGATGCAGAAAATGAAGAGATTAAGTGGGCACTTGGTGAAACTGACAATACTCACGATCTTGCGATTGCTCTGCAAAAGGGACAGACAGCATTACAGTACACTGTAGCAGTAAGAGACAGAGCTATACAGGCTTATCAGGAAATTATGCAGATTCAGATTTAATGGTATCAGTTTTACGGTTAAGTTCTTTAATCGGTGTTTTTTATGAAAGGGGAGAGGGGCATGCCTGAGAGACTCAGAGTCTTGTTGGATAAAGTTTTAGAATGGTGGAATAAATTCACAAGAAAGCAAAAAACGTTGATAATCAGCGTTGTTTCTGCTGCAGTGGTAACCGTAGTCATCCTGGTTACTATTCTCAATCAGCCAAGGTATGTTCTTTTGGTTAATGCCGAATCTACCAAAGAAGCATCAGAAGTAACATCACTTTTGGAAGGTGAAAACATAGAATATCAAATATCTAATGACGGGCTACAGATTAAAGTCCTGGAAAAGGACGAAGCTACAGCCAGTCTTCTTCTTGGTGCTAATGATATCCCATCTGTAGGCTACAGTATTGATAACGTTACAAGTGGTAGCTTTTCAACAACAGAATCAGATAAGCAGAAAAAGTATGTATATTATCTTGAGAGCAGACTTGAAAACCAGTTTATGACATACTTTGACGCTATTGAATCAGCTAAAGTTGAGTTGTTTATTCCAGATGATGATGGAACACTTTTGGCTAATAACAAGGAATCTTCAGCAACAATTCTTTTGGAACTTAATCCGGCAATTACATTTACTGAAGACAACGCTGCATTTCTTGCAAGAGCTGTTGCCACGGCACTTGGAAATGAAACAACTGACAATATTGTAATTATTGATACTGCCAGCAATATGCTTTTTTCAGGTAATGAAGAATCCTCAGTAGCCGGACTTGCCAGTACACAGCTTACTGTAAAGTCTAAAGCTGAGCAGCAGGTAAAAAATGAAGTGACAAGAGTTCTTCTTGGAACTAACAGATATGACAATATTGAAGTAGCAAGTAATCTTATTATAGATTTTTCAAATGTAGAGAGCGTAGAACATAATTATACTCCTGCGGAAGACCAGACACAGGGTGTTTTGAGCCATGAAGATACCTATACAGCAGAAAATGTTAATGGTGTAAGCGGTATTCCTGGAACAGATAGTAATGAAGATGATGAGACAACTTATGTAACACAGGATTCAGAAACTTCTTCTTCAACCATAGAAGAAATTTCAAGAGATTATCTTCCGAACGAGTCTATCACTACTAAAACAACACCTGGTGGAACGGTTGATTATGATAACTCTTCAATTTCAGTTACAGCTATAAATTACGTGGTTGTAAAGGAAGATGATTTTGATGAATCAACAGCAGGAATGACGTGGGATGAATATAAGGTTGCTAATGCTGAACCTGTCGCTATTACAGATGATTTATCCTCAGATATCGATGTCATTGCCAAGGCAACAGGAATTAGTAGCAGCAGTATAGCTCTTGCAGCGTATAACCAGAATATATTCTTTGACTCAGAAGGAAGCAATATTTCTCTTACAGATATTTTACAGATTGTGCTGATACTTGTTATCTTAGGTCTTCTTGCATTTGTAGTACTCAGAAGTATGATGACAGAGAAACAGCAGCAGGAGGAAGAAGAGATTCCGGAACAGCTCTCTGTCGAGCAGCTTCTTGAATCACAGCCTGTAGAAGAAGCACTGGACAATATCGAAATGGACGAAGGTTCAGAAACCAAACGTCTTATTGAGAAATTTATTGATGAGAATCCTGAGGCAGCCGCTAACCTTCTTCGTAACTGGTTGAATGAAGAGTACGGTTGATAAATAATGGGGGAATTGAAGGCAAGAAACTAGTAGATAGGGGTGATAGATATGGCAGCTGAAGAAACCAGCTTGGCAGAAGGCGCTTCGCTAACTGCAGATTTAACCGGCACGCAAAAAGCCGCTATACTTTTGATAGCACTTGGACCTGAAAAGTCTTCGGCTATTTTTAAACATCTGAAAGAAGATGAGATTGAGGAGCTGACTCTTGAAATCGCTAATACCCGAAGCATTACACCTCAGATAAAAGAGGCTGTAATAAACGAGTTCTATGGCATTTGTCTGGCTCAGCAGTACATCGCTGAAGGTGGTATTAATTATGCCAAAGAACTTCTTGAAAAAGCGCTCGGTGAAGACAAGGCTATGGATGTTATCAGTAAGCTGACTGCTTCACTCCAGGTAAAGCCTTTCGAGTTTATCAGAAAGACAGATCCTTCACAGCTGCTTACTTTCATACAGGACGAGCATCCGCAGACAATTGCGCTTATTTTGTCCTATATGTCACCTGCACAAAGTTCAATGATCCTGTCTGCACTTCCACCGGAAAGACAGGCAGATGTAACCAAACGTATAGCAATGATGGACCGTACAAGTCCGGAAACAATAAAGGATGTAGAAAGAGTATTGGAATCAAAGCTTTCATCACTGGTAAATCAGGACTTCACTATCATTGGTGGTGTCGATGCTGTTGTTGAAATCCTCAACACAGTTGATCGTGCAACAGAAAAGCATATCATGGAAACTCTCGAAATCGAAGAGCCGGAACTTGCCGACGAGATCAGAAAGAAGATGTTCGTATTCGAAGACGTTCTTCTTCTGGACGACAGATCTATTCAGAGAGTGCTGCGTGATGTTGATAATAGCGACCTTGCTCTTGCATGTAAGGGTGCTACAGAAAACGTTCAGACTGCTATCTTTAACAACCTGTCAAAACGTCTTGCTGTTATGATCAAGGAAGATATGGACTTTATGGGTCCTGTTCGTATGAAGGATGTTGAAGAAGCACAGCAGAAGATCGTTAACGTAATCAGAAAACTTGAAGATTCAGGTGAAATTGTTATCTCCAGAGGCGGAGGTGATGAGCTAGTTGTCTAAAAATCTCTATAAAGCAAGCTATGTGACAATCGAGAGACAGGGTAAAAGAGTTATAGATAATAATGACCTTGCTCAAAAAAGAATAGATGAATTCAACCTGAAAGAGAGACAACGTCTGGCAGAAGAGCTTGCTGCAAGCGGTGGCGCAGCTGAGGGCGAAGAGGGGGAGTTTGTTGAAGGCCTTGACCCGGCACAGATAAGCAGGCTGACGGAAGACTTTGGCGACGAATCCTCTGAAAATCTCGGATATGCCTCTGAAGTAGACGAGGATACCATGGCGCAGATTCAGGAACAAATTGAAGGTATGGTATCAGACGCACAGGCTCAGGCAGACCAGATAATAGCAGATGCACAGGCTCAGGCCCAACAGATAATGGATGATGCTATGGCACAGGGGCGCGCACAAGGATACGATGAAGGATATGCTCAGGGAGTTAATGAGGCAGAAGCTGTAAGAGCTCAGGCGCAGCAGGAACGAGAGGCGCTTGAAAACGAGTATCAGCAGCTTGTGGACGAAATGGAACCACAGCTGGTGGATGCGATTTCTGATATTTTCGAGCATGTTTTTAATATTGATTTCAGAGAAGACAAAAATATAGTACTTCATCTTTTGCAAACAACACTCAGTAGAGTTGAGCCCGGAAATAATATGATTGTTCATGTATCAGCCATGGATTATGACATGGTTATGGACGAAAGGACAAGACTTGAGGAGGCAGTTACAACACCGAATGCTAGTCTTGAAATAATTGAAGACCCAACGCTTAAAGAAAATGAGTGCATGGTTGAAACGGATGGCGGGGTATTTGATTGCAGCATAGGAGTAGAACTTGAAGAATTGACAAGAAAGCTTAAATTACTATCTTTTGACAGACAACGTCATTAAAGAAGTGAGGGAACAAGTTGCTGGCTAGTAAAATTGACTATGATAAATATAAAAAGCTTGAAAATATGCCTTTTTACAGAATGAGTGGAAAGGTAATAAATGTCATTGGGCTTACTATCGAGTCAGCAGGTCCCGATGCAAAGCTTGGAGATATTTGCTGGATATATCCAAAGAAAAAGGATTCGGATGTATCCTCTCCGTCAGGAAAGCCAACAATGGCAGAGGTTGTAGGCTTTAAAAATAATCATGTGCAGCTGATGCCATATGAAAATACCAGCGGTATCGGAAGTGGAAGTATTGTAGAAAATACAGATGCTCCGCTGCGAGTTAACGTGGGAGAAGGCCTTCTTGGACAGACTCTTGATGGCCTTGGTAGAATTGATGGAACCAATTATGGAAAAGGAACGATTCTTGAAAATGGTATTTCCTATTCTGTAGAAAATCAGCCGCCTGACCCAATGACGAGAGACCCGATTTCAGAGGTGCTGCCTCTTGGAGTCAAAGCTGTAGATGGACTTTTGACAGTTGGAAAAGGACAGCGTATTGGTATTTTTGCAGGTTCAGGTGTTGGTAAATCCACACTTCTTGGTATGTTTGCAAGAAACACCGCGGCAGATATAAATGTAATTGCTCTTATAGGAGAGCGAGGCCGTGAAGTTAGAGAATTTATAGAAAGAGACCTTGGTCCGGAAGGTATGGCCAGATCCGTTGTAGTTGTGGCAACCTCTGATAAACCAGCTCTTGAGCGTCTTAAAGCTGCCAAAACAGCCACCTCTATAGCTGAATATTTTAGAGACCAGGGCAAGGATGTTCTTTTGATGATGGATTCGCTTACACGTTTTTCCATGGCGCAGAGAGAAATAGGACTGGCCAATGGTGAACCGCCGGTTTCCAGAGGATATCCTCCTTCAGTATATGCTGAGATGCCAAAGCTTCTTGAGAGAGCAGGCAAGTCCAAGAAAGGTTCAATAACCGGATTGTATACAGTCCTTGTTGATGGTGATGACTTTAATGAGCCTATCACAGACCTTGCAAGATCTATTTTGGATGGACATATAGTGCTTGATCGAAAGCTTGCTCAGAAAAATCATTATCCGGCTATAGATGTTTTGGCCAGCATTTCAAGATGTATGAGTGCGATAGCATCTCCGGAGCAAAAGAAGGCTGCAGGCCAGATGAAAAATGTTATGGCTGTTTATAATGATGCTGAAGACCTCATCAATATTGGTGCTTATAAAGCTGGTGCAAACAAAAACATAGATTATGCCATATCAAAAATAGAGCAGGTAAATAGCTTTTTGATGCAGGAAACTGATGCCAAATATACTTTTGAAGAAATAGTTAGTCAATTACAAAGCATTTTTGGATAAGTAGGTGAGTTTTATGGCAAGATTTAGATATTCCATGCAAACGGTTTTAAATGTAAAACAAAAGACAGAAGACCAGGTAAAGATGGAATTTGCCGCTGCTCAAATGAAGCTAAACGAAGAAGTAGACAAGCTTAATGAACTGCGCGGACGAAAGGTAGCTTACATTGAATACGGAGTCGAGCTAAGAAAAAAGACTCTGGATGTTCAGGAGATAGCGGATACCAATTATGCTGTGGCTCAGATGGATGTTCTTATTAAAAACCAGGAAAAAGTAGTTCAGTTTTACCGAATGGAATTTGAAAAAGTCAGGGCCAGGCTAAGAATAGCAGTTCAGGAACGGAAGATGCAGGAAAAGCTAAGGGAAAGAGCCTTTGAACAATTTATGGAAGATGAGAAAAAGGCTGAATTTAAGGAGATGGATCAAAGGACCAGTTTTACTTATGGTCAAAGAATAAACGAACAAGAATAATACTATGTGGGGAAGCGTATGGCTGAGAACGAGAACAACAATTACATACCAGATGATCCTAAAGCGGCTAAAGCTCAGCTAAAAGCAGATAGAAAAAAGTTCAAGGATGATCTGAAAGCACAAAAAAAGGAACAGAAGGAAAGAGAGCAGGAGCTCGCAGAAAGACAGGCAGAGATCAATGGCGATAATGGCGGCGGTTTGGCAACTCTTATGATTACGCTGTTGATTATTCTGATCTGGCTTGCTATTATGGGGCTTTTGATAAAAATGGATGTTGGAGGTTTTGGCTCTGGTGTTCTTGCTCCAATTATCGGAGACATTCCTTATATCAATGTTATTTTGCCGGAGGAATCTAATACTTCGCAGTCTGTTACTTACAATATCAATGTGAGTTCTGACAGTACAAGTGGAGATTCTTCTGTCGGAATAAATAATATGGATGAAGCCAATGCATATATAAAGAGACTTGAAAATGCTCTTAAAGATGAGATGGAGCTTAACAGCCAATATGCATCAACTATAGAAAAACTTCAGGCAGAAGTTGAAAGACTTGAGCCATTTGAAGAAGAGCAGGCAGAGTTTGAGGAACAAAGAGCAGCTTTCTATAACAGCATTGTTTATGGTGATTATGCACCGGATGCTTCTGAATATGCTTCCTACTATGCAATGATCGAGCCAGATATAGCGGCGCAGATATATGCACAGATAGTTAGTGATACAGTTACAGATGAGGCAATCAGCGAATATGCCAAGACTTATTCAGGAATGAAGGCCAAGGCTGCCGCTGCCATTTTTGACGAAATGGTTGAGAATCAGGATCAGGCAGAGCTCGTTGCTAAGATTCTTGCAAAAATGAGTAGTGAAAATCGTGGTGACATACTTGCAGCCATGGCAGAAGATAATGCAGCAAGAGTAACCAGACTTCTTGAGCCTACAGCTCTTGAAAGTGAGAGTACCGAGGTTACTGGTTCATATTAAAGATTATAAAGGATTTATTTTTAATAAAATATTTAGAATTCTGATCAGAGTAAATCGGACATTCAGGTTAAGAAAAAAACCTGGGTGTCCGATATTTTTTATGAAAGATTATCCGGAATATTATGCCCAATTTTGGAGAACCTTGACAATTAAATGAAAGGAGTAATGTGCATGGGAATGGTAAATGCGCAGGATGTAATGGCCTTTGCCGGTGTTCAGGCTGCGCCCACAGCAGACCTCTTAAAGATGCCTGGTAGTGGACAGATGAATACCACAAATGATGACTTTGCATCTGTATTACAGAAAACAACGCAGTTTAGCATTTCTGTATCAGTTAATTCTTCAGAAAAAAACATCGCCGGACTTGTTTCTGATAATAAGCAGCCGGAAAACTTACAAAACAAAGATACAAGCCCAGAAGATAAAACGAACAATTCTAAAGCTGATATAAGAGATGAAAACGCAAAAGTAAAGTCAGATAATTCTCAAAACACTGATAAAACAACAGATTCAAAAGATACAATCTCTGAAAAAATGGAAAAGGCAGGCGAAAAGCTTGTTAAAGAAGTTTCAGAAAAGTCGGAGGCCAAGCGG
>JAZRKG010000010.1:0-34382 GCA_045646185.1 Butyrivibrio sp.
CCAGGCTGTGCAACATAACTCATATCGCAGAGATCTGAGCCAAAATCCTTGATAAACATGGAAATTCGGCGAATCTCACGATAAGTATCTGTCAGCTGACCATACTCTTTTAGAGGTGCGTTAAAGTCGTAAGATAAAACAGGCAGATCGTTAGGGTAGCCTGTCTCTCTGCTCTCCTGAAGAGTTGTGAGCTTTCCATAAGGGTTAGTTCCACCGTGATACATATAATAACCAAGAAGTGCAACACCGCAGCCCAGCTTGGTCATTGACATTGCACCTATATCTCTGCCAGATGCAACAGGTCTTCTATGATGAGTTACCTGAAGTCCACCGCCAAGCTCAGCAGTAAGAAATGGGAACTTATCAATCTCAAAAGTAATACCATGACCAAAGCCATGATCTGAACCAATATTGTGGTCGTTACGCTCGTTAGTAAATACGTAGTTTCCGCTAGGTTCAATCTCTGTAAGTCTCTGATCCCATGGAGCTTCGCAGTATCCACCCATAACAGGAATCATACCGCCGGTAACAGCACCGCCCCATCCTGTTGCAGTAAATACAGGAACATCAAAGCCGATAGAAAGTGCAAGATCATGAAGAGTTCTCATGTGCTGCTCGCCCTCTTCTCCTGTCTTTCCTCCAACGTGACCATATTCATTTTCAATCTGAACGCCAATAACAGGGCCGCCATCCTTTATAAAGAGACCCTCGGCCTGTTCAAATATCTTTGTATAAAAATCCTTTACATGAGCAAGATACTTTGGATCATCGGTTCTTGTCTCATAGCCTTCTTTTGAAGACTCTTCCAGTAACCAGTCTGGGAAACCACCGTTTCTAACTTCACCATGAGCCCATGGTCCGATTCTTAAGATACAGTAGAGACCACATTTTTTAATGGTTTCCAGGAATCTCTTAAGATCCTTTTGTCCTTCAAAGTCATACTCACCCTTGATTTCCTCGTGGTGAATCCAGATAGTATAGAGAGATACAATATCTACTCCGCCTGCCTTCATCTTGCAAAGTTCTTCTTCCCAGAAGCACGCAGGAACTCTGGAAAAATGCATTTCTCCCATGATCGGGAACCATGCTTTATCATCTACAGTTAATGATTTAGGTGTAAAAGAGATTTTTGAATCAGCTGTAATTTTCATTTTGTACTTTCCTTTAATATAACTTCATAGTTTCTAAGCATAACATTTTTTACTTCTTCGCCATTAATCTTATCAAGCAGAAGCTCAAACGCCATGGCACCAAGCTTTCTGACATTAAAATTCAATGACGTAATTGCAGGAACAGCGCTTTCCAGAATAGAACTACTATAGAAAGAAGCCATTCTAAAATCATCCGGTATCTTTATGGACTTTTGTCTGCAGTGAGCAATTACCTCACCTGCAATACTATCATCCATACAGATTACGCAGCTTACATTCCTGCTAACAAGCTCATCAACAATTGATCCAAGCTTGTATTCTCTATCAACATTAAGATATATAAGACTGTCATCTATTTGTAATCCCGCTTTTTCATGAGCAGCCTTAAACCCGTTATATCTGGTTCTTGTAATAACATGGTTTGTAGAGCCGCCAATAAGCGCGATTTTATCCATGCCCTTTGCAATAAGGATCGATGTCAGTTCTTTACATGCATCATAATTATCATTATCAATCTGAAGTATACTTGCATCATCACTACTTCCAATTGCAACAAAAGGAACCCCAGATGCCTTCAAATATGCTGCAGGAAGATCATCCACGAGGGTTCTTGTAAGAACAACTCCGTCCACTTTATTATTTTCTATAATTCTTTTAAGTCCTGAAATATCATTGCCAAGAACAATAGATACTAAAATGTCATAATTATAACCAGCTGCAGTTTCGCTCATTCCAATCAGACACTTCTGAAAAAACGGCAAATCCACTGTATCAATATCTCCCGGCCATACAACAGCAATATTGTTGGTCTTACGTCCCATTGACCCTCTGGAAATATTATTAGGAGTATAATTATGCTCTTCAATATACTGTTTTACTCTCTTCCTGGTATCGCTCCCAATACGCCCTTTTCCAGAAATCGCTCTGGAAACAGTTGTCTTGGAGACCCCTAGGGCCTTTGCAATATCACTGATAGTGAGTCTGTCATCTCCCATAAGAAACCTCACAAAGTTAAGGCTCGCTAAAAATCAGCGAGCCAGTATTTTGTAGTGCAGGTTGTTCGCTTGCATAATTGGGCAGGCCTTATGCCTACCCAATATATTCAAAACAAAAAATCAACCCTTAACGGCACCACCAGTAACACCTTCAACATAGTACTTCTGCAGGAACATGAATAAGAGTGTAACCGGAACAGCTACTACAATACCGCCTGCGCAGAATCTTGTAAAGTAACCCTGGTAGTCACCTACAACCATCCATCTCTGCATGGCAACAGCTACGTTGTAACTTGAGTCATGACCAAAAGCGATGTATGAAGCAAATACGTAATCGCACCATGGTCCCATGAATGCTACAAGGGCTGTATAAATGATGATTGGTTTTGACATAGGAATTGTCATTGTAAGGAATACTCTGGCACGTGAAGCGCCGTCAATTCTTGCAGCTTCATCAAGAGCCTTAGGAATAGTATCAAAGTAACCCTTACATACGTAATATCCCATACCGGAACTTGCAATGGATACAAGGATAAGACCTGGAACAGCACCAGCCTGTGTAAGACCGATCTGTTTGAGCAGGAAGTACAAGCAAATCATTGTAAGGAAGCCTGGGAACATTCCAAGGATAAGCCAGAATCTCATCAGTAATGTTCTGCCCTTAAAACGCATACGTGACAATGCATAACTTACGCATAAAACGATGATTGTATTAAAGATAGATACGAAAATAGCAATTACTAAAGTGTTGCAATACCATTTAACGTAGTTTGTAGATCCATTAAAAAGGAATCTGTAGTTATCAAGTGAAAATGTCTTAGGAATGATGTAATCTACCATTCCACCATATTCAACATTAGCATCATAAGATCTGAAGCTTGACATCAAAAGTCCAAAATAAGGGAACAACCATATCAAGCTTATAAGTATCAGTAAAATATAAGAAAGAGTATTACCGATAGCTCTTTTTCTTTTCATTGAACCTGAATTTGTCTTAGCCATTATTGGAAGCCCTCCTCGTCTTTAACAGATGGTAATATGTTATATACAACAAGACTTATTACAGCTGTAACTACGAATACCATGATACCGATGACAGCTGCCATACGATAGTTTGTATCGTTAATAGTCATCTTATACAGCCATGTGATAAGCAAATCAGTACGTCCTGCGCCACCTACAAGGTTACCTGTCTTAGGAGCACCCTGAGTCAGCAGGAATATAACGTTGAAGTTATTAAGGTTTCCAGTATACTGTGTAAGAAGGAATGGACCTGTTACAAACAGCATATATGGCATTGTTATGTGACGGAACATCTGCCATGGAGTAGCACCATCAATACGTGCACTCTCATATAAATCTTCCGGAATATTCATAAGAAGACCTGTTGCAATCAGCATCAGGTAAGGAATACCAATCCAGATATTAACTACAATAATTGTAATCTTAGCAAGTGTTGGATTAGTCCAAAAAGGAATTGCTGATTCAATAATTCCCCACTTTAAAAGGTATCCATTGATAAGACCATCGCTTGCGAAAAGCTTTGATACATACAAAAGAGATACGAACTGTGGTACAGCAATTGTCATAACAAGAATAGTTCTCCAAAGTTTTTTGAACTTGATACCCTTCTTGTTAATAAGCATTGCTACTGCAATACCAAGGAAATAATCAATAAATGTTGCAAAAAATGCCCATACAAGGGTCCAGATAAGTACTGTTACGAAAGTACCACCAAAACCGGCTGTTCCAAATGAAAACAGATCCTTGAAGTTATCAAGGCCAACCCATGTGAACAGGTTTGAAGGTGGCTGATGGTTAGCATCATAGTTAGTGAATGCTACACAAATCATGAAAATGATAGGTAAAACTGTAAATACAAAAATACCTGTTACAGGAAGTGCAAGAAGTGTCTTGTCAAAACGAGAATCAAACAAAGACTGGAAGTCATCCTTATTAGTAGGAAGCTTCTTGCCAGCTTTTAAGATAAGCTGTTCATTTCTATTTACTCTTACATTTATTCTCCAGATAAGAATAAATGCAACAACCGCAAATAATGTCAAAAGACCAAAAAGCAAGATCAGGAAACTGTTATCCCCATAAACAGTAGTACGTCCCTGCTTGGTTGTGGCTACAGTACCCAAAGTTCCAAGCTTTGACAAATAGTCCCATCCAAAGGCGAAAATAAAATATAATAGTCCTGCCTCAACTGCGAGTAAAGCAAGACCTCTAAGCCATAACCCGCGAAGCAATGAACCAAAACCGAAAATAATAAATGATATCCTTGTCTTCCAATCGCCTTCTTTAAATGTCAGACCAATATCTTTTATATCATTACCAAGAACAGCAAAGAAATTTGCTACAGCATTTTTCTTAGCCTGGCCACTTTTTGTATTAGCCATACCGTTTCCTCCAAGTTTCTCTTAACATTAATTCTTCCGGCAAAGTATGATTCCTCTGCCGGAAGAAAAATAAGCTCTAATCAATTTTCTCAAATACTGTGGCAGAAGTGCCTCGTATTATTTATTATTTTGCATATGACTCAAGGTCAGCCTGATATGCTTCAAGAGCTGCTGTTAAGTCATCATCAGATGCGCTCTGGAATGAATCCTGAACATCTCCTGCAAGAGACTCAGCACGTGTCCAGTAGTCACCAGGATAGTTGCCCTGAGGAATTGTGAACTCGAACTGCTCTGAAAGAGCTGCAAGTGCTTCGTTAGCCTGTACTGCATCTGAAGCCTGAGCATTTAAGTTTGAAGGGCCCCAACCAACTGCTTCGAATCTAGCAAGCTGAACTTCTTCGCTTGTAAGATAGTAAGCAAGGTCATCACAGATCTGAAGCTTGTCAGCATCTTCCTGAGGCTTAACACCAAGGAGTTTGCATCCGTTGAAGCCGCTCATCTGATATGTGTTTCCATCTGAACCTGTGAATGTAGGAAGCTTTGCACAAGCGTAGTTGTCACCAAGTACTTCCTGAACTGTACCAGCATCCCATGTTCCATCGATGATAGCTGCATAGTTAACAGCGTCGCCTGCTGAAGAACCTGGCTGATAAGCTGATGAAGAAGCTACTTCGATCATCTCTTTAAGAGCTACAAGACCTGCTTCTGAAGCATAGTCAACGTTACAAGCTGTGAAGTTACCGTCATCATCTGTATCATATGTAAGTTCGCATCCTGTTCCGAAGAAGAATGCTACCTGATACCAACCTGTCATATCCATGTAGAAGTTCTTTCCAGCTGCTTCGCACTGCTCAAGAATGCCTTCAAGAGTTGAAGGATCTGTTACAACGCTCTTATCATAGTATAAGAAGTATCCGTTATCAGCTGTCATAGGATAAGCATATAATGTATCGCCAACCTTACCAGCTTCAACAACACCTGCTGAGTTTGCAGACTCAACATCTGCAAGGTAATCTGGGTTAACTTCCTCAAGTGCACCAGCTGTTACAAGTCTTGTAAGCTGATCCTGAGCGAAACCAAATACGTCAGCACCTGCTGTTACGTCTGTGATCATGTTACCAGCTGCATCGCCTTCACCTACAGCTTCAACTGTAAATGTAACACCTGCATACTGTGGATACTCTGTCTTGAAGTTTTCGATCTGCTCGTTTGTGAAATCAACAACGTTCTCAGCAACCCAAACCTTAACTTCTTTTCCGTCGTAAGTTGATGCATCAACTTCTGCTGCAGCTTCTGTAGTTTCCTCAACTACCTCTGTAGCTGTCTCTACTGCTTCTGATACAGCCTCTGTAGCTGTCTCTACTGCTTCTTCTGTTGATGTTTGGCTACATCCTGCAAGCATGCCTGCAGCAACTGTAGCTGTCAGTAAAACTGATACCAATTTCTTTTTCATGTTTCATCCCTCCATATAAACTTTTTATGCGCAACCGAACGCGCAATTGAATTACTGATTACAGTTTATTCTTATCTGTTTTTGTTGTCAATCTATACATTTTGATGATAATGGCAGTTTGTTTTTGTGCATTTTGTATATGACCCGCTATTTTACTGGGTTTATGGTAACGTTTCCGAAAAATATTTTTTCGACGTTTTCGTCAATATTTATCATGTGGAAATCGGTTTCCGTCTCAATTGCGCACCGTTGTTGCGTTTCGGAATCGATGCCGCAATTTTTATTTTCCCAAAATTGCGCAAAATGCACGCTATAAAGACTTTCAAGCATCAAAAAAGCGTAGAAACGCTATTTTATACGCTTCTACGCTTTAAATTCTATGATATTCAATTACTTGAAGGCTTTTCAGAATGGTCCTTTGGTTCATAAACCAGCGCAAAATAATTTAATACAAGACCTAAAATTCCGTAGCCAAAAACAGATATGTCAATCTTCTTTTCCAAGAACATATATACCGCGTTCCATACAACTATAATAACAAAACATATAATGATTGGAACATATTTTGCTCTATAGCTTTTGGACACTGTATGTGCCTGTTTAGCAAGCATATACATGATAAATACAATCATGGCATAACACAGCATCAGGTGAACCCTGAATGGCCATAAATGCGCTGTTCTATAATAAAAATCACCCTCATCTGTAATGATCGGATAACAACTGTATATAAAACCCGTAAAGATATTAGATACCATTGATACCGAATCGAAAGCCACAACTCCGGTTAAAATACTGTACCAGATGTTGTTCTTATTTCCATTGGTATAAATAAAACAAAAATCAATAAAAAACAATAATATCCAGTCAATGCAAGCAAAAAAGATACTGAAGGCTATATTTGCCGTATGTTCCGACGCTGTCATTGTTGCAACAGCTCTTGCCATAACGGCAAGAATAGCTACATTCAATACCCTTTGTGCATACTTGACCAATGGATCTTTCATTCTGCCTATACTCAAAGTGCAGAACAATAATACAATAGTTACTCCCATAAACAGAAGTAAATAATACTCTTTCATGCGTTAAACGCCCCTCATTATCAATATTACTGATTATTTCCGTATTTCTCGTACAATTCCATGATTGCCTCAATATCAGACGCATCGACCTTGTCCTTAAGTTCCTCTATTGTCTCTTCGATATTCCCGCCGTTATCAGTAAGAGTTCCTATAGCCTCGTATACAAGACCTTCCTCTGAATATTTATCAATTATGCTTTCTACTGTTTCCTGATCTTCGGCGTCCATGCTTTCTTCTATTTCGGACAAAGTATATTCACCACTTGTAGCCTGGGAAACAATTTCATCAACTGCTTTCTTGGTAATTTCTTTATTGATGGTCTCAGTAATACTCTCATCACCATTTCCCACGCTCTTTGTGTAATACTTGTAACCAAGATACACTATTCCCACAGCGATCACCAATAAAAAAACCTTGGCAAAAATTCCTCCAACTGAGGATTTCTTTTTATTGCGTCTGCTCATTATCTGTCTGCTGCTCCTGTACTGTCTGACTCTCGAAACCGTTTTCTACTATATCTGATGCAGTTTGCACCATAGCAGGCTTCTCCGGCATCGTTACCGTTTCTTCCTGTGGAACATTCTCAGGCTGTGTGTTCTGAATATCAATCACAGTTCTCTTTGGCTCACCTGGGAATGATACTCCTAGATTACCTCTGATAAAGTCCATCATGTTCAGAATCTTAAGAGTCTGAGCATGTGGCATTTCAGGGCATTCTTTCCAGCCTTCCTTGATAGCCTTAACACAGGACTGAATCTCATACTCATACCCGGTTATCTGTTTAGGTCTCTTGTAGAAACCAACTTTATTATGGTCAGAGTCATATACAGTAATGCTCTCATAATTGTTAATATTATCAACAACAATATAGCCTTTTGTTCCAGAAATCACACCACTTCTATCACCATAGCTATTAGCAGAAGCATTGAGCACTGCAAGATGCCCATTTGGATATCTTAATGTAATACTATCCTGTTCGTCAAGTCCATTTGCATTATAAGTACAAATTGAAGATATATCTGATACATTATCACCAAACACCATCGATGCAAAGTTAAGACAATATACACCTAGGTCTAATAGTGCGCCGCCACCAAGAGCTGGATCCTGAATACGCTGTTTCCATGCCACATTGTAGCCAAGATTTGCTGTAAGCATTGTAGGGTCACCAATTATGTGGCTAGCAAGAATTTCATCAAGCTTGTATCTAAGTGGCATGAATCTGGTCCACATAGCCTCAGAAATAAACACACCTTTTTCTTCGGCAAATTTAAAGATCATGGATGCCTGCTGTTCATTGAGCATAAATGCTTTTTCACATAAAACAGGCTTACCTGCTGAAATAGCAAGCTTTACATTGGCAAAATGCTCAGAATGAGGTGTTGCCACATAAATCAAATTTATTTTGGGATCATTTACAAGTTCTTCATAAGAACCGTAGGCCTTTTTTACACCATTTTCTTTAGCAAAGACCTGTGCCTTATTTATATCTCTGGAGCCTACAGCGTAATTTGTAACACCTTTGGTACTCTTAATAGTCTTGGCCATTGATGCAGCCATAGAACCAGTACCCATAATACCTATTTTAAAATCACCTATCATAAGAGCCCCCTTATAGTCATATTTTTAACACATTATAACACTATAATTTCTCACTGACTAAGGAATTCTGTCTTAATATAGCCAGTCTTTGAGTTGTACTCGACCTTAGCCCAACCATTAGCATACTGCTCAATAACATTGACAGTAGAGCCTTTATAAATAGTTGCAAGAACATCAGAGTCTGTGCTTTCTGATTTACGAAGTCTTACAGTCTCTGTAACCTGCATATTACCAGTCTTTGCTGAAGATACAGTTGTACTAGTAGTTTCAGTAGTATCTGTCTCTTCCTCTTCTGTTTCAGTATCAGTAGCATCTGCTGTAACTTCCTCTTCTGTCTCGCCAACTACTTCAAAGAATTCTGTCTTAACATAAGCCACATCGCCATTATATTCGATTTTACTCCATCCATTAGCAAGGCTCTCAAGTTCTGTGTATTCATCATCGATAGCTGTTTTTCCAAGAACTTCAGCTGTTGTACTATCAGAGCTACGAATATTTACAACTTCTGTAGCCTTAAGAGTTCTGTATGTAACAGTTGCAGTTTCCTCTGTAGAAGTCTCCTCTGAAGCTTCATCTGTTTCGTCTGAAGTCTCCTCTGTAGCTGCGTCCTCCGAAGACTCTGATGAAGCTGATGCTGCAAGAGTTTCACCAACAGACACTTCAACGTCAGACTTTAAGTCTGCAAGAAGTGAAGCAAGAGTTGCATCATTAGAAATCATATCATTATAATCAGCTGCAACTTTATTATTTAAATCAACTACATCATCCTGAAGAGATATAGCCATAATATATTCCATAACATTATCATCAACTACATCACCGTTGATATAGAGTGTTCCGTCTTCATTTGTGCAAACGTACATTGTCTCCATACCTGGAACAGTATTTTCATAGTCATTCAGTTTTACCTGAGTATAAGCATATACTACGTATGTACCATCAATAGGTCCTGGTTTGGTATAAACATCTATTGTAGGATAACTTTCAATATAATTAGCAACTTCCTGAATCTTGAGCTTTGTAGTCTCGTCGAGGCCTGCATAGATTGATGAAATAGTATCTACATCACCTTCAGCATTAGCCTGATAATAAGTGGTGATAAGCTCGTTAACGTCTGCATAAGCATTTAATTCAAGATCCACCTCTGGAACTTCATAGGTAGATGATGCTGCAGCTGCTGACAAATCCTGAACAGACTGAGTATCTTCAACTACCTTTTTATTGGCTCTAAGGGCAATTATAATTGTAAGTGCTACTGCCAAAACAAGAATTGCAGGCATAACCAGCTTTTTGTTATCAACTATCAGCTCCAATATATTATGTTTCTCATTCCTAAACTGATTAGGATCATTTTTCTTGTTATTCTTCATATTATATTCTTCCTTGTAAATCTAATTTTTTATTCTTAGTAAATTGCAAAAGAGATGCACCCGACAGGGATCGAACCTGCATCAAAGGCGTCGGAGGCCTCCGTTCTATCCATTAGACTACGGGTGCACTATTCAAGTGCATATATATCATACAACAAAATTGTTACGATTTTATTAAGCACTCGAATATTCTACCAAAAATGTTTGTTTATGTCTACATTTATTAGCTTAAAGCCAGTTCACATCTGCCATTGAATCTGTCATAGCGATAGACATTATCTGAGAGAATATCTTCAAGCCCTACAGATTCTCTATTAACGCATTCTACAATGTTTTTCAGGTTATGTAGTTCCAAATCTCCCATCTCATGACAGTTTGGCATCAATATAACCTCATGAACAGAGGAAGGGATAATAATCAGGTCACACTCAAATCTGTCTGCAACCTCCTGTAATATATCGGGATACAAAATAGCTGAAGCTCCAAACATCTTATTCTGATTTGATAGCACCATCATGCCAAAATCATCTTCATCTTCCAAGTCACTAATGCCTGAAAGCTCTGCTACTGTATCCATCAAAGAGTTAATAGATACAGGGTTAAGCCTTGGTGTATTTAATAGTGCATCCTGATATAGTCTCTCCTCATCAATGTTCCAATGAGCAATATGCTCATTTCGAATCATAATGACACCTGTTCCAATTCTTGGATCAGACACTTCACAGAAATATACGACTGCCAGATCTGTTATTGTTCTGAAGGGCATATTTTCAAGCATTTTCTTATTTTTCTCATAGCCAATCAGCTTAAACATCACTCTGTCACACACCTTGTCATAATCATCAAAAAAGGACACATCAATATTGCCTTCACATTTACTCTTAAAGTACAAAGTTCTGAGTCTTTCCATAATATCCTCTATACTCATACCCTTACAATACTCTGCAAACATATCGTCCAGATACAGAGATGGTGAGCAGTTAGTATCTTTTTCTATAACTGTTATTCCATGATATATTCTGCCATTATTCTTACTAATCTCCTTAATCTCAACTTTTGCAGCATCGCCAACGATAAACTGCATATTATCCTTGATCATTTCCATAAAATTATTAAAATCCATTTGTATAATAAAACTCCTTACTAAAATTTAATTAAAAATCAATCAGTTATTTTTGCACGCAAAAAAGGCAACAAAGATATTTCTATCCTTATTGCCTTACAAGATTCTATATAAAGATATCTGGTTTAGAGATTAAGCACGGCTTGTATATTCGCCTGTTCTTGTATCAATCTTAATCTTCTCACCCTGCTCAATGAACAGAGGAACCATAACCTGAGCACCTGTCTCAACGATAGCTGGCTTTGTAGCACCTGTAGCTGTATCGCCCTTGAAACCAGGCTCTGTCTCTGTGATAACGAGTTCAACAGAAATAGGAGGCTCAACAGCAAACACGTTGCCGTTATAAGACATAACCTTAACCATTTCCTCTTCCTTAACGAACTTCATAGAATCACCAAGAACGTCTGGAGCAATAGCAATCTGCTCATATGTCTCTGTGTCCATAAAGTTGTATAACTCACCATCATTGTAGAGATACTGCATATCTTTTTTATCAATACGTGCAGCTGGGAACTTCTCTGTAGGTCTGAAAGTTGTCTCCTTTACACCACCATTGATAATGTCCTTCAGCTTTGTTCTAACGAAAGCAGCGCCCTTACCAGGCTTAACATGCTGGAATTCGATAATCTGGCATACATTGCCGTCAATCTCAATAGTCATACCATTTCTGAAATCACTTGCAGAAATCATAAAAAATCCTCCAAATTAAATTTACATCAAACAACTAATTTAGTTTATACTATAGCAACTCATTTTTCAAGCACTTTTTCACAGATACTTAACAATTACTTCTTTAAAGCGCTTATAATTTCGTCGCAAATCTCGCTGGCACTCTTGCCATCCGTTGCTACGCATAGGTCAGCAACAGCAAGATATTTCTCTCTTCTTTTCTCCATAAGGTTAGCAATAAATTCCACATTCATATTATCATTCAAAATAGGTCTCTCATTGCTGTCTTTTACTCTCTCAAGAATTGTTTCAGGTGTAGCAGTTAATAGAACTACTTTACCATTATCCTTCATATGTGCAGTGTTTTCTTCCCTTACAACGATACCACCGCCGCAGGATACAATAGTGCTGCCCTTTTCCTTTAACTCAATAAGAGTTTTAGTCTCAACATCCCTGAAATAGTCCTCACCATATTTTGCAAAAATATCTGAGATAGGCATCCCCTGGTTATCAACAATCATCTGATCCATCTCAGCAATGTCCATATCAAGCCTCTTCTGAAGCTCCTTGGAAACAGTACTCTTTCCTGCTCCCATAAAACCTATAAGGTAAATATTAAAATCAAACTTTTCCATATAGAACTCCCATATTTATTGTAATCAAAGACTTTCGTGAATAATTGAAAGTACTGAGCTTAGCTTGCCGGAATCTATCTGTCCCGGCGCAGAAGCCTTTCCTGCTGTTCCAAAGGTCAGCGCACTTCCAAAGACCTCTCCGCAAAGTCTTGAAATAACGCCATCTCCAGACATAGACATGGTAATGACAGGTCGGTCTGCATGTTCACGAACCATCTCTTCTGTAGCCTCCAAAAGCACAAGCACATCCTTTTTAGTATTTGGCATAACCGCAATCTTAGGTATATCAGCCCCAAGAGACTGCATTTTACAAAGCCTTTTTACTATCTCATCTTTAGAAGGTGTTTTGTCAAAATCATGATTGGAAGCTATAACAACAACGCCTTTTTCATGGGCATGGCAGACAATCTCTGAAACAATCTCATCTCCCATAAACACTTCCACATCAACTGCATCCACCAGGCCAGAATCTATAGCAGCGCTGATTAACTCCAGATATTTTTCCGGAGTAATATCCTTTTCTCCGCCTTCTTTGGCAGTTCTAAAGGTAAATAGCAAAGGCTTGTCAGAGAGCTTTTCTCTAATAAGCTCAAGGGCATTAAGAACCTCTTTTTCATCAAAAGCTTCCTCAAAATGGTCTACGCGCCATTCCACAAGATCGAAGCTTGCACTCAAAAGACCATTCAGGCTTTTTGATATATCTTCCAAAGTCTTCTCAGCAACAGGCACACAGATTTTAGGCATGCCCTCGCCAATTTTCACACCACGCATCTCAACGTATTTACTCATTTAAGACGCTCCTTATAATTTTTTATGAAAAAAATCTCTCTTTAACTTCATCAACAGGCATATCCTGACCAGTATAAAGCTTAAATGCAGCAACACCCTGCCAGAGCAGCATACCCTTACCACCAATTGTTGTACAGCCTGCAGCTGCAGCATCTTTTAAGAGCTTTGTCTCTTCAGGATTGTAAACAACATCGCATACTACAAGACCTGGTCTGAATACTGATGTATCCTTTACTACGCTCTTATCTTCCATAGGCTTCATACCTACGATTGTACCGTTTACAAAGATATCGCAGCCGCGAATAGCCTCAGAGAGAGCCTCTTCATCATCTATATCATGTACAGATACCTTACATTCAGGAGCTGCTTCTGTAATCTTTCCTGCAGTTTCAACTGTTCTTGGGAAAAATGAATCATTCTTGTTGAAAATCTTAATCTCAGCAGCACCATCAAGAGCGCACTGAACCTGAATTGCTGTAGCAGCACCGCCGCCGCCGCACACAACCATCTTTTTGCCCTTTACATCTACTCCGTGGTCCTTTAAGTTGGCCACAAAGCCCTCACCATCAGTGATGTATCCTGTAAGCTTACCGTCATCATTTACGATTGTATTTACTGCTCCGATGATCTTGGCTGCAGGTGAAAGCTCGTCCACACACTTTGCTGCCGCAATCTTGTCAGGCATAGTAACATTCATTCCACGCATATTAAAAAGCTTCATTGCTTCCAAAGCCTGTGGCACCTGGTCCTCCTTTACATCAAAGGCAACATAGGCATAATCGATTCCAAGCTTTTCAAAGCTATAGTTATACATTGCAGGAGAACCTGAATGTCCAACCGGTGAACCAATAAGCGCCAATAATCCTGTGTGACCTGATATTCTTTTTTCCATACCTATTTTGCCTCCATAATACAATAATTTAATGCGTTAATACATCATAGTGTATAACTAAATCAAAAAAAATGAAAGACTTTTCAAAAAAGTGGCCATTCTTGACCTTTTTTCCTGACATGAATCCTATAGAAAAATAGTACTACCCACTCAAGCCTGCGCTTAAGAATAATCTGGATTTCTTCCTTTTTGTCGATCTGTTTTACAAGGTAGGACTTTAACCCGCTACGCTTTGCTCCCCAGACATCTGTAAAAAGCTGATCTCCCACAAAAAATGTATTGTCAGTATCTGTGCCCATTAGCTCCATAGCCTTTTTATAGCCCTTAACAGAAGGCTTTCCAGCCTTATAGATGTACATGGCACCCACCTGATCATTAAAGCTCTTTACTCTGGGCTCCTTGTTATTGGATAAGAGAACTGCCTTAAAGCCTATTTTTCTCAAATTATCAAAATGAGCTATCGCCCTGTCATCAGCAGGTGCTCCATGTGGAACAAGAGTATTGTCGATATCATAAATAATGCCCCTGTAGCCCAGCTCATATAACTTTTCATAAGGAATCTCGTATGCAGAAGATGCAGTTGCATCCGGAAAAAGATAATGCTTCATAAATATTTAGCCTCAATTCTTATTTGTAAACCATCATGAGTACTATGATACTATATAAGGCATAAAAAAACGAGCAGGTTTTGAAAACCTGCCCGCGCATACGACTATGTCATTTTCTAAGAACAACGCCTTCTTCGCCGCTATAGATAATGTTACTCTGAGCATCACCGCTATCCTGAACATTTCCAAGTGCCTGGTTACTACCTACAAAATACTGATACTGATGAAGCACCTGATCCTTTTGCATTGCCAAAATGGCGTTTCTCATATCTGTGGTGGCTATATTGAAATTGCCGCCAAATCCAACTAAAGAACTATCTTTAGTATTAAAGCCTATAGTTAAATCTTCTACAGGTGTATCTTTTCTGGTTACCTGCGAAGCTGATTCAACCTGATTATTATAATCCTGCTTAGATGACTGATCTTCCTGTGGTAAGGCTCCCACCCTGGCCGGAGCCGCCGGTGCTTCCTGTACCTTTGGAGTACGCAGTGCAGAATAGTCCTGTACATAACCATTATTCATCTGGCCACTAATCTTATCATACGCCATGTACAAGTTCTCCTTTCAGTGTAATCCAATACCATACTCATTTTCTACATAGAGTATCGGAGAAAAGCATTCATCTCTTAATATCAATGTATATTAAAATTGAATTGTTTGAAATTAGATTTTTCTGAAAGGATAATAAATTTATTATAAAGTCGATTTCTTAATGCCAGCAGCCCTTAGAAGTTCTTTGGTATATTCCTGCTTAGGATTTCTGTAGAGTTCATCAGTCTCAGAGCTCTCAATCACACGTCCGTTCTTCATTACCATGACTCTGTCACACATGTGATACACAACTCTAAGGTCATGAGAAATGAAAATAATGGATATTCCCAGGTTCTTGTGAAGATTCTCCAAAAGGTCCATTATCTGCACCTGAATGGTCACATCCAGCGCTGATACAGGCTCATCCGCAATCAGAAGCTTTGGCGACCTCATAAGTGCCATACCGATGCACACGCGCTGCCTCTGGCCTCCGGAAAGTTCTGAAGGATATCTGTGTACAAAATCCCTTGGCAGCTCTACCTGATCCATGATCTCCATAACACGCTCAAGTCTCTCTTCTTTGGACCATTTGCGTTTTTTATCAACTCTAAGAGGCTCTTCCAAAAGCCATCCTATAGTCTTTGAAGGATTAAGAGAGCTATAAGGATCCTGAAAAACCATCTGAGGGTCATCATACTTTTGCCAGATTTTGCCCTGGTAATCCTTATTTATGCCCACAATGGTTCTTGCAAGAGATGACTTTCCGCAGCCTGACTCTCCTGCGATTCCCAGAACTTCTCCCTCTTTCATGTCAAAAGAGACATCAAAAAGAACCTGCTTTTTTGAATTCTTTTCAAAAAGCTTCTTTTTCCTGTTTTTATAATATAAATTTAAATCAGATACACTAAGCACTACGTCCTGATCCATATTTCAAGTTCCTTTTTTGCAAAAAATTAATCTAAATCAATCTTTGGTATCGCTGCAATAAGTGCCTTGGTATAAGGCTGCTGAGGATTATTGAAAATATCCTCGGACTTGCCGGTTTCAACTATATTACCCTTTTGCATAACAATTACTCTGCTGCACAGGGAAGAAACCAGGCTAAGGTCATGAGAAATAAATATGATCGAAGTTCCTTTTTCCCTGTTAAGCTTTAATAAAAGCTCTACAATCTGAGCCTGCACTGTTACATCAAGGGCAGTTGTTGGCTCGTCAGCAATAAGAATCTGCGGGTCTGCAATCATGGCCGCAGCTATCATTACACGCTGTCTCATACCACCTGAAAGCTCATGAGGATACATGTGATACACGCCCTCAGGATCTCTGAGCTCTACAGCTCTTAGCATCTCTATAGCTCTGCGCTTTCTTTCTTTTTTATCCACCTCAGGATGGTGGATTCTCAGGGACTCTTCAACCTGCCAGCCAATTCTTTTAACAGGATTAAGACTGGTCATTGGCTCCTGGAAAATCATGGATATCTCATCCCCCTGAAATTCTCTAAGAAGCTTTCTGTCACAAGTTAAAAGATCCACATCATCAAATATGATGCTTCCTGTCTTGGTAAGCGACTTACGATTTAACAGTCCTGCAATAGCCAGCGCACTCATACTCTTACCAGAGCCGGATTCACCAACTATGCCAACAATTTCGCCTTTTTTTAGCACCAGGTCAAAATCATTAACTGCAACCTCAGGCTTGTTGTGGTCATGAAATTCTATATGAAGATCAGTTACTTCCAAAATTGTTTCCATCTATAATCTCCAAAATCTCTGCTTACAGGCATCAGGAAAGCCTTGCCTTGCTGATACCCTCTCCTAAAAATGCAAATCCAAGAACTATAAGCACTATTACTATACCAGGACTAAGTACATAGGTTGGATCTGTAAATAAATAAGTCTGTGCACTGGATAACATATTTCCAAGGCTTGCATAAGGCGGCTGAGAGCCAATTCCCAGATAGCTAAGGCCTGCCTCAGCAAGAACTGCGTTGTTAAAGCCAATCATAATTGAAGAAAGAAGTACACTCTTTGTATTTGGCATTATATGTACAAAAATAATTCTAAGATCCGACACACCCTGAAGTCTTGCGCACTCTACGTAATCCATATTCTTGCATCTAAGCACTTCACTTCGTACTATTCTGGAAAAGCTGGGAATAAAGGCTATTCCAAGAGCAATTATTACCTGGTAAGTACCACTTTCAACCAGTGAAACAAATACCAGAGCCAGGAGTATGCTAGGGAATGCAAAAAGCGCATCAATAATTCTCATCAGTACTTCATCAAGCATCCCACCATAGTAACCTGTAAAAGCGCCAATAATAGTACCAATACCGGCGCCGATAATCACTGTACCGGTAGCGATTATCAGTGTGATTCTGCTACCGTACATGATTCTGCTAAAAACGTCTCTTCCAAGATTGTCCGTACCCATAATGTGCTTTAGGGATATACCCTGAAGCTTTGCTGAAGCATCCATTTTGGTTGGATTATATGGCATCCAGAAAAAGCCTACTATAACCATCAACAGAATGATTGCTGTAATTATGGTTCCAGCAATCATATCTGGATTATTCTTATATAATTTTTTAATAGCCTGTTTATTAATAAACCTTTTTTTCATAAATCAATCTATCCTTGGGTCTACAATTCTATAAATAATATCAACCAGTAAGTTAGTTACAATTACAATGGCTGCTATCATCATGATAATTGCTTCTACAACAGGATAATCTCTGTTGCTGATAGAAGTCATAAGTATGCGGCTGATTCCCGGAATTCCAAATACCTGCTCAATTACAATAGAGCCGGCAATCATATCAGCCAGTGCCATTCCCATAAAGGTAATAACTGGTATCATGGCATTTTTAAGTACGTGCTTGTAGAGTACTCCGTTAGTGGAATTACCTCTGCTATACGCAGTTCTTGTATAATCCTTGGTAGCTTCTTCTATAACAGAGCTTCTAAGGAGCTTTATGCACATGCTTGCTTTTGGCAGTGCAATTGCAATAGCGGGAAAAATAAGATAATGAATAAAGCCCTTTAAATCTGTTTTGTAGGATACGAAAGCGCCTGGTGTAAAGAGCTTTAGTATCATTCCAAAAATCAGACTCAAAAGAATTCCTGAGAAAAATGGCGGAATAGCCATTACAATCTGGTTTATAACTACTATTATCCTGTCTATGGTTCCTCCGGCATGCTTGGCAGTATAAAGTCCCAGCGGAATTGATATTGCAATCATAAGTACAAAGGACATAAGTGCCAGAGTAACAGTAATAGGTATTTTGTCAGCAATCATACTGGATACAGGAAGTGAATAAGTATAAGAAGTACCCATATCACCTTCAAGCATAGATACAACCCAGTCTTTATATCTGACGATCAACGGCTCATTAAGCCCCATCTCTTCTCTCACCTGCTCGATAAGCTCAGGGGTAGCCTCAGTTCCAAGACGCCTTGTGGCAGGATCGCCTGGAATAATATTAAAAGAAAGGAATACACATATCGATACTACTATCAAGGTAAGCACCATCATTAGGACTTTTTTGATTATATATCTCATATGTGTATTCCTCGCTATTTAACAGGGAAAATTCCCTTTATTTTTAATCAGCTAATCTGATCTTTGAAATATCCTGAACATACAGTGGGTAGAATGTATATCCGGTGTACTTTTTATTTAAAACTACAAACTCAGGAAGATCCTGAATGTATACGCTTGCAGCTTCCTGTGATAAGATTGCAAGACACTCTTTGTAATAAGCTGTCTTCTCCTCATCATTTGTAGAAGCCAAAGCCTTGTCAAAAGTCTCATCAAAAGCTTCACTTGCGAAGTTGATGAAGTTATTCTTGGCTGTTGATCTGTATCTTGAAAGCAGAGAATAAGCTGTAAGTGTAGAAGCATCAACACCTACTACTGTAGCCTCATAGTTTCTTGACTGATATACATCACTAAGCCATGTATTCCATTCAACCTGCTTGATCTCAGCTGTTACACCGATTTCCTTGAACTGCTCAACAAGTACCTGTGCAGTATCAACGTGCTGTGTGTAGTTTGATGGAACTGTAATTGTAAAGGTAAATCCATCTGGATAACCAGCTTCTGCAAGAAGCTCTTTTGCCTTGGCAATATCTGTATTGTATGTGTCATTAAGACTCTCATCATAATACTTACCAAAAGCAGGGAACATAGCACTACCAATCTCAGTACCTTTTCCGTCTGAAACGAAATCCATTACCTGCTGAGGATCAAGCGCATAGCAAAGAGCCTGACGAACCAGTTCATTGTCAAATGGCTCTACTGCATTGTTAAGATACAGCGCCTGAACAAGGTTCATGGTTCCCTCGTAAACCTCAAAATTGTCTGAAAGCTGAGCAACCTGTGTTGTTGTAGCTCTTGCAAACATATCGATAGAACCTGATTCAAGATCCATAACGATTGTGTCTGAGTTTGCCTCAACCTTGAAGGTTACATCCTTGATGTATGCAGCGTCGCCCCAATAACCATCATATCTGGTTACAACGAAATTCTCCTGTGGAGAACGTGATACATACATGTAAGGGCCTGTACCAATAGGATTGGTCTCTGTGTCTTCATTTGATGCTGGAATAATAGCAACTGTAAGATATGCTAAAAACTCTGTATTAGGCTCAACTAATACGATTTCTACATGAGAATCGTCTACGATATTGACACTGTCAATATTAGAAAAAGCCGATATCAGAGGTTCACTTCCATCTGTACCGGCGCATCTTTCAATAGAATACTTAATATCCTCTACTGTTACCAAAGATCCGTCGTGGAAAGTGATTCCATCTCTCAAAGTGAATGTGTAAACAGAACCATCATCTGAAATAGTGTATTCACTGGCTACAGCAGGGTTTAAATTACCATTTTCATCAGGCTTAACAAGTCCTTCGAACAAGTTAAATAAAACCTCTTCTGTTCCTGCCCCAGTTGCGTAATGAGGGTCAAGACTATCGAGATCCTGAGGAATTCCAATAGTAATTGAAGAATTATCTGCAGTATCTGTCACCTCTGCGCCCGCATCTGATACATTTGTGCTATCCTGTGCACTAACGCTCTCTGCCGCAGTTGTAGTCTCTGCAGAATCCTCTGCCTTGTTGCCTGAGCATCCTGCCAGTGCAACAGTCAGTGTTGATAACACAATCATCAGAGCAAGGCTCCTTTTTTTACCAAAACTCTTTTTCATCATGTTACAATCCTTCCTTTATTTAATTTTTCATCTCCTCACCTGTGTTTAGATGCACAGGGATTTGTTACCCATATAAATATAAAGGCAGATTAACCAAAAGTCAATCTGCCAAATCAATTAAATCTTAATAAAATCAAAGCCTTGAGTCATTTTTTATAAATCTGACTCAGCCATTTTCCTTTTGTAATACATTTTTGAGCTCATCCATGAATGTATTAACGTCCTTGAACTCTCTGTAAACAGAAGCGAATCTTACATAAGCAACCGGGTCCAGGTTCTTTATCTTGTCCATCACAAGCTCACCAATTATTCTGCTTGGAATCTCCTTCTGTTCAAGATTAAAAATCTCAACTTCAACAGAATCAACTAATGCTGAAATCTGCTGCGCACTAACCGGTCTCTTATGGCAGGCTCTAAGAACACCTGCTTCTATCTTGGCTCTGTTATATGGTTCTCTGACATTATCCTTTTTTATAACTATAAGTGGTATGGTCTCAACCTTTTCATAAGTTGTAAAACGCTTACCACAAGAGTCACAAACTCGTCTACGTCTAATGGAAGTATTGTCATCAGCTGGTCTCGAATCTATTACTCTGGTATTATCCCTGTTACAAAAAGGACACTTCATATCATCTCCTTGTCTGTCGTGATTTCGTTTATATAAAAATTATATAACAGCTGTCACGTACACATCATTTAGTATTAATGTAGTTGCACTCTACAATCTATTGTAGCATCTACACCACTAAATTTCTACTGTTTTTCGTTAATCTTGTAAAAAACCAGATATATCAAGGATCCAACTCTCTAAATCTGCCATTCCTTCGCCTGTTTTGGCGGATACAGGGAATATTTTAACATCAGGATTCAGTCTCTTAACAACCTCGTTACACTTATCTATATCAAAAGTAAAATATGAAAGTGTGTCATACTTGGTGATAATAAGCGCATCAACCTTAGAAAACATAAGTGGGTACTTAAGAGGCTTATCATCTCCTTCTGGCACAGATAAGATCATGATATTTTTGTGAGCACCAGTATCATACTCAGCAGGACAGATAAGATTGCCAACGTTTTCAAGGAAAGCAATACTGTTATCCTTCACTTCCATAGCCTCAATGCCGCGTCTTGTCATGCCTGCATCCATGTGGCACATTCCATCAGTATGTACCTGTACACTCTGAGCACCAAGAGCTTCAATCTTTATGGCATCAACATCTGACGCAATATCAGCTTCAAGAACAGCCACATTGGCCTTGTCCTTTAAGTCAGTAATTACCTTTGATAAAAGAGTTGTCTTGCCGGAGCCAGGTGAACTCATAAGATTGAACAGGAAAATATTTCTGGCTTGCAGAGCTTTTCTAAGCTCATCTGCATCTCTGTCATTTGAATCTGTAACACTCTTATTTAACTCTATTACTTTCATAGATTTGTTCTCCAATCCTCAATTTCCTTCTTAAGCCAGGCAATCCATGCTTCAAAACCATCTCCCTTAAGAGCTGATACAGGCATTACCTGCATATCAGGATTAAGCTCTTTTACATGTTCCTTAAGAGCATCCATATTAAAATCAAATACTGGCAAAGTATCTATTTTGTTGATAATCAGAAGATCACTTACAGTAAACATAAGAGGGTACTTAAGTGGTTTGTCATCTCCCTCTGGAACAGACAAAATCATAACCTTTTTAGCTGCGCCGACGTCAAATTCTGCCGGGCATACAAGGTTTCCAACATTCTCAAGAAAAACCACATCCAGATCATCTGTGCCAAGAGAATCAATTCCCTGCTCAGTCATATAAGCATCCATGTGGCATGAACCGCCAGTATGGAGCTGAATAACCTTTGCTCCAGTCTCGCTAATTGTACGTGCATCAACGTCACAATCTACGTCAGCTTCCATTACGCCAACGCGATAATCATTCTTTATAGCGTTTATAGTTCTAGTCAAAAAAGTAGTCTTGCCGGCGCCAGGTGATGCCATAAGATTTACAAGAAAAACCTTGTTTTTCTTAAGCTTAGCTCTGACTTCCAAAGCTGCAGAATCATTGTCTTCAATAATCTGCCTCTTAACCTCTAAAACTTCAATTTTATCCATTGCTCAAATCTCCTTTATATACATGAAAAGAGCACTTACAAAGTGCAAGTGCTCTATTACATATCGATAATTACTATACCCTGGCCACAAGATATTATTTTCTCTGAAGGAAATCAGGAATCTTAAGTGGCTTAGGCTCAACTGTGCTCTTAACCTCTGCAGGCTTATTAATACCAGTAATAGGCTTAAGATTGCTAACCTTGTTAGCTGTAGCCATTGGATCGACTCCGCCAACAGCCATTGTTGATGGCATAGCTGCCTGCTGTTCTGGAGCAGGTCTTGAACCAATAGTATTAAGACTGCTCATACCTGCAACGGCACCCTGATAAGGTGTAGCAGCTACTCTCTGAGCCTGTCCAAGCTGAGTTGCCGCTCCTGCAACTGTCTGCTGCTGAGCTACAGCTTCAGGTCTTACTGCACCACCTGCAGCCTTTTCTCCAATACCTGTAGCGATAACTGTGATATCGCAGGTATCTGTCTTGGACTCATCGTACTTAGCACCAAAAATAATATTTACATCATCTCCTGCAAGCTGTTGTACATATCCAGCTGCATCAGATGCATCTGCAAGAGTGATATCACCGGAAATATTAATGATGACATCAGTAGCACCATTAATCTTAGTCTCAAGAAGTGGGCTTTCAACAGCCATTCTAACCGCATCAGCTGCCTTGTCATCACCCTTACCGGTACCAATACCGATATGAGCAATGCCCTTGTCCTTCATAACAGTCTGAACATCGGCAAAATCCAAATTAATAACTGCAGGTACATTAATAAGATCTGTAATTCCCTGTACAGCCTGCTGCAACACTTCATCAGCCTTCTTTAAGGCATCTGGCATTGTTGTACGTCTGTCAACAATCTGAAGCAGCTTGTCATTAGGGATGACAATTAATGTATCCACAAAATCTTTGATATTATTTATACCAGAAAGAGCATTCTGCATACGAACACGTGCCTCAAAGCTGAAAGGCTTTGTGACAACACCAACTGTCAGAATTCCCATCTCTTTAGCAAGTTTAGCAACTATAGGAGCAGCACCTGTACCTGTTCCGCCACCCATTCCACATGTGACGAACACCATATCAGCACCCTTAAGTGCTGTAGAAATCTCTTCTGCGCTTTCTTCAGCGGCTTTCTCGCCAACCTCAGGCTTTGCACCTGCACCAAGACCCTTCGTAAGTTTCTCTCCAATTTGTAAAAGCTTAGGAGCCTTGCATAACTGTAATGCCTGCTTATCCGTATTGATACCGATAAATTCAACACCAGTTATATTTTCTTCAACCATTCTATTAACAGCATTATTACCTGCACCGCCAACCCCAACAACGATGATTTTGCAAGCAGATTCAGCATCATTAGACTTTATCTCCAGCAAGACAACTCTCCTCCTTCATACGAAACTACTAATAATTATCTTATAATTTTTTGGTTAATTTATCAATTGTTTTTTTGTAATATGTTTAATTCAATTTTTTTCCTGGAAAATAATATTTTTGGAAGATCCATCATAATCTTCCATATCAAGGATTCCGCTCTTGCCTTCCAGTTTAGGCAGAATATACTGTAACTGAATAATTTTTTCATCTATGTAATCATTGGTTCCAATGGTTACCTCAACCTGGTCAAAATACAGATACAGATTGTAATCCTTGTCAAAAAAGATTTTGTCAGCATTTAAATTATATTTTGATAAAAGTTGCGTAATATCAAGTATTTCTTCAAAAACATCATCATTGTCTACCGGGAGCTTCTGATACAGCACAACGCTGTCAAAATCAAGTCCCATAACCTCTGGAACTCCATCAGAGCTTTCCAGTGAGCTTTCAACAATTATGCCTTCTCTGTCAAAATACATATATCTTCCCAGATAGGAAATATAGCCCGCAATGGCTTTTTCATAAACATTTATGCGGATGGTATCAGGTGAAACTATTGTCACATCCATTTTTTCAATAAAAGGAATGTCTGTAATGCTCTTATCCTGATACTTCAAGGACAGATAAAAAGAGTTATGATCAAGCTTATCAACTATTACCATGTCCACTATTTCCTCATCCGTATAATGAGTATTGCCATCCACGTAAATATTGGTAATAGTGTAATTTTTTAAAATATAATCAACTATAAGAGCCGCCGTAATAACAAGAACCAGCAGTATGCCTGCGATAATATACAGACTCTTATGAAGGCGCCAGGACTCTGTTAAAACAGTTCCAAAATCACGCCGCGGTGCTCTTTTCTTTTTTACAACACGTTTCTTTTTGGTTTTATTTTTATTGTTATCCAGCAAAAAAAGATTGGTCAGCCTGTTGTCAGCACTGCTCTTCCTTTTCTTCCGGACCTTTCTTCTCTTTCTTTTTTCCATACCCGTCTACTACTTTCCTATGCTGCGTGCAACACTAAGCACAATACCTATCTCAATCAAAAGAAACAGAATGGCTGAACCACCGTAACTTATGAAAGGAAGGGTGATACCCGTGTTGGGAAGGGTATTTGTTACAACGCAGATATTAAGTATAACCTGCACGGAAATGTGAGCCATAACACCTACCACCAAAAGCGCTCCAAACATATCAGGGGCATTGTTGGCAATTATCATCATTCTCCAGATAAGAAGTACAAATAGCAGTATTACTGCCATTGCACCAAAGAGACCAAGCTCTTCACAGATGATAGAAAAAATCATATCGTTCTGAGCTTCAGGTACAAATCCCATCTTTTGCATGCTTTGGCCAAGACCTTTTCCAAAAATACCGCCAGAACCTATTGCATACAACGCCTGCAGAGTCTGATAACCTCTTCCGCTGGCATTGCCTTCGGGATCAAGCCATGCCTGAATACGGGCAAAACGGAAGCTTCCGTTGATTCCAAGCGAATCAGCATTTACCGCCAAAAGTACAATAAGCACTGCAGCAGCCAAAATGGCAAGACCAATAAGTAAAAACCTTGCATAGCCTGGCGTTGCCACAAACAACATAATGTAAGCAATTGCCATGATAATAACAGCAGAACTCAAGTTATCTGTAATAGTGTACACACAAAAACTAAGCGGAATTGGTGAAACGAAAACAATCCAGAAATTCCTGGTATTTTTAATGGTTGGACCCATTTTATAGATCAAAGATGCAAGGAATATTATTATACCAACCTTTGCAATCTCAGATACCTGAATAGAAACACCAAAAATCCTGATCCATCTGGTAGCGCCATTTGCTTCGTATCCCAGGAACAATACTGATATAACCATTCCCAGCGAAAAAATATAAGCAAGAAAGCTTACCCTGTTCCAAAAACGATACGGAATATGAGCCACAACAGCCATAAGCCCTATTCCCAATATCGAAGCCACAAGCTGTTTTTTGAAATAATACGCAGAATCCCCAAAGGTAATGTTGGCATCATAGGAGCTTACCGAATACAACATGATAAGTCCAAAAGCCAGCAAAAACATGACTATAAAAATAAGATTATAGTCAATGTATGGCGTCACCTTTTCTTTTACCTTATTTCCCCTCATTAAAACCATATATATCCTTTCAATGCCCTTTTAACAACTTAATCAGAAAGACTGTTTACATAGTCCTTGAAAATGCGTCCTCTGGTCTCGTAGTTAGGAAACATATCCCAACTAGCGCAGGCAGGTGATAACAAAACAGCGTCCCCTGGTGCTGAATTGTCTGTGCAGTATTTCATGGCATCCTCAAATGTATCCTTGAATTCGATATCATTAAAGCCGTGCTTTCTTGCACATTCCGCAATTTTTTCTTTTGTAGCTCCAATAAGAACCAACTTTTTTACCTTACCATCAAAATTCTCAATCCATTCATCATATTCGCTGCCCTTATCATAACCGCCGCCAATAAGGAAGGTAGGTTTTGACATAGCTCTGATACCCTGGATTGCAGCATCAGGGTTGGTGCCCTTGGAGTCGTTGTAGTACTCAACACCTTTCTTGGTAGCTACATACTCTATTCTGTGTTCTACAGCCTTAAAGCTGTGAATTACTGTGAGAATCGTATTCATCGGAACGCCCATGGCAAGTGATATTGCTATGGCAGCCATTACGTTTTCGACATTGCAAAGACCTACTAGTCTCATATCATGAATATTCATTACTCTTGTAGCATTACCATTTTCTGCCATGAATATTTCTTCTCCATCAAGATAAAAGCCATCAGAAAGCTTTTCATGTGAAGAGAAATAGACCACTTTTGCAGGACATTTTTGACCAAATTCTCTTGTGTACTCATTGTCATAGTTAAGTACGCATGTGTCATCCTTGGTCTGATTGTTGGTAACGTTAAACTTCATCTGAGCGTAACATTCCATTGTATGATGTCTGTTCAGATGATCAGGTGTTACATTCAGAACAGCTGACACATTAGCATGGAACTTATCAACAGCTTCAAGCTGGAAGCTACTGATCTCGCCTGTAGTAACAGACTTTTCAGTCATCTCCAGTGCTCTTTCTGCATAAGAAAAGCCGATATTACCAACAACATAAGTATCTTCAAAGTAAGCTTTCATAATGTCGCCTACAAGAGTTGTGGTAGTTGTTTTGCCGTTTGTTCCTGTGATGGCAATGAGTCTGCCTGCAGAAAATCTATATGCAAATTCTATCTCACTCCAGATTTTTACATTTCTGTCTCTGAGAGTGTTTATAGTTGGTGAATCCAAAGGTACTGCAGGACTTGGAACTACCGCATAGAGATCTTCAAGAACATCTTCAGACAGAGCCTGTACAATTTGTGTATCATCTCTGTCTTCATCATGAAGCTTTTGGCGAATGTCATCTACAGTAATTTTGGTATTCTCATCAAGAAGCACCGCTTTGGCACCAACCTGATGCAGAAGTCTCACAGAGCCTACTCCGCTAAGACCAGAACCAATTACTAACACTTTTTTTCCTAATAGTTCTTCATTTCTCATCTTGTTACTCTTTTCTAATTCTTTTGCAAAAAATATATCAGAAAGGCCTTGGCCTGTCTAATCAGTATAATACGTATAAGTAGCGATCAGTCATCGCCTGCTACTCCGGCACTTCCATCCTCAATCATGGAGTCAGAATAAGAACTGCCGCCAATAACCTGACCATTTTCAGGATCTAGAAGGTTACCGTTATTTGGATCGATAAGATACCCTGTCTCAGGATCTGTTTCAAAAGACTTCCAGATAGGTTCTTCTTCATCTTCAGAAGACTCTTCTGTAGTTTCTTCTGCTGTCTCTTCAGTAGTCTCACCGTCCTCTGTAGTGTCACCATCCTCTGTAGTATCAAGGTTTGTGGTGATAGTCATAGAAGCCTTTAGCTCCTCAAGCTCTGCTATCTCGCTTTCAGAAAGTTCTTCTGTCATAGGGATGTTCAGATATGGAAGCACCTCCGTAAGAATCTTTCTGACAATTCTTGTAGCAAACTTGGCATCTGCCTGATACTGAGCATTTGGTCTGTCTACAACAACATATATTGCAATCTGTGGGTCATCTGCAGGAGCATAGCCCATAAAGGATACAACGTAGTTTGTCTTATCTCTTGGAATAGTCTCGGCTGTACCAGTCTTACCTCCGATCATGTATCCGGCTGGTCTTGCAGTCTTACCTGTTCCTTCATCACCAGCAACAACCAGGTTACACATCTCAATAATCTTATCAGAAGTTTCTTCTGAAATAGTCTGTCTGAGAACTCTTGGCTCAATATTTTCAACAGTAGCGCCTGAAGCGTTAACTATTTTGCTGACAACATGAGGTTCGTAGAGATAGCCACCATTTACAAGTGAGCAGAATGCTGTGATCATCTCGATCATATCTACGTTAAAGCCCTGGCCAAAGGTACCTGTTGCAAGCTCTGTAGGACCCATGTCCTCAGCGCTGTAAACAAGGCTGGCAGTTCTGGCTTCACCTGCAAGGTCAATATTGGTCTTAAGACCAAATCCAAAAGTCTGCTGGAACTTGGCAAAAGTAGATGAACCAATCGCCTGACCAACATACATCATTGCTACGTTACAGGAAATCTCAATACCTCTTGATACTGAAACAAGTCCATCACCATAGACATTATGGCATTTTATCTCACGATCTGCTACAGTAAGTGAACCTTCACAATTATACACCTCATTGCCGGTAATTGAACCAGATTCTATTCCAGCTGCAACAGTAAATGGCTTTGCAACTGAACCAGGCTCGTAAGTCTCTGAGATACAGAAATTTTTCCAAAGAGCGTTAAGGTTGGTATACAGCTGCTCATAGTCCATGGCATCAATTGCTTCCTGAGTGATGATATCGCCTGTTTTGGAGCCACTTGAATCAAGCAGTGGCATGCCAAGGAGATTGTCAGTATTTTTAGTATCGTTCAAGTCATATACAGGATAACTTGCCATGGCAAGTACATCGCCTGTATTTACATCCATAATGATACAGCCAACGTTCTGGGCACCATTTCCTGTGCGATAAGCATTAGTGTACTGATCATTAAATTCTTTAAGATATTTTTCTACGATTGTCTGTATGTTGCCATCAATCGTGGTAACAATACTATTTCCATCAGTTGCCGGAATAGTAGTTCTCTCAAGATTAGAATCATCATCAAGATAACCGTAGGTTCTGCCAGCGGTTCCATTAAGTGTATCGTTGTAATACTCCTCAAGTCCATAGAGACCATTGTTGTCGCTTGTAGTAAACCCAACCACATCGCAGGCAAGAGAACCGTTAGGATATTTTCTGAGATAGCTCTCCTCAAACCAGATACCTGAAATAGACGAATCATAGGTATCACTTCCAATTGTTATAAGTCCGTTAAACTCGCTGATTTCATCGTAAGAAAGTTGTTTAGCCAGTGTGTAATACTGAGAATTTGGATGTTCCTGAATATATGCATTGATAGTAGCCTTGTCTAGTCCAAAGTATTTAACAAGAGCATTGACTGTAGGCTCTACATTATCATCATCAGATAATAAAACCTTGGTATCAAGAATCAGGTTGTAGACCTTTTCGCTATATGCCAAAACTGTTCCATTGGCATCGAGAATCTGTCCTCTTCTATAAGGAAGCGTTGTTGAGTCATACGCTTGCTGTGAAAGTACCTGTTTCTCATATTCTTCGCCATCATTCTTGGTAATAAGAATAAGTCTGGCTCCTAATCCAACGAAAGCTGATAGTACAAATAAAAATAGTACTATCAGCTTCTTCTTCATTCCTGTTGTAAATCTCTGTGCTTTTTTTCTTTTTTTCATACCACTAAAGACTCCCCTGACTAATTGCCGCTATTCTGTGGAATAGGTGCAACCTGACGCACATAATCGTTACCCTCTCCACCCGAATAAGTAACTATCTGGCCTTCATCAGCGTATGTCATTCCATACTCCTGAATAGCAATCCGTTTGATTTCCTCTAAATCAAGATTACTGCTTGCTCTGTTATATGCTTCATCATTGTCCTGTTTTAATGTATTAAGCTGACTTTCTAATTTAGCTATATGTTTAACACTGTTAGTAATTTCTGACTGCAAATAAATATACATAGATAGTATAACACCAGTTGCAATAAGAGCACATGTTAAAATTATCAAACCAAATAAATTCATGTGTTCTTTTCTTTTATGACGAATAGAAGGAGCCTCGCGATGAACGCGCACATGTTCAAGATCGCGTTTTGGCTGCCTTACTTGTCTGGCTGTGCTCTCATAATTATATTTAACCTGTGCCATGTTCATCTGCCCCCTTTCTATAAGTTATTCTTTGTACTTAATCAACAATTTTTTCAAATACTCTGAGTTTGGCACTCTTGGAACGGCTGTTAGCCTCAAGTTCTTCTGCACTTGGCAAAATAGGCTTTCTGGAAATCACCTTTCCCTTTGACTTTTTACCACATACGCACACTGGGAAATCCGGTGGGCAGGTACATGGGTTTTCATTAGTCCTAAAATTAGTCTTTACCATTCTATCTTCAAGAGAATGGAAGGTTATCACACAGAAGCGACCGCCTGGATTTAAAAGATCAATAAACCCATCCAGCGAATTCTGCAGAACATCCAACTCTCTGTTGCAGGCAATTCTGATAGCCTGATAGGTTCTCTTGGAAGGATGTCCACCCTTTTCACGCATCTTGGCAGGTATTGCAGCCTTGATAATCTCGTTCAACTGACCTGTTGTCTCTATTGGAGCCTGCTGTCTTGCCATAACAATGTGCTTTGCAATGTTCTTGGCAAACTTGTCCTCTCCATAGTCTCTGATGATGTGAAAAAGCTCTGTTTCCGAGTAATCGTTTACTATATCCCTTGCTGAAAATGGCTGTCTGTCATCCATTCTCATATCAAGGGGTGTGTCTTCATATTTGTAGGAAAAGCCTCTCTCTACATTATCAAGCTGATAAGAAGACACTCCCAGATCCAGTAATATACCATCCACTCCATCGATACCAAGCTCCCTTACTCTCCTTACTGCATTCTCATAGTTGTCACGAATAATGGTCACTCTGTCTGCAAATGGCTCCAGCCTCTTAGTGGCAGCGGCTATTGCATCTGCATCCTGATCTGTACCGATAAGTCTTCCGCCCTGTGTAAGTCTCTCAGCTATATGGTAGCTATGGCCTCCCCCGCCAAGGGTTCCGTCTAGGTATATACCGTCTGGTTTTATATTTAAGTTTTCAATTACTTCATCAAGAAGTACGGATGTGTGTTTGAATTCCATTGAAATATTCCTTTTCTAAAAAAGATTTACTGCAGCCTTAAATACTAAGTCCATACTCGGACATTTTAGCGGCAATCTCATCAATATTATCAAAGGTTGAAGCAGCAGTCCACTTTTCTTTGCTCCAAATTTCAGCTCTGTTACCCACACCGGCGATAACAGCTTCTTTTTCAATTCCTGCATGTGCTAAAAGGTTGGTTGGTAGTAGTATTCTGCCCTGCTTATCAAGCTCGGCATCAATGGCTCCGGAGATAAAGAATCTTCCAAGTACGCGGGCTTCAGGCTTGTCCATAGGCAGCGCCTGGAGCTTTTCCTCAAAAGCTTCCCATCCTTCAGTGGCGAAGACAAAGAGACACCCATCAAACCCTTTCGTAACCACGAACTGGTCGCCCAGAATCTCGCGGAATTTGGAAGGGATTATGAGTCTACCTTTTGCATCAATTGAATGGCTATACTCGCCTTTAAATGCTGCTCCCACTTCTCTACCACTTTCATCCACTTTTAACCACTTTTTACCACAATTTGATTATATAGTAATTTTTTCTAATAAACAAGCCTTCTTTTTAGGCATTTTAAGCAAAATAAAAGAGCCTAAACGCTAATTTAGGCTCTTTTCCACAATATCTTGTGCTTCGTTTTTTAATTGTTTTCCATATCTTGTTTGATACAAAAAAAGAAAGAATTTATTAATTTTTCGTATACATCAATCTTCCTGGTCTGTTTCAGAAGACTCTGAAGTGTCGTCTTCAATCGTTTCTTCCACTTTTTCTTCTGTGGTTTCTTCTGCTTCTTCCCCGGTTACTCCCTTGAGCTTTCCTTTGGAAATAAGGACTCTGACCACAATATCTGTCACTACTGCAAAAATAAACAGGCAGGCTGCCAGCACCTGAGAAACAGGAATGGTGGTACCAGGGATAAGGAGCTGATCTGTACGAAGTGACTCAATCCACATTCTTCCAAGGCCATAGCCACCAAGGTACAGAAGACATACCTCTCCATTGAACTTTTTGTGCTTTATATACAGAAGCATCAAAACAAGTATCATTACATTCCACATACTCTCATATAGGAATGTCGGGCTTACCTGCACATAATTGATACCGTCTGTAACGTGCTCCCACATTGCATCTGTAATCTCACTGGATCTTATAGCGCTTATTGGAAGACGCATTGCAAAAAGTCCGTCTGTATATTCACCAAAAGCTTCTCTGTTGGTGAAGTTACCCCATCTGCCAAATATCTGGCCAACGATTACACCAAATACACCGGTATCTGCGAGCAAAAAGTAATTCTTCTTTTTAATCTTTGTGTAAAAAAATAAAGTAATGAAACCAGTAATAATGCCGCCATATATTGCAAGGCCGCCATTACGAATGTACAAAATGGATATCGGATTGTCCTTGTACATATCCCAGGCAAAAGCTACGTAATAAAGCCTTGCACCGATTATTGAAAAAATCAGCAAATATATAGCCAGGTCCCAGTATAAATCAGGATCTTGATTGGTTTTTTTGGCAATCTGTGCAACCAGCATAACTCCAAGAAGTGCACCAATACCAATAATTAAACCGTAAAAAGCAATTGTAAATCCAAATACAGTAAAATTCTTCTGGACATTTTCCAGATAAATCCCCAAATGAGGAAATGCAATGTCCATCTGCCCCATCATATCCGGCATAACAATTTCTCCCTATAATTGTAGATATTATTTAATAAAAAGAATTGCAGACTCGGAATCGATTTTCGATTCCGAGTTGAGGCGCTGCGCGCCTCATACAAATTATTAGATATAGACCGGTTTGCGAGTAAACTCGCATTGGTTTTTTAATTGGTCTTTTATAATCATTAGTAAATAAAAGAATTGCAGACTCGGAATCGATTTTCGATTCCGAGTTGAGGCGCTGCGCGCCTCATATAAATTATTAGATATAGACCAGTCTGCGAGTAAACTCGCATTGGTCTATATCTAATAATTTCTGCAATTCTTTGCAGTATCACACGTTGAATCTGAACAGGATTACGTCGCCGTCCTGGACAATGTATTCCTTACCTTCCATGCGGACAAGACCCTTGTCTCTTGCTGCTGAAAGAGAACCTTCTCTTAAAAGATCCTGATAGTTAATAACCTCAGCCTTGATAAATCCTCTTTCGAAGTCAGTATGAATCTTACCTGCTGCCTGTGGAGCCTTTGTACCGATCTTAATAGTCCATGCTCTTGTCTCATCCTCACCAGATGTAAGGAAGCTCATAAGTCCAAGCGTTCTGTAGCTAGCTTCAACAAGCTTATCAAGACCAGACTTTTCAAGACCAAGACTTTCAAGGAATTCGCTCTTTTCATCCTCATCAAGCTCTGAAATCTCTGCTTCTATCTGAGCACTGATAACAAATACCTCACAGTTGTTATCCTTTGCCCACTCTCTAACTGCTGATACATACTGGTTTGAAGCACCATCATCAGCAAGATCATCATCTTTTACATTAGCCGCAAAGATAACCGGCTTTTCTGTAAGGAGGTCAAAGCTGTGAAGAAGCTTTTTCTCATCCTCATCATCAATTTCCATATCCTTAACAAGCTTATTAGCCTCAAGCTGAGCCTTAACCTTCTCAAGAAGTGCAAGCTCTTTTGCAGCATCTTTGTCCATACGTGCTGTCTTGGAAACCTTGGCAATTCTTCTCTCAAGAACTTCAAGGTCAGCAAAGATAAGCTCAAGATTGATAGTCTCTATATCTCTTACAGGATCAACTGTTCCCTCAACGTGAACAATATTAGTATCTTCAAAGCATCTTACCACATGAACGATCGCATCTGTCTCTCTGATATTCGCAAGGAACTGGTTTCCAAGTCCTTCACCCTGTGATGCACCCTTTACAAGTCCTGCAATGTCAACAAATTCGATTGTTGCCGGTGTAACCTTCTTGGAATGATATAAATCTCCAAGTGCCTTAAGTCTCTCATCTGGCACTGCAACAACACCAACGTTTGGATCTATTGTCGCAAAAGGATAGTTTGCAGCAAGCGCACCTGCCTTTGTAAGTGAATTAAAAAGTGTACTCTTACCTACGTTTGGTAAACCTACGATTCC
>JAZRKG010000011.1:0-19900 GCA_045646185.1 Butyrivibrio sp.
AAGAAGGTCATTTTCTATAGCACCATCACTATACAAATCAAGCCCAGAGTAGTGCTTGAAATTCAAATTAACTTTTCCTATTGTCTGTTCTTCCTGCATTTAGCAATCCCCATGAATTATTTTACTGTAACAACACTGCCCATATCGTAATAGCCAACTGTATTCTTGTCTGAAACTACAGAAATGTTTAACGCATCATACAGTCTGTGATATACAGTAAAGTTCTCTTTTTCAAAACCGGTAACTCCAAAACTGATAAGATACTCTCCGCCCTGCAGCGTCATCTTCTGCTTAAAGGTGATTTCCTTAACATCTCCTGCTTTAACTGAATCAAGAAACGCTTTTTCCACCATTGAATTGGTTCCTGTAATCTCAATACCCAGAATGTTCTTAAAGGTAAAGGCAAAAATAGGTGCCGCTACATCTTTATTGAACTTAACCTGCATATGTATTGTAAATTCAGTATCTTTAATGATAGCAGTTGTTCTTTTATCCTTATCATCAGTAACATAAAAGCCTGTTATAACTGCTGAACCATCTCCATATTCAAGAAGATTAGGATTTGCATCATCCTTCTCCTCTTTTGAAGCCTTTTTCTCATCAGCTTTCTTAACCTTTTCCTGAGAACGGTTAACATCAGCTTCTGCTGCACTTCTTATAGACTCATCATCTAATAGGCTCTGGAAATTATTTTCCGGCAATGGATACTGACCTACCAAAACCTGCTTGTAGATATCGATCATCTCTTTTGGAGTGCCCTCACCAAGGAATACACCCTGATTTAAAAGCACTGCCCTGTCACAGTACTTACTGATACTGCTAAGATCATGTGATACAAAAAGAATAGTCTTACCTTGTTCCTTAAACTCTTCAAACTTACGATAACATTTTGCCTGGAAGAATACGTCTCCAACAGACAAGGCTTCATCAACTATAAGTATTTCTGGATCAATATTGATTGCAAGAGCAAAAGCAAGTCTTACAAACATACCACTAGAATAAGTCTTAACCGGCTGATACACATAATCACCTATATCAGCAAAATCCAATATAGCATCAAGCCTTCTATCTATTTCCTCTTCGGTAAAGCCAATCATCATACCGTTGAGATAGATATTGTCTATACCGTTGTACTCCATATTAAAGCCAGCTCCAAGCTCCAAAAGTGCTGAGATGTGTCCATCTACTTCAACATCTCCTGAAGTCGGATTAAGTACACCTGTTATTATCTTTAGAATCGTAGATTTACCAGAACCGTTAGTTCCAATAATACCTACTGTTTCGCCCTTGTGAACAGTAAGACTGACATTATTAAGTGCCAGATGCTCTTTATAGAGACTCTTTCCCTTGCGTTTAAAACCAAGAGCGTCCCTCAGGCGATCGGTGTTTTTATCATACAATTTATACATTTTAGTCAGGTTCGTCACCTGAATAGCAACGTCTTTTTCCATGTATATCCTTTCAATACATTTTTACATAACATCTGCAAAATGTACTTTAGATCTCTTGAAAATAAGTGAACCAATTGAGAACAGTACTACAACAACAATCCAGAAATATGTTGATGAGTAGAAGTGCTCAAAAAACCAGGTATCGCCGTAAACGCTATTTCTATAGCCTTCAACAATATAGGTCATTGGATTAAGCTTGATGATCCACTTCAAATTATCCGGAATCATTGAAATATTCCATAAAATAGGTGTTGCCCACTGTCCCAGCTGCAGAGCAATACTGATAATCTGTGTCAGATCTCTAAAGAACACAACAATTGAGCTGGTAGCATAGCTAAGTGCCAGCATAAATATAAACTCGCAAAACATGTAGTAAAAAATCTGTATTGTATACATAGTTGGATAATAGCCATAGCCAATTGCAACTATAACCATAACCAGCGCAAAAAACAGATGTATAAAGGTTGCTGCGATTATTTTTATAAGTGGAAGAATACTGATTTTAAATAAAACCTTTTTTACAAGGTAGTTATATTCCAGCAAAGAAGTAGTTCCATTAAGAAGTCCTTCCTGAAAATAGAACCATGGTACAAGACCAGCTGTCAGGAATAAAACGTATGGAACCTCAAGACCGCCAGACACCATCTGGGCACGGCTTTGGAATATCCGATCAAAAACAAACCAATACATCAAAACAGTGACCACTGGTTGTACCAGTGCCCACACAATACCCATGTAAGAGCCAGCATATCTTTTTTTGAAATCATTTTTGGCAAGTCTCCATATGAGCTTACGGTTGCCCCATAGCTCAATAGGAAGTACCAACAGCTTATCGTATGCAAAAGTAATGATAAAGCAGGATAAGCCAATAAGGAGACACGCGCAAATCTTTTTTAGCTGCTCAGTATCCTGATCAGCTAAAGGATTGCTATGTGTAACTATTATTATTGCAAATGTAAGTGCAATAACATAAAATATACCAATTACGAATCGTTTTGGCAGGTCACTAAAGTGAATCCTGTCGCCTTTTCTTTTTAAACTCAAATCATAATCCCCATTCAAGTGTTTTAGTGAGTAGCCTTATACTGAGCTATACCTTCCCATTTTGTATCCTTGTCAGAAAGTGTAAGCTCAACGCCCTCCTGAAGTGGCCATTCAACACCAATTTCAGGGTCACTCCATAACAGACCACCCTCATCATCTGGGTGATAGAAGTCTGAGCATTTATATGCAAACTCTGCATAATCAGATAAAACTAAAAATCCATGTGCGAAATTCTTTGGAATAAAGAACTGTTTTTTGTTCTCAGCTGAAAGCAGTACTCCAAACCACTTTCCAAAAGTCTTTGAACCTGGTCTTAAATCAACTGCGACATCATATACTTCACCACTTACAACGCGAACAAGCTTGTCCTGTGGAAAATTTTTCTGGAAGTGCAGACCTCTGAGAACGCCTCTTTTAGACGCTGACTGATTATCCTGAACAAATTCAACATCTATTCCAGCTTCAGCAAAATCTCTTTTGCTGTAAGTCTCCATAAAATATCCTCTTGAATCTCCAAACACCTGTGGTGTAAGAACCTTAAGTCCTTCAATATCACATGTTTCAACAGTTAACTTTCCCATCTTTACTCCTTATATCCCAGCACAATAATCTTAATGTGCCACATCTTCAAAATTTATAGAATCAATATCATCAAAGCTGTCATCTGGAGGATTTCCCACTGCAGCTCCAGGTGTCTTTGGAACCTCTCCGCTATCAGGATAAACAGGAATATTTTCTCCATTTAACTGATAACCTTCACCTGAAGAGCCACTACTTCCGGCAGCTCCCTCAGGACCAGGATATCCACTGTAGGAATTTCCGGATACATCACTTTGAATATTGTCTACTGTAATAATTACCTGAGGTATCTTTTCATTTTCGTCAAAAAATTCTGTGTCTATGATATAACCATTCAGATTATCACCTATTTGCTCAATCTGAACGCCAGAAGCGTTTATCGATGCTGCTTCTGTAGTATCTGACTGTGACTGATTCCGATTAAAAAGCGCATTAAATTTATCAGTGTTTGTCGCATAGACAATCACCAATATAAGCACAAATGCACTAATAATTGTAATGACAGACAGCCTAAATACTTTATCAGAGCCCATTCGCTACCTCAACAAGATATTTTCCATAGTTGGTCTTCATCAAAGGCTCAGCCAGCTTAAGAAGCTGTTCCTTATTGATGAATCCACGTTTATAAGCTATTTCTTCAATACATGAAATATATAATCCCTGTCTCTTCTGGAAGGTTGCAACAAAGTTGGCAGCATCCAAAAGTGCATCATGGTTTCCGGTATCAAGCCATGCAAAGCCTCGGCCCATAGTCTCAACCATAAGCTCGCCTCTTGAGAGATATTCGTTATTGATTGAAGTGATCTCAATCTCGCCTCTTGCAGATGGCTTTACATTTGCTGCAATATCTACAACCTTATTGTCATAGAAGTAAAGGCCTGGTACTGCATAATTGCTCTTTGGATGTTCAGGCTTTTCCTCAATGGATATCGCCTTACCGTTTTCATCAAACTCAACAACACCATATTCTCTAGGGTCACGTACATAATATCCAAAGATTGTTGCTCCAGACTCTCTCTCAGCTACATTTCTAAGAAGCTTTGAAAAGCTCTGTCCATAGAAAATATTATCGCCAAGAACCAGGGCAACGCTATCATTTCCAATGAACTTAGCGCCAATAATGAAGGCATCTGCCAGTCCGCGTGGCTGTTCCTGAACTGCATATTCAAAATTCATTCCAAGATTTTCACCTGTACCAAAGAGTTCCTGGAAAGCAGGAAGATCTCTTGGAGTTGAGATGATGAGTACATCTCTGATTCCAGCAAGCATAAGTGTTGACAATGGATAGTAAATCATTGGCTTGTCATATACAGGCATGATCTGCTTGGATACAGCCTTAGTCAATGGATACAGTCTTGTACCGGATCCTCCGGCAAGTATAATACCTTTCATTTTAAAAAGCTCCTAACTTTATTATGACAGCTTTTTGCTGTACATTCCTTCATAGTACTTCTGGTAATCACCACTAGTTACATTCTTCATCCACTCTTCGTGTTCAAAGAACCACTTGATAGTCTTGCGGATGCCTTCCTTGAACATAGTCTCTGGCTCCCAGCCTATCTCAGCCTTGATCTTGTCAGGTGCGATAGCATATCTTCTGTCATGACCCTTACGATCTTCTACATATGTGATAAGATCTTCTGTTACATGAGCCTTTCTTGGATCATCATCAGAAAGCTCCTCACGAAGAACTTCTATAATTGTCTTTACGATTTCAATATTCTGCTTCTCGTTATGTCCACCAACATTATAAGTCTCAAAAAGCTTACCCTGCTCCTGAACCATATCGATAGCCTTGGCATGATCGTCAACATAGAGCCAGTCACGAACATTTTTGCCATCCCCATAGATAGGAAGCTTCTTGCCTGCAAGGGCATTGTTTATTGTAAGAGGAATCAGCTTCTCTGGGAACTGATAAGGTCCATAGTTATTTGAGCAGTTTGTGATATTTGCCGGGAACTTATATGTATCCATATAAGCTCTTACAAGCATATCTGAGCCTGCCTTGCTTGCGCTATATGGGCTATGAGGAGCATAAGGAGTTGTCTCATAGAAATATCCACCATCCTCTGGAAGTGAACCATATACTTCATCTGTTGATACATGAAGGAATTTCTTGCCTTCCTTGAAAGTACCATCAGGAAGCTCCCAGGCCTTCTTGGCAGCGTTGAGCATTGTAGCAGTACCAAGTACGTTAGTCTGTACAAAAATCTCAGGGTTTACAATACTACGATCAACGTGACTTTCAGCCGCAAAATGAACAACTCTGTCGATATCATTTTCAGCAAAAATCTTATCAATCGCCTCGCGGTCGCAAATATTTGCCTTAACAAATGTATAGTTGTCTCTATCTTCAATATCCTTAAGATTCTCAAGATTACCAGCATAAGTCAGGGCATCCACATTAATAATACGAATTTCATTATCATATTTGCGGAACATGTAATGTATATAGTTAGATCCTATAAAGCCTGCTCCACCTGTAACCAAATATGTTCTCATCAAAAAAGCCTCCAAATTATTTTTCTAAATTAACTAAGCTATTTTACAACCAGCAGAAAATATTATCAATATCCAAGATAACTGATGTTCATATCTACGTTTCCTGAAATACCGGAAACACTACCCTTTGAAGTATACTGCCACATGTCATACCTTGTTCTGGTATATGTTGGAGTGGATGCATACTGTGCAAGCCAGATTCTGTAGCTTGTTAGGGAAGTTGTATTTATGTAACTGTTAAGCCATGTCTTGTTGGCATAGACACCTGTCTTGTATCCCGCGCTGGACATAGTATTACAGAATGCTTTGATAACAGCTGTTCTTGTATCTGCACTAATTGAATCAGCTCTTCCATTACTTGCCTCAACATCAAGGAATACCGGATAAGTAAGGCTATATCCTTTTACAAGGCTTGCTACCATTGATGCTTCTTCAACTGCCTCAGCTTCGTTAATCGCCTGTGTAAAGAAGTAAACGCCAACCTTAAGTCCTGCATTTGTAGCTCCCTGAATGTTCTTTTTGAACATTGGGTCCTCAATCAGCGCGCCTGTAGATGAACCACGATATCCGCATCTGATGATTACAAAGTTTACACCGCTGTTCTTAACTGCTGACCAGTCGATTGATCCGTTCCACTTGGATACATCGATTCCCATTACACCAGAACCGGTAGCAAGACGTCCGTCAGAACCAAATGTGTACTGAACACCCTGAATTACCTGTTCACCTGTTACGTAATTGCCATCCTTGTCATAGTAGTAAGTATAGCCATCTATCGTCTGCCAGCCAGTATATTTATAAGTCTTTCCTGCAGTAGCAATATAGAAAGCTGTGTACTTGTAGTAATCTGCATAAGTAGCTTTTCTATAAACACCTGAACTTGAATCTTTTACGTATACTGCATTTCCACTTGTATCTACAAGATATGAACCAGAATCCTTAACTGTAATTGTAAGTTTTGCAGTAATAGAGGTATCTGATGAACTTGTAGCTGTAAGGGTTGTACTGCCTGCCTTTACACCCTTGATTGTAACTGTTGTATCTGAGCTTGATGCTATTGTTGCAATCGATGTATCTGCCACAGCCCAGGTCACCTTTGTAGATGACAGGCCTGAAGTTGTTGCCGTAATTGCAGAACTTGTATTTCCTGTAACAATCACAAGACTAGTAGGTGAAAGAGTGATCGTTCCGCTACTTGTTACTGTAACTGCACAGGTAAGTGCTGTACTATCAGAAAACTTCGCCGTGATTGTAGCTGTTCCTGCCTTTTTACCTGTAACTGTTATGGAGCTGCCACTTGTAGCTGAAACAGTTGCAACTGCTGTATCACTGCTGCTCCAGGTTACGCTCTCAGCTGAATCGTTCTTGGTAGTTGAAAGAGTTCCCGTTCCGCCTACTGCAACTGACAGCGTTGAAGCTGATATTGCATAGCTGTTTGATGAAACTGTAATACTTACTGTTGCCTTATCTCCTGAACTAAAGGTAGCTGTAATAGTTACTGTTCCCGCTTTAACGCCTGTAACTGTAACTGTTGAGCCGCTTGTTCCTGAGATAGTTGCAACTGCCGTATCACTGCTACTCCAGGTAACACTTGTTGCTGAACCATTATCATAAGCTGTAACTGTTGTTGTTCCTGCAACCTTGATTGCACTTGAAGTTGCAGTCGCTGTATATGTATGAGTCTCAGCTTTTTCTACTGTAATAGTTGCTGTCGCCGTCTCACCATTTGCAAAAGTAGCTGTTATAGTCGCTGTTCCTTCGCCAACACCTGTTACTGTTCCATCGGCTGAAACAGTTGCTACAGATGAGCTTGAAGTTGACCAGCTAACAGATGAATCTGTATAAGTTGTTGTAGCAGTAGCAGTCGTTGTTCCACCAACTTTTATGGTGCTTGATGCAAGACTTACTGAATATGTATAATTAGCTGTTTCCTCTTCTACCTTCTCTACAGTAACAGCTACTGTCTTTACAGCACTGTTTCCATCTCCATCTGTAAGAGTAACAGTGATGCTTGCGCTTCCTGCTGCCTTTCCTGTAACAGTGCCTGACTCAGATACTGAAGCCACGCTTTCATTATCTGATGAAAAAGTCTTCTCTGAATAGCCTTCACTTACGCTTATTGTGAAAGACTCATCAACTTTTATCGTCTTGGAAGTAGGATCTACTGTTACGCTATCAATTGCAGCTGTAAGCTTAAGCCCCTCAAGAGATAGCCATTTAAATCCATTTGTAAGCTTTGAAGATGTTGTTGGATCTACAATGGTTGACTTATCAATAGACTTATATTCTGTCTTACTGTCATCTGTTCCAATCTCTGTCTTGGTGGATTCTACATACTCAACAGTATCTGTCAGAGACGATTCAACCTCTACTTCAACTGCTGTATCCTCTTTTGCAACATTAACTTCAGATTCTGATTTAATCTCATCAGAAACGTCTACAGTCTTATATTCAATTGTATCTTTTACAGTGATTGTCTGGCTTTCAGTGCTAATGATGTATTTCTCATACTCTGAATCAGAAATCGCATTCATGGAAACAGTATATTTTCCGGCACTGAGTCCTTTTTTATAGATAATACCGTCCTGGTCATCATCTTCATAAGTTACTGTACTTCCATCAGGAGTTTTAACTGTAACTGTAAATGGAACACTGGCTATGAGCTTACCAGTACTGGCATTATTGAACTTAATCTTCAAATCACTCTGGATACTGGAAAGATTCATTTTTACGGTAATTCCGTTTTCTTCTTCCAGTTCCTCTTCAGATGAGCTCTCTGTAGCTGCAATATTGGCTTTGTTTGCCTCTGATACAGCAAGAAGTCCGCTCTGTCCGATAATCTCAACTCCGTACAGGTCTTCTCCCAATGTGGCAAAAGAAGCTACGGCATCACTTTCGTTCTTGGCAGCAGCATACAAAGTGCCCACTCCCACAATTCCGGCCAAAATTACAACGCCAATAAACATTGCCACTTTTTCCATGACTCCAAGCTTTGAGAAAAACAGCAAAATTCCGCCTTTCTTTCTTCTGTCACGGTCAGGGCGGCGATCATAATAATCATCCTCGCGGTCGTAATCGTATTCTCTGTCATAATCGTTTTCGAAGTCTTCATCGTATCGCTCGTCATCATCCTCGTAGCGATCATCATAGTCCTCGTCATCATAACGATCATCTTCCGCGTAGACGTAGTCTCTTTCATCGTCATAGCGGCGATCATAGTCGTCGTCTTCATCTTCGTAACGATCTTCTTCATCGTCATAACGACGGTCATAGTCGTCATCTATATCGAAATCATCCCTGCGGTTATCCTCTCTCCAGTCAGGGTCTATCTCGTCTTCCATCTGTTCATCATAGATGTCCGCATCATCTTCGATATCCCCATACTCCTGATCGTCATCTATATCATCTCTATAGTCTTCCCTATAGTCATCTTCTATATCATCTTCAAATTCATCATCAAAATCATCGTCAAGATCGATAATCTCATCCTCTTGGCGATAATCATAATGCTTGTCTCCCCTACGACGCTGGTTGAATAAAGTCCGACCTCTTCTCAATTTGGTTCTCCTCCCATGCGTAATACAAAACTTAAAGAAAAAACACTTCAGCGCATACCCTGCTAAAACTACACATACATAGTAATTTTACCATTGCAGCACATATCATGCAACCAAGCTTACCTTGTTACCCTTCGTAATCAAAGGAATACAAGCAGTAACCTTATCACATCAGGTAAAACACCAGGATTCCAGCCAGAATCAGCACCATACCACAAATCTTTCTGACTGTAATTTTTTCCTTAAACACAAGCCTGCTCAGAAACATTACGATAATGTAGCCGATAGGCTCCATGACAACAACGCCCATATAAGGAAGTCCCTGATAACATATAATGCAGATAAGCATTGAAACCACAAGCATCCCGTAACCCGCTATTACCAGCACGTTTAGATATTCACGAATCACGCTTGCGTATTTTTTTTCAGCACTTTTTTTCAAAAGAATCTGAGAAGATGAGGCTATAAGCTCAGCAATTACCATCAAAACTATATAAAAAATCATTCCTGCGCCTCCTCTTCCTTATCGTTCAAAACCTCTGCATTCTCTTTTCCTTCTTCGCCGCCGTTAATAACAATAGTCCCAATAATAACCAGCACTACACCAATAACCTTAGCTACAGTAACAGACTCATGGAAAATAACAACGCTCCACAAAAGAGACCACAGTAGAGTCATAGCCTTGTTGGCATAAGCGATAGACAGCTCAAACCGCTTAATAAGCTGCTGCCAGAAAATTGCATACACCCCAAGCACACAAAACTCCAAAAAATACAGCACCAAAAATCTAAATGACAAAAACTCCTCTTCAGACACAAACTTGGCAACCACAGTATTTATGCTGTAAATCATTACTGCAAATTGCAAAACCAAAATTGCTAATAATTTCTTATTAAATCCATTTTTCATAAAAACTCCTGCAAATTCAAACTATTACCTGCACTCACCTTGCCACTTCAAAAGTATAGCTACCAGAGCCAACTGTCTCGCCATACATATCGCAGCCTTCGATCATAATCGTCGCCGAAGTATTGGCTGGAACTGTCAGGTTATACACCACTTTATCGTCCTGGACTTCCCATAAGCTCTCGATCTGCCCATAAACACTCTTATAACTGCCTCTTGCATACTCAAGACTCTCATCCACACAAGGCTCATAATAAAAATGCTTAAATCCCGGATTCTCACTATCCCCTTTTATCCCAAGCACATACTCATAAAACCACTGCCCTACTGAACCAAGAGCCACGTGATTCAGCGAACCGCTAACGATCACCTTGCCCTCCTCGTCAGTAGAATATGCATTCCAGCCCTCTGTAATGGTTGTTCCATGCTCCATCAGATAATTCCAGGAAGGATATCCTGTCTGCTGAATCAGCTTATAAGCTGTATCTCCATGCCCCGTCTCACAAAGTTCCGGCAAAAGATATGGCGTAGCAATATACCCTGTGTTTGGATGATAATCCGAATACTCCACAGACATATTCAGATAATCTCCAATATCCTCATACACTCCTCCTGATACAAACCAAAAGCCAGAATCAAAGCATATTCAGCCTGCATCCAGTTCTGAGTGGTTCCATCCTCATTTACAAAATTCCCGATAAAAGCTGCCCTTACATCTTCATATAGCTGCTCATACTTACTACCTGCGATGTCATCTCCTACAATTCGGCACATACTGCCAAGCACTTTGGCACAATATGCCACCTGCGCCGTATTGGCAAACTCATCCGGAACACTTGATATCGCCCACAAATCCGAATACCCCTGGTGATATCTGATATTATCCTCACTGCTTTCCACCAAATAATCCATATACCTGCACATAGCATCCAGATTATCCACAATCAGCTGCTTATCACCATACTGCAGGTATAGCTTCCAGGTCAAAAGAATTCCCGCGTCGCTCCAACCATTGGCACCTCCCACAGGATTTCCGGAAGGCACCGTTTCCGGATAAATGCCATTATCCAGCTGCTGCACATTTATCATGTACAAATACTGTTTCAAAAAGTTATAAGTATCATAATTATAGCTGCCTGTTGTGGCAAACACCTGCGCATCTCCTGACCAGCCAAGACGCTCATCCCTCTGAGGACAATCTGTTGGAATATCCACATAATTATCCTGCTGTGTCAAAAGAATACCCTGATACAGGGCATTCATCGCCTCATCACTGCACTCAAAGTATCCGCATCTTTCCATATCTGTTGATAAAAAAAGTCCCTTAACCTCCACAGGTGCAGAAGAAAGCCCATATATCTGCACATATCTAAAGCCCCTTGTTACAAAAGAAGGCGTATAGCTGATAGTACCAGACTCTGCTGCCACATAATAATCAGTATTATCAGCCGTCAATAAATTTCTCTGCCAGATATCGCCTTCCTGACCATCCCTAATGCTTTCAGACATATCCTCAGAATTTATATTTTCTGCATACCTGATGGTAATCACATCTCCGGCATTTACATTGGCAGTAAGCGCTATTACGCCGTTAATATTTTTACCAACATCCACTATGTATGAGCCATCTTCGCTCTCTGTGATGCTAATAGACTCTATAGTCTCTATCACATCTACAACATCTGTCTCCGATGCAGTAATAACAATATCCTCTGCGCTCTCGTATACTACTGCATCTGTCCAGTCAGTACCTGCAAAGCCACCCTCGCTGTATGCTGGCTGTTCAAACCTTGCATCATAATACTCACCGGCATATATATCATCATTTCTGACAGGCCCGTTATTACAAGCCTCCCAGCCACCATCCGTCACTATATCCTCGCAACTTCCATCACTATAGACTATGTGCAGGATTGCCTTTGCAGCAAGCTCATCGCCCCAGTCCTGGCCCATTCTGTCATATCTACCATGCCCCAGAGAAACGCCAATAGTATTTCCCCCTTCCTGGATAAAAGAGGTTACGTCAAAACCTCTGTAATAAGCTTCAAAACTATACACAGAGCAGCCCGGATTAAGCCATCCTGTTGTCACCTCTTCTCCATTTATACTGGCTTCGTATACTCCAAGAGAAGACATATATAGCATCGCTGAAGACACCTCGCCGCTCGTCTCAAACTCTTTTCGCAAAAGAGGTGATGGCTCTTCCCATCCGCTGGCAAGAGTATAGCCGGACTTAAGCCTAAGTCGTCCATCGTCTATATAGGCATAGTAAGGCTCAAGAAACTCAGCCTCCCCATCTTCAAAATCATCCTCTGCAACAACTCTTCCGTTTTCATCTAAAACTGTCAGATTATCCACGTACATGAAATCTTCACAGCGACTTGTCCACAAACCCACTGTGCAAATATCACCTTCAAAAAGCTCACCGGATTCTGCTACAAGATTTCCATCCACATAAACACTTAGGTCATTCTCTGTAACCTGAACATTCATATGATGAAGAGCCTCAAACGACCAGTTTTCCTCTTCAATATCGAAAATCTCTTCCGACAAAACCTCGTAGCCATCCATCTTTTTGACCACAAGAACCGGCCTGCCGTCCTGTTCATACACAAAACACATTACATGCTCTTTGTACTCACCGCCAAGGCCATAAGTCCATACGAAGCCTCCCCTGGCCTCTCCTTCAAATAAAAAGTCATAATCACAGGTAAGACCCCGGCCATATTTCCAGGAAAAGCTCTCCGTATCCTGGTAAGATACACTTCCTTCTGCCTCAAGGCTTTTTGCACCTATCCACTTAGCCTCAGTCCAATCATCCTCAGAAGGTCCTACGTAGAACCTTGCAGGCTGTGACTCAATTTCTTTTTCGTCTTTATCCCATACATAGACCTTCCAGTAATAATCCTCCAGATTATCCAGAACGTCTCCCGTATAGGAAATAAAGGTAGAGTCACTATCCTCTACCTTTCCACTATCCCAAATATATTCGCTATTATTAAGCTCAGCCTCAGACTGCGCAAGAACAATCCTATAAGCACTCTGATACTGCCCTGATATCTCAGATTCCATGCGCCAGGTAAAGCTTTTAAGCTCATCCACCACTGGAGCCTGATTCATATTATTAACTTTTAACTCAGCTATTGAAGTATCTGATTTTTTCTCTGCTCCGCAGCCAGAAACAGCCGCAGCCCCCAAAGCCAGTACCGCCAACAAAACCTTCTTTTTCATAAAAACCCTTGAATTACTCCCCAAACAAAAGCTCAGTAAAATGCTCCGCAATAATATCCAGACAGGCATCGCTCATATGAATGTTATCCACCAGCATCTCATCAGAATTGCTCTCATCTACTGTTCCATAGTAATTGTCCACAAAAGTAATACCCAGCTCCTCGCAGGTATCAATGATATGCTGCAGATAAGTTGGCAGCGCACCATTTCCAAAATCATAGGTATCGCCACTTACAATCTGTCCTTCAGACGTGTAAGCATAACACATGGTATGACTCATAACCACGATTCTGATATAAGGAAAAGCCTCTCTAAGAGCCGAAAGTCCAGCATGATAAGCCCCCATAAAGGTAATAGGGTTATCTGTGTCATTGAAATCACGGCCTGCTCTCTGATTGATATAATCCTGAGCATCATACATGATGACTATCATATCAACGCTCTCCATATCAATATTCTGAAGCACTTCAACTGACTGTGAATAAGTAGAATCTTCCATAGACGCTGCAGCTGCTGCCATTTCACTATAATCACCACTTACCATAGCCTGAGTTACATTGTAAAAGCTAAACAAATCCAAAGGATAAGAGCTGTCATAAGTAGCTGTTCTCAAAGAAACACAGCTTGATGGAAAAGCAGCATTATAAACTGTAGAGCCTGTCAAAGAGGCAATCTTTGAAGCCAAGCTATTTTCGCCTGCTACGTAGGTAAAAGCATCGTTTCCAAGGCACAGAATTGTATTAACACCATCATCCTCATGTCCCTCAAGGTCTTCAGCAGTCAGATAAAAAACATTATCTAACCTTTCAACTTCATAAATAGACATATCCTCTGTTTTGTCAAAAGTAATCTTGGTGCCTGTGTTCCATCTGTACAGAGCCCATACAGAACCGGCAATTATCAGCACTATTATGCCAATGATGATGGCATGAACCCACCATGGCAGGTTAAATCCGCCTCTCTCATCCTCATCATCAAAAATTTCTTCACGCTCGTCGCGATCATTATTTTTTCTCTTAGACATAAAATCCTCCAGTCTGCCATTTACCATTCCTGGGCAAAAAGGCTCTCGTAATCAAATTCATCTATTATTTTCCTGGTATCCTCAATGACCTGCGCCATCTCTTCACTGGAAGTAACCTCCCAGGTGCCATCAGCAAAACACTCGGTCATATAAGTATTTACCCATGGGTCATAATGTAGCTCATCCGCATACTGATTCAGATCAGTAACTACGTCGCTCATGCTTATAAAACTAAACAGTCGAACGTTGTCATAGGTCAGCAGAATATCTGCTATCTGCTGATACTGAGCAAGAGTAGCATCCAGGTGCTTTTCTACAATACAGTCATTCCAGTATAACACGCTATAAGGCGCATAAAAGCAATAAAACTCAGTATCAGGGTTATCTATAATGTAAGGCAGAATATTGGTCTGCAGGTTATTAACCGTCTGTGCCAGATACTCATCTGCCGCTGTTTCTTCTTCAGCCTCAGTGGGATAAGTATAAGTATGCATTACCCACTGAATATTATAATAATCAGGTGTCCACCAGCTGCTGTACACATAGCTCAGATCCGTTGGATTGTTGTTAATGATAGGCCTTAAGATATATTGTAGCAAAACATCCTTATTCAGCAGATACTGCACATCATTAGTCACGCTCTTATCATACAGATACTCAGGAATTGGATATTTGGTATCCTCAAGCCCTGCTGTATACTGGTATGGATCTATGCACAGAAATACAGCATCCACACCGCCATTTTCCATAGCCACAGTATCCTCTTCAAACACAATACTGAGAATATTTGAAATATCATGTGGCATAGCTCCGTTATAGGACAGCTTTATGGTATCAAGCCCCAGATTATCAGCAAAATCATCCGTGTCAAAATTTACCGTCATGGAAGAACCTACAATCACGCTGTCATAATCCATATGCCTTGCCATGCCTGGATTTTGCGACAACTGATTATCAACCACATAAGGAAAGCCTTCCAGCGGTTCATGATATTGGAAAAAAGGATCCACTATGACCACAGCAAGTACACATAGCCCAAACAGCATAATCACTGTAGCCAGAAAAGCTATAAATACCCGTAGAGTATGAAATTTACCCTTTCCTTTTTTACTACTCAAAATAAACAAAACCTCGCTACTCTTACTCTTTTATCCACAAAAACCTAGAAACTAAGGTAGATATATGTGCTTACTCCTGAAAGGCTCAAAACGCCCCAGACAAAAATAAGTCCAGTCAAAATAGCTAATGGCTTATTTAGCTCTATGGTCTTTGCTATTTCGTAAGCACTTTTCCTTGCGCCCCAAATAATCAGGCAGGATACAGCAAGGACTATCCACATGCAAAGGTAACCTGCATAAGTCCACTTTGCCAAAGGAGTAACCTTGATAACATACCAAATTTCATCCAGGTAGAAGCTGTCTGCCAGGGCATAAGTAATATGAAAGCCACTAAAGGGCTGAATCACCCTGCCAAACATATCAAGAGCCTGAGACACACTCTCCGCTCTGAAAAAAGTAAATGAAAACGCCCAGTACAAATGATTTAGCAGTATATACAATGGCGCAAGAAGTGAAGCTTTGCCCGCCTCTTTCTTTTTCCCACCATTAATTAACCTGTAAATAAGGTACAAAGTGCCCTGAGTAAAGCCCCAGACCACAAAGTTCCAGCCTGCACCGTGCCAGAGTCCGCTTACCAAAAAGACTATCATCAGGTTTAAGTACATGCGTCCTACCCCTACTCTGTTTCCGCCCATAGGGATATAGAGATACCTAGTAAAAAATGCTGTCAAAGTGATATGCCACTTTTTCCAGGTCTCTTCGATATTTCTTGCCTGATATGGCAGATAAAAATTATCCGGAAGGTCCAGCCCCATCATATTGCAGACTCCTCGTCCCATATCGCAGTATCCGCTAAAATCAAAATAAAGCTGCAACGTATAGCCCAAAATAGTTATAAGAGCATCCAGATTAGTAAGTCTTACAAGATTCTCAAAACCATAATCCACACCTGCACCGATTGTATCTGCAAGAATAGCCTTTTTGAAAAGGCCTATGGTAAATAGTATAAAGCCTCTCATGAGAGCTTCACTGCTTAGCCTTACTGAAGGGATTTTGTCGAACTGCTCCTTCATATACCTGTAGGATGCAATTGGTCCCTGTAACAGCTTTGGAAAAAAGGTTACGAAAAGCACATAATCCAAAAAGCTGTCATTTATCTCATAAACCAGCTTTGAAGGAGTAAATTCAGCGCCTTCACTATCTGTTTTGGCAATAAAGTCAAGATACCTGTAGGTATCAACCAGATAAGATATCTGTCCAAAGGTAAAAAAGCTTATTCCAAGAGGAAGTATAATGTCTGCAAGAACTATATCTGTTCCTGCAATTGCATTTATCGTACTTACAAAAAGACCTGTATATTTAAAATAAAGCAGCGCGCCCACATGTACCAACAGCCCCAGCACAAGTACAAGCTTTCGCTTCTCTCCATATATGCGCATGCACTTAACGATCAGATATCCCAGCAATATATCAAGCACAAACCAGAATAAATAATTTATTCCAAAAGCGCCATAAAACCAGAGGGACATAAGCGTAAGCCACAACTTTGGAAGAAGTGGCATGTACTTTGTCTCTCTGGCCAAAAATAGCACCAAATAATATCCTACTAAACAAATTGGAAGAAAAAGTAATATAAAATTATAAGAATTAAATAACATTGAATTAATCTTCCTTAAACCTTAATACTCAACAGTATCATCAAAGAAAATCTGATAGCCATCAATAGTTGCAATCAGCTCCAGACCATAATCAGTAAGGTCACCGTCTATGGCTCTTGTTTCATGAAGCACAATATACTTGCACTTGGTCTCACGGGTAGCCTCCAAAAGGTCCTCGCAGCTAATAGTCTCTGCTACCTCCATTGCCTCATATACAGCATTGTAATAAGACCACTGGGTAACTACCATTTCTCTTCCGTAAGGCATCAGAATATTGGTATTGTACTGTCTTACGTAATGTACAAGAGATGCCGGAAAAGCAACTCTTTCCTTGCCTTCATGTCCCTCTGGCAAAATAACATCCACAATATCAATGACATTCTGCGGCAGATGATAAGCATTTTCCGCCTTGGTAATATTGTCATTTGCATATACAAGGCTTCCTGATGCAATCACTACTATGGCAGACACAATCACTCCAATACGTCTGTGCTGGTAAAAGAGTTTGCAGGCTGCATAAGCTATTACAACGCTCATGGGAATCATCCACAAAAGCCTGTAGTAAGTTCCGCCTTCATCCATTACAGCCACAAAAACTATACGTGTAACTGGAATCATAAACAAAACAAAAAGAATTGCAGGTACATACACCAAAACTATCTTCTTTTTATGCTTTTTTTCAAAGATGGCAAGATAAATAAGGGATGCCAGGAATAAAGCCATATAAAATCCTGTTCCGGCATACTGCTTAAGTATCACCCATATCTCCATAAAAATTCCGTACATGGTTCCTCCAACAAAAATCAAACACGTAAAAACATATATATCAGTACATAAATCCCGCTAGGAATACATACAAGAAAAGTCTTTAAAATAAGCTTCCAATGCCTTGTATAAACAAGAAGCACCAGGGAAATCAGACACAGAAGTGCTGTTCCCAGCATGGTTCCCATGGAACTAAATATGCCAGCTGACATAGTGGTAAGGGCCAGTAGTATCCACGGCGTTGCTCTCTTTTGTGAGAGCTTTCCTGTCTCATCCTCTGCAATCCACAGCATCAGCCAGATTATCATAGGAATTACAAAGCTTCCTATCATGGCCTTGCCCTGCCAGGTTCTTGTCAAAAAGAATGTTTCAGTAGTGTAAATCGATACATTACCAAACATCTGCATAAGCGAAATGATTATCATGAACACCGGAAGAAATTCCTGCCTTCTGTGGAGGAGTATTCTGCCAATTTCAAGATAAATAATATACGTAAGCGGAATTATAATAACAGGCATTATTGTATGAGCCACTATTGTAGCGTGAATGCCGCTCATTTTTGCAATAAAAGCAATCCACATGGTAAATACTGCCAATGCATGGCGAAGGTCAAGCGAAGTGGATGTGCCGGTATACGGAAGTACTGTATTCATAACATCCTGCTGCTGAGCCAGTAGAGATTCTGTCACATAATAAGCATCGTCTCCGTCAAAAGAAGCTCTTGTAATAGCCATGTACAACTGGAATAACACAAGTCCTATAAATATTACCCAGTACAAAATATCCTCTTTTGAAAAGGTCTTTTTCATACCAGCTATATCGCGTCTTGGATTCATCATATCCTCAGCTCCGGCATGAAGCTCTCCAGGGAAAATCAAAAGGACAATCTCCTTAAATCCCTGCATCCAATGAGCTCCCTGAACGTTGCCATAGGATACGCTTTTTAATTCCTTCATCACATGAAGGACATTAACTGTAATACCGCACACAGACAGTATCAGTGATATAACTGCAAAGATCCTGCAGCAGGTGCTAAACGCATTGTATTGAATGGAAATCATGCATGGGATAGACACAACTTCAAAAACTGCAAAACTTATAAGGTATCCTGTTAAAAAGGTGATACCTATTGTCTGCCTGGAAGGCGGTAATATTCTGCATATCAAAAGTCCCATACAAAAAGGAACGATTATAAGCCATAAAATAAGGCTAAGTGCTGATAATACTATCATTCTGGACTCCCCGGTTCCCAACTTTTTATTTTGTGCCTTTTGTGACCGGCATAACCGGCCCCAAAGGACTAATTACTTAAGCATAGATCTAAGGTGTTCCTGTAAAATACCAATTCCTGTGAGGTTCTCACCACCACGAGGAATGATAATATCCGCATATTTTTTACTAGGCTCTACAAACTGCTCATGCATAGGCTTAACAGTCTGGGAATACTGATTCAATACTGAATCAATACTACGGCCTCTCTCGCTGATATCTCTGCGGATACGGCGCATAAGTCTCTCGTCAGCATCAGTTTCCACGAATACTTTGATATCCATGAGGTCACGCAGCTGCTTGCTCTCAAGGATAAGGATACCTTCAACGATAATAACAGGCTTTGGCTTAACGTGAACTGTCTGATCAGACCTGTTATGTACAGTATAATCATAAACAGGAACATCAATCTCCTGATTATTCTTGAGCTTCTGCACATCTTCAATCATCAGCTCTGTATCAAATGATGATGGGTGGTCATAGTTAAGCCTTGATCTCTCATCGTAAGACAGGTCATCATGAGCCTTATAATAAGAGTCATGACTGATTACAACAATGTCATCCCCGAAATTTTCTTTTATACGATTAACAATTGTTGTCTTTCCTGAAGCTGATCCCCCTGCAATTCCTACGATACATATTCTATCCATTTTCAAATCCTTTTTTAACACCAAACTATATTATCTATATCCTAAAACTGCCCTGAATTTATTTAGCAGTTATAGTAGCTCTTGTACCAGTCTACAAACTTGCCAACGCCCTCTTCAAGCGGTGTGCATGGCTTGAATCCAAAGTCTTTTTCAAGCTCGGAAACATCTGCATAGGTCTGATATACATCACCTGGCTGCATTGGCAG
>JAZRKG010000012.1:0-7195 GCA_045646185.1 Butyrivibrio sp.
AATTCAGCAACAGTAGGTTCATCGAGGGCCATAATACATTCCATACTAAAGGCCTCTACCATGGTAAGGGTAGCTTCTCTATTTTCAAAATTGGCAAAAATTTTCATATAAAAACTAACTCTTAATTTACTGTAAATATCAGACAATACTTTGTTTAACATCAAAAAATCATCCCTTTCTGAAAATGCCTAAAACAATGGAATTGATAGACTATTATTAAAATATTTTCAATATAATTATAACAGTAAAAATAGTTTTCTAAAAGGGATAAACTAGTTCTAAAAACTAGTTGCCGTTTGATATAGCAAAAGTAATTTCAGCGGAAACTGCAACTTTCCCATCAACAAAAGCCTTGGCAAGAGCAACTCCAATTGGCCCATGCTGCTTTATAAGCTCGCATCTAAGCTCAAGTACATCGCCAGGAACGACCTGTTTCTTGAACTTAGCTTTATCAATTCCTGCAAAAAAGGCAAGCTTACCAGTATTTTCAGGAAGGCTAAGAACAGCAACAGCACCAGTCTGGGCCAGAGCTTCTATAATAAGAACCCCTGGCATAACTGAATACTCAGGAAAATGACCACAGAAAAAATTTTCATTGATAGTAACGCACTTTCTGCCAATAGCCCATTTTCCAGGCTCATAGTCATCAATTCTGTCAATTAGTGCAAAAGGATATCTATGAGGAAGGATATCTGCTATCTGCTTTGCAGTTAAAGTATTAGCATCAGAACGAGGAGTTACTGGTATTTCTTGAAAATTAGACATGCGTTATGACCTCCAAAACCTAAGCTATTACTAAGAACATACTGTAAATCAGCCTTTCTTCCAACGTTAGGAACATAATCCAGGTCACAGGCAGGATCAGGATTATTAAGACCAATTGTTGGTGGAATAAAGCCGTCCTTAAGAGCCAAAACTGAAAATACAGCTTCAACACCGCCAGCCCCGCCAAGTAAATGTCCGGTCATGGATTTAGTGCTTGATACAGGAATCTTATAAGCCCTGTCGCCAAAAACAGATTTAATAGCAGAAGTTTCGCCAGCGTCATTTAAATGTGTAGAAGTACCATGAGCATTGATATAATCAATATCCTCAGGATTTATACCAGCATCCTTTATGGCTAGCTTCATGCAGGCAGCGCCGCCTTCACCATTTTCCAAAGGAGCTGTGATATGGAAAGCGTCGCAGTTAGCTCCATAGCCAACAATTTCAGCATAAATAGTAGCATTTCTATTTAAGGCATGTTCAAGTTCTTCAAGAACCAGGATTCCAGCCCCTTCTCCCATAACAAAACCGTTTCTCTCAGCATCAAATGGAATACTGGCCCTACTTGGATCCTCAGAATAGGACAAGGCGGTCATACTAGAGAACCCTCCAATTGCCAGGTCGGTAACAGCGCCTTCTGTGCCACCACAGACAAAAACGTCCTCATATCCGTCTCTGATTCTATGAAAAGCATCGCCTATAGCGTTGCTACCACCTGCACAGGCTGTAACCGGGCAACTACACATACCCTTAAGACCATGTGAAATTGCAATTCTTGCAGCAGCCATATTAGAAATTGTCATAGGAATGAAAAAAGGACTAACCTTTTCAAAACCTCTTGCAAGACTTCTGTCATGCTCCTGCTCAATAATATCAATACCACCGATACCGCTGGATACAATGCAGCCAATATTTTCAGAGAGCTCATCATCCACCTTTACTTCATAAGGAGCCACGTCCTCAGAAGCTTCAGGCAAAAGACCACTTGAATGAAGAGCTTCTTCAGCAGCATATAATGCAAACTGGGTAAAAGGAGCCATTTTTCGAGCTTCTCTTTTGTTCAAACGAGTTTCAACATTATAATCTTTAATTTCGCCAGCTACCTTTACCTTAAAATTAGTAGTGTCAAAATGAGTAATAGGACCAATTCCGCATACTCCATTTTTGATATTATTCCAACTTGTATTTACGTCATTGCCAGTAGGATTTATAGTTCCAAGACCTGTGACAACAACTCGCCTAGCCTGATTCATTAGCAGCCCATACCTCCATCAACCATAAGTATTTGACCAGTTATATAAGAACTTTCCTCTGAAGAAAAGAAACCAACAGCATTTGCTACATCACAAGGATCACCAACCCTTTTTAAAGGAATCTGTGAAAGAGTAGCTTCTTTTGCTGCATCACTCATAGCCTCAGTCATATCAGTCGCAATATAACCAGGAGCTATAGCATTTGCAGTAACATTTCTGCTGGCAAGTTCTTTTGCAATAGATTTGGTAAGACCTATAAGTCCGGCTTTGCTGGCAGAATAATTAGCCTGACCTGCATTACCATGAATGCCAACGATACTAGAAATATTAATAATTCTCCCATAGCGCTGCTTCATCATAATCTTTGTAACAGCCTGACAGCAAAGAAAAGAACCTCGTAAATTGGTATTTATGACCTTATCAAATTCACTTACTGACATTCGAGCCAGAAGATTATCGCTGGTAACGCCGGCATTATTTACTAAAATATCTACGCGACCAAATTCAGACATTACCTGAGCAAACATTTTTGTTACATCTTCTTCATTTGAAACATCACATTTAAGAGCAATAGCCTTAATTTCAGGGTTTTCTGAAATACAAAGATCTACTGTTTCAGAAGCGGCCTGCTGATTGCCCGCATATACAATACAAACATTGTTCCCCATTTTTGCAAGCTTCAAGCAGATTGCTCTGCCGATTCCACGGCTGCCGCCTGTAACGACGGCACATCTAATTATATTTTCACTCATACAAACTCCATTCAAAAAGTGGATAACTTACCCTATCGAATTTATCAAGGTGGAAAATTATGCAATATCTTCATTAATCAAAGAAAGTGCTTCAATATCAGAAACAGTTTCAATGTTTACGCAGACGTAATCTGATATACCCATGTCCTTAGCAGTCTTTTTTATAAAACCTGAAAGAGCTTTACCGGGACCGACTTCTATAAATTCACGAACACCAAGATCTAAAAGCCTGCGAATGGAAGCTTCCATTTTTACACTGGACTGAACTTGATGAACTAATAGCTCTGGAATAGACATAGAAGCATCTTTTTCCTGACCAAGATAGTTAAATAAAACAGGAACTTTCATCTCTCCAAAAGTAACATCTTTAAAATAGTCAGAAAGAGCGTCACCTGCAGGAGCCATAAGACTGGTATGAAAAGGCCCACTAACTGCAAGAGGAACACATCTCTTAGCGCCAGCCTCAGTAGCAAGAGCTGAACACTTTTCAACAGCAGCTTTTTCGCCTCCAATGACCAGCTGTCCAGGGCAGTTATAATTACAAATAGAAACGACTCCTAAAGAAGATGCATCATTGCAGCATTTTTGGAGGCTATCTTCTTCAAGACCAAGCACAGCTGTCATGGCGCATTCGATTCCCTCAGCAGCTCTGGCCATAGCGTTACCTCTAAAAGCAGCAGTCTTAATGGCAGTATTTGTGTCAAAAACTTCAGCTGCTTCCAAAGCAGAGTACTCACCAAGAGATAAACCGCATACATAATCGGCAGTGATGCCTCTCGATTTCAATATACTAGTAACGCCAGCAGCAAAAGCAACCATACAAGGCTGAGTATACTTTGTCTGCAAAAGCATATTGTCTGGATTTTCAAAGCATGCATTCTTTAAATCAAAATCTAAAGAAACAGAATCGAAAACCTGACGGAATTCTGGATATGCTTCATATAAATCTTTTCCCATACCTGTATGCTGACTTCCCTGACCAGCATATAAAATTGCTCGCATAAATAATCCCTCCAAATATTAGAAATCAAGACCTTTGCAAAGATCTTCGAAAATAGCAGAAACAGGACGAATATCACTAACCTGACCACAGGTCTGGCCCGCCATAAGAGAGCCGGTTTTGGTATCACCATCAAATACTGCTCTACGGAGACTACCCAAAGTGAATTTTTCAAGCTCCATTTTGTCTGCGCCTTCTTTTTCAAGCTTTACATATTCTCTACTCATGGCATTTTTTAAAACTCGTACAGGAGTGCCACCAATACGTCCAGTAACAATTGTGTCACTGCCTTTAGCTTTGACGACTGCAGCTTTGTAATTATCATGAATAGGACATTCCTCAGAAGCAAGCAGACATGTGCCGACCTGAACACCAATAGCGCCGAGACAAAATGCAGCTTTCATCTGTCTGCTGTCAGCAATTCCACCAGCTGCGATAACAGGAATTGATACTGCATCACATACCTGAGGAACCAAAGTCATAGTGGTCATTTCTCCAATATGGCCTCCACTTTCACAGCCTTCAGCAATTACCGCATCTGCGCCAAGAGACTCAAGGTGCCTTGCAAGAATAGGGGCTGCAACAACAGGAAAAACTTTAATATTGGCAGTTTTCCAGCTTTCCATATATTTTCCGGGATTTCCAGCTCCTGTAGTAACAACAGGAATCTGCTCTTCAACAACAATCTTTGCAAATTCATCTGCCTGAGGGTGCATTAACATGATATTCACGCCAAAAGGCTTATCTGTAAGTTCCTTACACTTATGTATTTCATCCCTGAGCATATCAGCATTCATGCCACCACAGCCGATAAGTCCCAGGCCACCAGCATTGGAACATGCTGCGGCAAAAGAGCCTGTGGCAATATTGGCCATACCGCCCTGAATAATAGGATATTTTATCCCCAATAAATCATTTAAATATTCCATTAGTCTATATTCCCCTTTGTGATAAGAGTTCCAGCCCATGTAAGACCGCTGCCAAAGCCCACAAGTAAGAGCTTATCGCCGATACCAATAAGACCTTTTTCATCCATTTCTGCCAGTGCAAGTGGAATAGAAGCGGCGCTGGTATTTCCGAAATGATCCATATTTTTATAGAATTTCTCTGGATCAGCCTTAAGTTTTTTGACACAATGATCAATGATTCTGGAATTTGCCTGATGACATATAACGTGTCTTATATCATCCAGAGCAAAACTATTTCTTTCCTGCAATTTAAAAATGCACTTAGGAAGAGCATCTACTGCAAATTTGAAAACCTCCTGGCCTTCCATTTGCACGTAAGCATTTTCATGTCCTATGCCTTCACAGGAAATCTGATGTCCACCTCTGGCACCAAGAATTGAATCATAATAAGCATCGTCAGAGGCTTCAACAATTACAGCGCCAGCTCCGTCTCCAAATAGTACGCAGGTTGAACGGTCAGTCATATCAAGGATTCTTGATAACTGCTCGGCTCCAATTACAAGTCCGAACTTGCCTCCAGAACTATTTAAAAGTCCACGGCACACCTCAAGACCATACAGAAATCCGCTACAGGCAGCATTTATATCAAGTACGGGAATATCCTCTGATAAACCTAGCTCAGCCTGAATAATGCAGGCACAACTCGGAGTAACATAATCGCTGGTAACTGTTGCGCACACGACGCATCCAATGTCAGAAGCGTCAATCTTAGAAGAGAGAAGCGCTTTTTTTGCAGCCATTAGTGCAAGAGAATTAGTGCTTTCACCTTCAGCACAAAAATATCTGGACCTGATACCAGTTCTGGGAAAAATCCATTCATCACTGGTATCAACAATTCTGGACAAGTCATCATTAGTGACAAGCTTTGATGGAATTGCACTTCCAGTTGCTATTATTTTTAAACCCTTCATATATGCATATTCCTTTTTCTTTATAATAAATAAAAATCAATTAACAGCCTGAACTATGGAGTCCTCGATGCGGCCAATACATCTGAATTTATGACGTCTCTGAGCCAGCACCTGTTCAGGAGTATAGGCCATTAGCTGTCTAAGATTTGTTTCAATTGAGTAGTCTAACGAAGCATATAGAGCTTTCGGATCAGCCTGAGCTCCCCCAAGAGGTTCTTTGACAATTTCATCAGCCACCTGTGCATTTAATAAATCATCAGCGGTTAACTTCATGATATCGCAGGCTTCTGCATGCCTTGAGGCATCCTTCCATAGAATACTGGCAAATCCTTCAGGACTAAGAACTGAATAAACAGCATTTTCAAGCATGATAATTTTATTGGCGATGGAAATAGCGAGAGCTCCGCCGGAATTACCCTCTCCAGTAACGACAGTAATTACAGGAACTGTAAGCCTGCTCATTGCAGCAAGATTTTTGGCAATTGCTTCTCCCTGTCCGTGCTCCTCAGCCTCTTTTCCGGGATAAGCTCCAGGCGTATCAACAAAAGTGATAATCGGACGCTTAAACTTTTCGGCCTGCTCCATAATGCGAAGAGCTTTACGATAGCCTTCAGGCCGTGGCATACCAAAATTATATTTGATACTTTCTTCAACAGTTCTGCCTTTCCGATGACCAAGAACAGTAACAGGAATTCCTTTAAATCTAGCGATTCCACCGTAAATGCTCTGATCTTCGTCATAAAGATGATCACCTTTTTGTTCAAAGAAATCAGTAAAAAGAGCATCAATGAAATCATCTATATGAGGTCTGTTGATATGTCTTGCAATAAAAACCTTATCCTCAGGAGTAAGGTTTGTGCAGGTACTGAAGAGAGTAGTCTTTGCAGAAGTCAAAATAGAAATCTGTTCCTGAATTCTTGAAGCATCAGCGGCAGAAATTGATTCTTTATTAAGATCAGATGTTAAAGAAGAAATCTGGCGATCAATCTGCTCGGTCTGAAATAATATATCTCTAATCATACAATCCTCCACTTATGTCATGAAAAAACTATTTGATCACAGTCATTATATGCTCCGAACCATTGGTATTATGGAGCTTTAACAAATCAATCAAAGTATCACGCATATCTTTTCGTTCAACAATTTTGTCGATAAAACCGTGAGACTCAAGATATTCGCTGCGCTGGAAGCCTTTAGGAAGCTTTGCGTTTATGGTTTGCTCAATTACTCTTGGACCGGCAAAGCCAATAAGAGCTCCAGGCTCTGCAAGAGTAATATCACCAAGTGTTGCAAAACTAGCTGTAACACCACCTGTTGTAGGGTGTGTAAGAAAACTAATATATAAACCTCCCGCCTCAGAGAGCTCTTCAATAGCAGCTGCAGTTTTGGCCATCTGCATAAGGCTGTAAATACCTTCCTGCATTCTGGCACCGCCGCTTGCACTAAAGATTATAAGAGGAAGTTTCTTCCTAGTGGCGTATTCAATGGCTCTTGTGACCTTTTCGCCAACAATAGTACTCATACTTCCCATAAAAAAACGGCTGTC
>JAZRKG010000013.1:0-5933 GCA_045646185.1 Butyrivibrio sp.
CTCTGAATAGCTTTGGCAGGCGGCTCCGATGTGTTTGTTTTAATAGGATTCATGTGGGAGGACTGAAATACTATTCCTGGAAAGCGGTTTGTGAGTTCTTCTTTTAATGCAAGATGATCTGTTCCTATAAGGTCATCAATACAAGTAAAAATCATCATTATGACCTTTGGCTTTTGCGATACTGCTTTTAGTATTTCCTCAACTGCATCGCCAATTAAGTGATCGTAACCTTTTATTATGTCGCTTTGATTTAAGTAAAGATAAAAAATTTTGTCTTTATATCCGTTTTTTATTGCTCCAAGCGCACCATGTCTGCCGCAGGCAGAAGGCCCTACAAATAATTCGATACTTTCCGGGACCATAAGACCCATGCGGCAAATGCCGTAATCACCTTTGCTGGGAGCATCATAATGAAGACCACCTTCACACAAGCACTGCATTATCTGTTACCTCCAAAATTTTGTTTGCAAGCTCCATATATTTTGAAGCCATAGCGGAGTCAGGCAAAGCATCTATAACTGTTTTACCTTCGCTTTCAGCGATCTGGACTGCATTATCTCGTGGAACAATATATAAGACAGAAGTTTCGTTTTCTTTTGCTGCTTTTTCAACGATTTCATCTTCGTTTTCAATATTTCTGGAGTTTTGAATGTATCCGGCAAGTTTTGCATAGCCTCTTTTTCCAAAATTCTTTATTGCATGTGAGATGTTGTCAGCAGCAAAAAGAGCCATCATCTCTCCTGAAGTTACAATAACGACATGGTCAGCATATCCACCTCTTATAGGCATGGCAAATCCACCGCATACTACGTCTCCGAGTACATCGTATAAAACTATATCTGGTTTATATATGTCATAAGCGTGAAGCTCTTCAAGCTTTTCAAAAGCTGTAATTATGCCTCTTCCAGCACATCCAATACCTGGTGTAGGACCGCCTGATTCTACACAAATGACTCCACCATAGCCTTCAAAAGCAATGTCACTTAAGGAAACCAAATCGCCTTTTAATGCGATCTGGTCCAAAACTGTTGGAATGCGTACTCCACCCATAAGGTTTTTTGTTGAATCCGCCTTTGGATCGCACCCGACCTGCATTACCTTTAACCCCATTTTGGATAAAGCAGCGGAAAGGTTTGAAGTAGTAGTTGATTTGCCAATACCACCTTTCCCATAAATTGCAATTTTATTCATAATTACTCCTCACCTGAATGATACATGTTAGCATAAGCTAACGTTAGTAAAAGATTTTATTGCACAATTAGATTGTTGTCAATTAGTGCAAATGAGATTATTTATCATTTTTGTGAAATAATAAAAAAAACAGATTTTTATGTGGATAGATGGTATAATAACAACGCTGTTTGTTGTATAAACTAAAAAAATTATTATAAATATACAGTGTGGAGGATAGGACCATGAGCAACTACAATTTAGACACTAAATGCGTGCAGGCCGGATATACACCAGGAAACGGCGAGCCACGTCAGATTCCGATTATTCAGTCAACAACTTTCAAATATGATACAAGTGAGGATATGGGTAAGCTTTTTGACCTTGAAGCAAGCGGATACTTCTATTCAAGATTGCAGAACCCTACTTGCGACTATGTTGCAGCCAAGATTGCAGAGCTTGAGGGTGGAAGTGCTGCAATGCTTACTTCTTCAGGTCAGGCAGCCAACTTTTTTGCAATATTCAACATCTGTGAATGTGGAAGCCATGTAGTTTCTTCCTCTTCAATCTACGGTGGAACCTTCAACCTTCTGTCAGTTACTCTTGCAAAAATGGGTATCGAAGTTACCTTCGTATCACCTGACTGCACAGAGGATGAATTAAATGCAGCGTTTAAAGAAAATACAAGAGCAGTATTTGGCGAGACAATTGCTAACCCTGCACTTACAGTTCTTGATATTGAGAAGTTTGCCAAGGCTGCCCACAGCCACGGCGTACCACTTATTGTAGATAATACTTTCCCAACACCGGTCAATTGCAGACCTATTGAATGGGGTGCTGATATTGTAACTCATTCAACTACCAAGTATATGGATGGTCATGGAGCAGCTGTTGGTGGTGTAGTAGTAGACAGCGGCAAATTTGACTGGATGGCTCATGCAGATAAGTTCCCAGGTCTGTGCACACCAGATGAGTCCTATCACGGAATCACTTATGCCAAGAAGTTTGGAAAAGAGGGAGCTTTCATTACAAAATGTACAGCTCAGCTTATGAGAGACCTTGGCTGTGTTCAGTCTCCACAGAGCGCATTTATCCTCAACCTTGGACTTGAGTCATTACATGTACGTATGCCTCGTCACGTAGAAAATGGACAGGCAGTTGCAGAGTTCCTTGAGAGCCATGAAAAGGTTACAAGTGTTAACTATCCGGGACTTAAGAGCAACAAGTATTATGACATTGCTCAGAAGTATCTTCCAAAGGGTGGCTGCGGCGTAGTTTCCTTTGAGCTTTCAGGTGGAAGAGCTGCAGCTGAGAAGTTCATGAAGAACCTTAAGCTTGCAGCAATAGAAACACATGTAGCAGATGCAAGAACCTGTTGCCTGAATCCTGCTACATCTACTCACAGACAGATGAATGATGAGCAGCTTGCTGCTGCAGGAGTTCCAGCAGGTCTTATCCGAATCTCCTGTGGTCTCGAAAATAAAGATGACCTTATCGCAGACCTTAAGCAGGCCCTAGAGAAAATTTGATAATTGAATATAATTAAGAAAATGTCGGATGTGATCATTGAAATGATTATGTCCGGCATTTTTTTGTATAGATTTACAGTGAATTAAAAAATGATTAAAAGTTTATAAAACACGTAAATATCAACGAAAAAATGATAAAATATATTTACGATTATACTGTCTTGGAGACAGTTTTTTTGCAAAGTGATTTTATGAGGAGGTAACTGTAATGGCAAATGGCAAAAAGAACGTGGCGGCGAAGCACGTTAGGTCAAGAAAAGGCATGGGAATTCTCCCTAAAATGCTGCTGATGATTCTTCCTGTTGTAATCGCAGCACTTGTAGTTGTTGCGGTAGTCAGCAGTAGCATGGCTAAAACAGCTGTACATGAGCAGACAGCAAACTATATCTATGCGGAACTTGATAAGAACATTAATAGTATTGATTCAAAGCTTGAAAAGGTAAGAACTACAGCTACTGCTTTGTCTGTATTTGTTTCTAATACCTGCAGAGATTCTGAGGTAAATGTGTATTCAAGAACCTTTGGTGATCTGGTATTGGAGGATGAGCTTATTACCGGTGCTGGTGTGTGGTTTGAGCCTCAGGCTTTTGTTGGTGATGAAAATTATGCTAATGAGACCTACTGCGGACCATATTGGTATGAAGATAATGGTGAAGCTATTGAAGACTGGTCATACTCAAATGCAGATTATGACTATTTTTCACAGGAGTATTATATAAATGCCAAGGCTATGACAGAGCTTGATGCAGTAATAACTGACCCATATTATGATTCAACAAGCGGTTCTGTTATGGCTTCCTGTTCTGCACCTATTTTTGACCATGATGGAGCTTATATTGGATGTGTTACCTGTGACATGTCTCTTGATGTTATTTCCACTCTTGTAAGCCAGATATCAGTTGGCGATAGCGGAAATGCCATGATGACTGCAGGTGATGGAACTTATATCTATGCTCAGGAAACTGAGAAGATGGAGTCCGGACTTAATATTGCCAATGATGATTCTGATATTGCTAATATTGCAACAGCACTTCTTAGCCAGGATCAGGGTATGCAGGTTATTGGAGAGCCAGGAATGTATCTTAATACCTATTTTGGTACAGTTCCGGAGGTTGGATGGAAGCTCATCATCATTATGTTCCAGTCTGAGATCAATGAACCTATTACAAGAATGAATAACGTTATCTTAACTATAAGTGCAATAGCTTTAGTTGTTGCAGTAGTAGTAATTGCCATTATTGCCAAAACAATTGCAGGTACTATTTCAAGTGTTAATGATTTTGCCAGAGTTCTTGCTTCAGGCGATTTCACAGTTGATTCACTTCGAACCAGGCGAAACGATGAACTAGGTGATATGAGTGATTCACTTAATGAAATGTTTAAGAATAATAGCAATATCATTTCCAACATCTCCTCAGAATCTGGAAATATCAATGATGCATCAAGTACACTTGGCGCTATGTCAGAAGAGCTGGCGGCGGAGTTCTCCAAGATTTCAGAGAACATGGTTGTAGTTAATGATGCTATGATGAGTACCGGTGCAGCTACAGAAGAAGTTTCAGCTTCTGTTCAGGAAGTTAATACTTCAGTTGAAGACCTTGCAAGAGAGACAGAATCTGCCAGCAAGGAAGTTAAGGAAATCAAAAAGCGTGCTCTTGAAATTCAGGAGAACAGCCGCAAGCAGCATGACAGTGCTATTGCAATCGCTAATGAGCGTAGAGACGAGCTTGAAGCAGCTACGGCAAGAGCTGAGGTTGTTAATGAGATTGCAAATCTTGCAAATGCAATTTCAGAAATCGCAAGCCAGATCAACCTTCTTTCACTTAATGCCAGTATAGAGGCAGCAAGAGCAGGCGATGCAGGTAAGGGCTTCGCAGTTGTTGCTCAGGAAATCAACAAGCTTGCTACAGAGACTGATGATGCTGTTAAGCAGATTCAGGATACAGTAGACAGCGTGCAGGAAGCATTTACAGACCTGGCTACAGGTTCTAATAAGCTCCTTGAATTCGTTACTGAGACAGTTACTCCTGACTATGACAACTTCATTCAGGTTGGTGAGCAGTATGGTAACGATGCTAATCTGTTTGGCGATCTTTCAGATAAGATTTCTGAAATGGCAGAGAGCATTCAGGCTAATATGAATGAAGTAAACAAAGCAGTACAGAGTATTGCTGAGTCTACTCAGGAAACAGCAACCAGAAGTGCTGACGTAACAGATTCTGTAAGCAGCGTATCTGATGCAGTTGATTCTGTTGCAGATCTTGCAACCAAGCAGCAGGCAACTGCCGGAACACTTACAGAAATCGTAAGTCAGTTTAAACTTAAATAATTCATACATAAGATTTTGGGTGTGGCGTTTGCCACACCCTTTTCTTTTTGAAAAAATTTTATAATCTGTTTTGTTATGTTCGATTATATACCTGCCGATATTAGTATTGAATGCTAAGGATGGCATCGGTTTTGGTTTTCAGGGAAACGAAAATCGATGCTATTTTCTTGTAAAGAATGAAATGGACGCATTTCAATATATCCTTGGCAGGCAGGTGGTGCACAACCTGTGCGTTTGGGCATTTAACTCATGAGGGGTTAAACTAGACTGGTATTTTTTGCAAAAGGAATTTCGTCATATTGCTATCGACGCTGAAAATACTTGGATTCCGGTATCCGGAATTTTACAACAAGAGGTAATGCCTATGATAGTAACAGATAGTAGCATTAAGATGAACTCAACAAGGGCTTTTAGCCAGTTTAGTTCACAATCCGTTGCTTCAGGACTTTTGAGCAATTCGAGATTTTTGCAGGATCTTAAGTCAGTTTCAGAAAGCACTAAGAGAGATACTTTGGAATTGTCTTATGGTATGGAAACTCAGACAGACGTGACCTATGATTTGTCTGCAGGCAAATCAGATAAGACCGGTAGTTCTAATCTGATCAGTAAAAGAGCTGAAGAACTTCATACCATCAGAATGCAGCTTCTGGAGCAGATATTAAGTCTTATGCAGAATATGTCCGGTAAAAACAGTTCTTTTTTTACCAAGACCAGAAATGCCATAAGTGAACTGATGTCTCTTAGCAGCGGTTATAGTAGCGTCACTACCATGGAGACCTACTATGAAGAAACAGAGATGACCACCTTTCAGGCAGAAGGAATAGCATATACTGCTGACGGAAGAGAAATTAGTTTTGGAGTTGATATAAGCATGTCCAGAAAATATGCTGAATATACTTCATTGC
>JAZRKG010000014.1:0-8186 GCA_045646185.1 Butyrivibrio sp.
GTTAGCGCATTATATTCTCTCACTTATAAACGAAAATCGTGCCGCCGGCACGGCTTAAAATAAAAAAAGGCTCTCACTTGCAAGCAAGCTTGCAGTGAGCTTTCCTTTTATTTGTGGTGTCGCTCATATAAGAAAAAACAAACCCGGAAATAATTGTTAGCACAATTCTTTCCGACTCTGTTTTTTCTTATCTTCCGTTAGCGCATTATATTCTCTCACTTATAAACGAAAATCGTGCCGCCGGCACGGCTTAAAATAAAAAAAGGCTCTCACTTGCAAGCAAGCTTGCAGTGAGAGCCTTTTTTATTTTAAGTGCTTCGCACTTTTCGTTTATAAGTGAGAATGCAATGCTTTTTATCGCTCACATCATTCCCATTCCGCCTGCGCCACCTGCTGGCATTGGAGGAACTGGCTCTTTGATAGTAGCTACTGCTGCTTCTGTTGTAAGGAAGCTGCTTGCTACTGAAGTTGCGTTCTGAAGAGCACTTCTTGTAACCTTGGCAGGATCGATGATACCGTCCTTAACCATGTCTACATATTCTTCTGTGTATGCGTTGAAGCCTACACCTGTGTTGCTCTCTTTAACTTTGTTTACGATAACTGATCCGTCAAGACCTGCGTTCTCAGCGATGTTACGAAGAGGAGCTTCAAGAGCCTTAAGAATGATAGAAGCACCTGTCTTCTCATCACCTGAAAGTTCTGCAACCTTCTTCTCAACTTCCTTAGCTGCGTGGATATAAGCACTTCCACCACCAAAGATGATGCCTTCTTCTACAGCTGCTCTTGTTGCGTTAAGAGCATCTTCCATTCTGTACTTAGCTTCCTTCATCTCTGTCTCTGTAGCAGCACCTACTCTGATTACTGCAACACCACCTGCAAGCTTAGCAAGTCTTTCCTGAAGCTTTTCCTTATCGAAATCACTTGTTGTATCTTCAATCTGCTTCTTGATCTGAGCAACTCTGGCCTGGATCTCATCCTTGTTACCAGCACCGTCAACGATTGTTGTGTTCTCTTTTGCAACCTTAACGCTCTTAGCCTGTCCAAGGTCTTCCATTGTTGTATCCTTAAGCTCAAGACCAAGGTCTGAAGAGATAACCTTACCACCTGTAAGGATAGCAATATCTTCAAGCATAGCCTTTCTTCTGTCACCATAGCCAGGAGCCTTAACAGCTACTACATTGAATGTTCCGCGAAGCTTATTAACGATAAGTGTTGTAAGAGCTTCACCATCAACATCTTCAGCGATGATAAGGAGCTTAGCACCTGTCTTAACAATCTGCTCAAGAAGTGGGAGGATATCCTGAATGTTTGAAATTTTCTTATCTGTGATAAGAATGTATGGATCATCAAGAACTGCTTCCATCTTGTCCATGTCTGTAGCCATGTAAGCTGAAATATATCCACGATCGAACTGCATACCTTCTACAAGGTCAAGTTCTGTCTGCATTGTCTTAGACTCTTCGATTGTGATAACGCCATCATTAGAAACCTTTTCCATAGCGTCTGCAATGAGCTGTCCAACTTCGTCATCACCAGCTGATACAGCAGCAACTCTCATGATCTGATCCTTGCCTGCAACCTTTGTAGCCATCTTTGAAATAGCTTCTACTGTTGCGTCTGTAGCCTTCTTCATACCTTTTCTAAGTACGATTGGGTTAGCACCTGCTGCAAGATTCTTCATACCTTCGTTAATCATAGCCTGTGCAAGAACTGTAGCTGTTGTTGTACCATCACCTGCTACATCATTTGTCTTTGTAGCAACTTCTTTAACAAGCTGAGCACCCATGTTTTCATATGGATCTTCAAGCTCGATTTCCTTTGCGATTGTAACACCATCGTTTGTAATTGTAGGAGCGCCATAGCTCTTATCAAGAACGACATTTCTTCCCTTAGGACCGATTGTAACTCTTACTGTATCTGCAAGCTTATTTACGCCTTCTACCATAGCTGTACGTGCATCTGCACCATATTTAACTGTCTTTGCCATTTTAAATAGCCTCCTGTTTATTTTGATTATTCAATGATTGCAAGAATATCGTTCTGTCTAACTACGATATATGTTACATCATCAAGCTTAACTTCTGTTCCTGAATATTTAGAATAGATAACGTTGTCACCAACCTTAACTTCCATCTTAACTTCCTTGCCGTCAACAACTCCGCCAGGACCAACTGCGATTACTTCAGCCTGCTGTGGCTTCTCTTTCTCTGCTCCAGGAAGAACGATTCCTGATTTTGTTGTTTCCTCTGCTTCAAGCTGTTTAAGAACAACTCTGTCTCCAAGTGGTGTTAATTTCATAGTAAAGCCTCCTTTTATATTATGTTTCATAAAATACTTTTTAACTTGTTAGCACTCATCATCATTGAGTGCTAACCTACAAGAAATAATAATAATCATTAGTAACCATCTTTGCAAGCAAAATAAAGAGAATTGCAGTATGTTTTTCTGCAATTCTCTCATTTTTTCTTAACTATTCTCTTTTTTACTCACAAAATCTTTCAAAGTAGCTATTTTATAGAATTTTTAGAATCTCTAATTCCTATTTTGTGGAAAAATAATTCTTCAGATTTTCAATAGGTTCAGGTCTCGCATATTTAAAGCCTTGCATATAATCAAAGCCTTTATCAATACTGTATTCACTCTGTTCTTCGTCTTCTACGCCTTCGACCAGAGTTCTTACTCCAATGTGCTTTAACATATCGATCATTGAGGACACAAGATCATCGGTAACCTTATTGGACAATGCCTTATATAAAAGAGATTTATCAAACTTAACAGTTTTGAAATTACAGCTTGTTACTCTTTCAATATTTGAATAGCCTGTTCCAAAATCATCCAGATAAAATCTGATGCCAGCCTCTTCAAGTCTTTGCATATTGTATTTTACTGCATCATAGTTTTCAAACATGGCACTTTCAGTAAGCTCAAGACTAACCTTACTCTTATCAATGTCATAGCTGTCCATTATCTTAATAATATCCTGATACATATTTGTATCAGAAAATTCCTTTGGTGAGCAGTTTATTGTAATAACTTCAAAGTCATAATTGTCGCTTAAATGCTTAACAGCCTTACATACCTTATTTAGCATGATACAGGTCATGGTATGTATATAGCCCTTGTTTTCTGCAACTGGAATAAACTTATTTGGAGCAATAAGCTTGCCGTCTATCTTAAGCCTCATAAGAGCTTCCGCAGACTTAAATGCCTGAGCATTTACATCATAGATAGGCTGGGCATAGCACAAGACTCTTGGGTCTTCCAGGTCATTTTGATAAACAATATTTTCAAGAGCAAATGCGATTTCCTGCTCTTCTATGTAATCCTGCTGCGTCTGCTCTGTTGCAAGGAAATACTCTGTTTCCTTGGAATTTGATAATTTATTATTTACAAAATCCAGATACGATTGAACATCCATCTCATTTTTAAGGAACCAAAAGCTCTTAAAGCCAACCATTTTCCCATAAGTAACATGAGAACCAAGAGTAGTTGCTTTTTCAAGGATTGATGTCATCTTACTATAAAGCATCTGTATCTTAAGATCATCGCGACTGCCAAATTGTCTGAGCACCATGAATTTTCCAGGAGATACATAATAAAGCTTAATTTTCCTGTCATACTTCTCTATTTCTTTTACAAAATCAGACACATACTGTAAATGACTGCCATACATACTCTGAGAATAAGATCTGGTCAGCTGCGGAAAATCTATTTCGATTAGAACATAGTTCTTCTTCTTTTTGATCAGAGTATTCATCATGGAATCAAAAGCATAGCTGTTCTGACATCCAGTAAGCTCATCAAACGGATTACTATGGAAAAGAATATAAAACAGCAGGAACGGTGCGACATATGTTGTGCTCATAAAAATACTGTCCCTGAAAACAAACTGTAATATAAGCACTACAAGGTCAATTGGACTAAATACGATAATTTCAGCAAAAACTCTGTTAGATATATTCTTTCTGTTATAAATAGCCTCTGCTATTACAGCCAATGCACAGGACATACCAGCACAGGTATAGAAAGAGATATAGCCGTTTATATCCAGTCCAGTGCCTAAATCCTTCACCATAAAGCCTCTGGCAAATAAAAACGCCGCAATAGTAAAATATATCAGGCCATAAATCAGATACATTTTCTCCTGCTCATTTGTATGGCGTCTCCTATTTAGTGCAAGCCTATTTACATATGAGAAAATACATAAAAGAATAACAAAATATAGAATTAAGAAGGCCCAGATTAATAACTTAACTACAAAAAGGTTATAAAACTCTGTGCCATAATAGTGATCAGAAAAAGAGACAACAGTATTGTCCACAACAATAGCCACTATAGATATTATCGTTCCGACAAAATCTATAATGAATACTGATGTAACCCTTGGCTTTGTGGAAGTCATCAGAATTATTAACATCACACACAAAACCAGGCAGAAATATTCAGTTGCAATTGAAGATTGACTAATAAGCATTTGCAGTACCCGTCAGCACCTTGCTAATCCTTTTTTGGTATATCTCTCCCCTGCAAATCAATATTATTTTCCCTAAGCGCTATAGCCCAGTACTTTTCCGGGATATCAGGCCAGGTAACACTTCCATTGTCCTCCTCACACAATCTCATGGCTCTTAAAAGTATTGTCTGATTAAGGTCTACGCCGGTTCTGATTGTGTGCATGGAAATAGCTGCCCAAGCGGGTGCCATCTCCACAAGTTCAGTCCCCTGAAAATCTTTTAAAATCTCATCTCTGTCATAATCAATCTGCAACAGCTCTTCTTCCCATGCTTTCCCCTTGGAATGAATAATCGCAAATTGAGCCTTGCCATCATAAAACCACGGAATGCCAACAGAGCCAGGATTAATTGAACGTTTACCTCTGTAAATATAGGAATCCTGAAGATGATTATGTCCATGCAACAAATAGTCAGTCTTTAAATGTGTCAGGACCCTTTTAGTGTTTCTCTTATCCTTAAATAACAACTCTCCGGCTTTTTCAGGAGATCCGTGGCATACATCCATTGGCGTAGCTCCTCGCTCCTGCCATATTGTATATATAGGCATGGAGTCAAAAAAGTCCAGATCCTTACCGGTTAAGTTGTTGTATGTATATAATAGTGAACCGCTGGCCGAACCTTTATGCCAGCCCTTTTCACCACTTGCCCTATAGTTTAACAGATATTCTTCTCTGTTACCTCTCACAAAGGTACAGTCAAAATACTGCTTTAAAACATAAATTTTTTCCAGGGTTTTCTGAGGATCAGGACAATCCGTCACATAATCCCCTAGAAAAATAAATCTTGTAATTCCCCGTGTCATGCAATAATCAATAACAGCCTGCAATGCCACATAATTGCCATGTATATCACTGATAACTGCTATATCCATATGCAGCCCCCAAAATATTTATGTTAAATCGTTAAGCATATTATGATATTTTATTGTATCATGATACTTATAAAAAATACTGTTTTTTTTATAAACAATTCTTAAAGTTTCGTGGTCCACTGAGATAAATCCCAAACATCTGTAGCAAGTCCCTCATAAAACGGAGGCTCATGGCATACCATTATGATGCTTCCCTTGTATTCCTGAAGGGCTCTCTTGAGCTCATCCTTGGCATCCACGTCAAGATGGTTGGTAGGCTCATCCAGAATCAGAATATTACTCTTACGGTTTATAAGCTTGCAAAGTCTGACCTTGGCCTGCTCTCCACCAGACAAAACTCTGACCTTACTCTCAATGTGCTTGGTGGTAAGTCCGCATTTGCTGAGAGCGCTTCTTACCTCATACTGTGAAAAGCCCGGGAATTCCTGCCAGATTTCCTCAAGACATGTGTTATCACCATCTCCTGACATTTCCTGTTCAAAATATCCAAGCTCTTGGCTGTCTCCAAGTTCAGCCTTACCGGAAATAGCAGGTATAAGACCCATAATGCTCTTTAAGAGAGTTGTTTTGCCAATACCGTTAGCACCTTCTATTACAACCTTCTGGCCTCTCTCCATATAGAGATTAAGAGGCTTTGAAAGAGGCTCATCATAACCAATAACAAGATCCTTGGTCTCGAGAATCACCTTACCGCTAAGTCCTCCCTGAAGGAAATTAAAGGTTGGCTTTGGATTCTCTGTAGGCTTTTCGATAATATCCATAGCATCAAGCTTTTTCTGACGGGACATAGCCATATTTCTTGTGGCAACTCTTGCTTTATTTCTTGCAACAAAGTCTTTAAGATCTGCAATCTCCTGCTGCTGACGTCTGTAAGCAGCCTCCTGCTGAGACTTCTGCATCTCATAAACTTCCATAAACTTATCATAATCGCCCACATAGCGCTTTAAATCCTGGTCATGCATGTGATAAATAATGTTTACAACGCTGTTCATAAATGGAACATCATGGCTTATAAGAATAAAGGCATTTTCATAACCCTCAAGATATCTCTTAAGCCAGGCGATATGTTCTTTATCCAGATAGTTTGTAGGCTCGTCAAGAAGAAGTATGTCTGGCTTTGCTAAAAGAAGCTTTGCCAAAAGTACCTTTGTTCTCTGTCCTCCGGATAATTCAGTAACATCTCGGTCTAAACCTATTTCTGATAATCCAAGGGCTGCTCCTACTTCTTCAATTTTGGAATCGATCATGTAGAAATCATGAACTGTAAGAAGATCCTGAAGTGTACCGGTTTCTTCCATAAGCTCTGCCATTTTTTCATCATCGGCTGTAGCCATTTCCTCATAGGCTTCATTAAGTCTTTTTTCCATGTCAAAAAGAGAATCGAATGCTGATGCAAGTACATCTCTTATTGTCATTCCTGCCTTTAATACAGCATGCTGATCAAGGTATCCAACGTTTGCGTTCTTGGCCCACTCAATCTTGCCTTCATCTGGCATGAGCTTTCCGGTAATAATATTCATAAATGTGGACTTGCCTTCGCCATTGGCGCCGACAAGTCCGATATGTTCTCCTTTTAAAAGACGAAAGGAAACGTCATTAAATATTGCTCTGTCTCCAAAGCCATGTGTTAAATGTTCTACGTTTAAAATACTCATAACTTAAAATACTATACTGCCTCGACATCCTTGGACGCGACCACATCCACACCCGTTCCTGCAACGTTTGTGATGATAACATCGCCAATATGTACAGGCGCCTTTACCTTTATTTTGTGTATCTCGTCCATTATATCAAAAATTTTTCCTTTTGGAATATCCATTGCAGTTTTTACTGAAGCTCTTTCAATTGTGCCACCTTCAACCACTACAGAGCTTGTTACAATACGTGTAGGATTAGTTACTTCCTTTTGGCCGTATGCTGCTCCCCTTGGGCATGTATTTCCTGTAACTGATATATTTTCTCCATCAATTGTAACTGTAAGAGCACATCCTAAAGGACAATTGATGCATGTAAGTTCTCTTGTTTCCATTTTGTTGCCTTTCCTCGCCATATGCGTAAAATTAATTTAGTTTTCTTCTGTGCAGATTCTGATTGTTTTAATATCTGCAAAATCAGCAAAGCTTTCTTTTTTCAAAACTACCTGTTCCATTTCTCCAGGAGCCAGTACTTTCTTTTTAACAGAAGAAACCTTCTTATCGTCGTAGTATACACAGATGCTTCTATCCTTGTAGACATCAGCAACTCTGAATCTTACAACTACTTTGTCGTTCATATTTACTACGTCCAGGCTCTGTGGAACTGTATATCTTACACCACCGTCGGCTATGAAGTTAACAGTCTTTCCTTCTTTTTTGTCTCCGCCAAGTACGTACTCTGCTGCATTTTTACCAGCCAGAGTAGCTTCTTCTGAAACGTAGTCAACCAGGTCATGTACGTGCAGAACATTTCCGCAGGCAAATACGCCTTCAAGTCCTGTCTGAAGCTTGTCATCAACGTCAGGTCCACTGGTAACCCTGTTCATCGAAACACCAATGCCCTTTGTAAGCTCGTTTTCAGGAAGAAGTCCGCAGGAAAGAAGGAGTGTGTCTGCTTCATAGAACTCTTCTGTTCCGGGAATTGGCTTTCTGTTTGCATCAACCTCAGCAATTGTAATTCCTTCAACGTGGTCTTTTCCCTTAATATCAATAACAGTGTGGCTAAGCTTTAATGGAATATCATAATCATTTAGGCACTGAACGATATTTCTCTTAAGGCCTCCAGAATAAGGCATAAGCTCAGCAACAACCTCCACCTTGGCGCCT
>JAZRKG010000015.1:0-11073 GCA_045646185.1 Butyrivibrio sp.
CTCAGCTTGAAGCTTTGCGATAAGCTCTTCCTTATCAGCAATTTCCTTGGATTGATTGGAAATCGTGGTATTGGCTGTATCTAGTTCAGTCTTAGTTGTGTCTAGCTCAGTCTTAGCTGTATTAAGTTCAGTCTTAGCTGTATCCAGTTCAGTCTTAGTTGTATCTAGCTCAGTCTTAGCTGTATCCAGCTCATCCTTTATATTATCAAGCTCTTCCTGCATTTCATCAATCATATATTTAACAGTATTTTGGTCTAGAATCTGAAGTTCTTTTGAAAACATATTCATCACCCCTTCCACATTTAGACACATGTTGTACAAATCAGCATACATGTCCTTGAAGGTAGGATACTTGTTTATAAGTTCTACTATATACTCCGGCTCATCGCATCCAAGGAATGTAAGCCAAGCATCCAACTCATCTTGTATACCTTTATTATGAAGTTTTTCCAGAAAAATATCAACCGGAATGAAGATAATATTTTGAAGCATTCCAAGCTCCAGGCCTGTATCTGATATGCTTTTGAAGTAGTGAACATACTTTTCAGGATACTCTTTAAATACCGAAGGACTCTTCTCAAGAAACACTATTGTATAAACAGATCCTATATTTTTATAGGTGAATTTCTCTTTCAGCTTATCTTTAACTCGCTTGTATTGTCTCAATAGCAGGTCTGCCGAGTAACAGGACGCTCTTTCACCCGTGAACGCATAGCCGATTTTCTGAACTTCTATATTGGCTATAGAATGATCTTCAAGTTCAACCACTATGTCAGTAATGATCAGTGACATTTCATCGCCAAGCCTTGTCCCATCATTAGGCAGCACATATTTGACTGTTACTTTCCTTTTTAAGATTACGCTGAGTAACGCTGAAAGCCTTTCAGGGACAGTTTCCGGATTGAGCAGCTCTTTAAAATATGTATCATAAAGCATTTTTATTCCCTTATTACCTGTGCATATTTCAAGAAATTCTTCCCGGTGTTCTTCACTCCAACTGTTAAAAACAGTCTTCAGTTTCTCATTATTTTCTATTTCATTACCTATATCTTCCCTTGCCCTTATGACAGGAAAATATTGCGATAATTTATTATTACTACTACTCACCTTTTATCCTTTCATGTTTTATTTCTTAATAAGCCTTTGCATGCAATAATGGAGCTTACGGGTGATAAACCCATGAAATAAAGATTAAATTGCTATCAGATAGAATTCTGACAGCGAATCCTAATATAACATAACCATTAATAAAATTGCAATATCTTTTTTTACATAAAAATGAAAATAAAATATATAAACAACTGCTTTCCAATAAAAAATATTGCACTTCATCTCAAAATGTAGTAGATTATCCTAGTCGGTTTTCAACTGACACAAAATGTGATTACCTTCGTATTCACATTTCCCAACAAAAAATAAAAATATATGATAGTATTAATGCAGTGATAGGATTATAGGAGTGCGAAGCACGGAGCATTCCGTGTTAAAACGTTTTGACATTTTTTCTTGCCGTTTCTGCATTAATGCGGAAAGGTGGAAATTATTGGAAATTAGTAACAACAGATTTAAAAGGAACTACGGTTTTAAGGCTTTCAGGTGGCCTTGGGCAAACAGAAAACACAAGGATACTGTATTCAGGTTATTATTTAATAGTGACAAAAGCGCATTGCTTGATTTGTACAATGCCTTGAATAATTCATGCTACACTGATCCAGATGAGCTTATAGTCAACACATTGGATACCGCAATCTTTATGGGAATGCATAATGACTTGTCGTTTATCCTGGATACTCATTTGAACATTTATGAGCACCAATCAACAAAGTGTCCAAACATTCCTCTTCGTTGTCTATTTTACGTAGGAAAGCTCTATACTCAGCTTATTGATGAAGAGCAGTTATATAGCGAGAGACGTATAAAAATACCCACTCCGCATTTCGTGGTGTTTTATAACGGAGTTGACGAGCTTCCGGAAGAGATGACCTACAGGCTTTCTGAGATGTATGAAGAGAAAACAGATAATCCAGAGCTTGAACTTACAATAAAAGTATTAAACATAAACTACGGCATGAATGAATCTCTCATGCGTGGATGCAAGATATTAAATGACTATTCGATATTTGTGTCAAAAGAGCGTGAATTCTACAGAGAATCCAGTTCTCATGAAGAGGCTGTAAACAGAGCGATTGACTACTGTATAGAAAATGATGTTTTAAAGGATTTCCTCATGAAGGAAAGGAAGGCGGTGTATATGTATAGTTTATCTGAATATAATCAAACTGCACATTTGAAAGCTGTTAAAGAGGAATCCTTTGAACAAGGCGTTGCCATTGGTGAAGAGCGTGGTATTGCTATTGGTGAAGAGCGTGGTATTGCCATTGGTGAGGAACGTGGTATTGCACAAGGAGCAAAAAACGAGCGTATTAACACTATCTTAGCTATGCAAAAATCCGGTAAATCTCCTGAAGAAATTGCTGCTATCTTTAACTACAGTCTTGAAGAAGTAAATGAAGTTTTTTCAAAAAGCTCATAAAAAGATGCCGGCACAGGTTTGTGACGGCATCTTTTTTATCTCTCTCAAGAAACCTTTATATTGCATCCCAAGACTTTAGCTGATTTCAATTATTATTCATGTGGAAAATCCTTCAGCACCTCAGTAAGCGCTGGAACTACTGTTGCTTTTCTCGAAACACTTGGCGTTATCACGAATGCCACACCATTATAGGTTGCCGTATCACAAAAAGCTGCCTGAAGTACTTCTTTTTCAACATCATCCGACGGAATCAGATAGGTATACGATACACCATCTTCATCAAATCTAATTTGGGCGAACTCCATATCCATACCGGTGGATGCCTTTGCCGAAGCCATCGCTTCTATCATACGACTTGCGTAATCGTCTGCGCTTTCCTTGCCTGGCGCCTTAAAGAAGCCTATGCCGTAATGAATACCACCACTTTCATATTCCTTATAATCATTGAAAAAGATTTCTACATCCGTCATACCCTCATAGGAAAGGGCTGCTTCCTGCATATCCTGCCAGAAGGCATCCAGGTCTGAGATTTCTCCTATTTCAGAAAGAGCCTGTTTCCAGTTCTGACAGATCCATCTCCATGGTGGTCGATAATGAAAATGATATTCGCATCCTGCAGACCATCAGCAGATTGCTCATAATCGCTATGATCCATCAAAACCATATTGCAACCGGAAGCATCTTCAAGAAGCTGCGGTGCATCAAGACCCGCTTTTTCCAGAATGCATTTAGTCTCGTTGTTTATATCACCCAGCACTACTGCGCTGGCATCATATCCTAGCTTTTGCAGAAGCTGCGCATATTTATCAGCCTCTACCTTTTTTCCTGCAAAAAAGCCAATAGCTAATGCAACTGCCGCAACAAGAACCACAGCTATTATATTAACAACACCTTTATTTTTCATATTTATCGCAGCCTTTCTCATACATTACATCAAAAAGGCCACTCCCTAAGGAATGACCCAAATTATCTTTATGAAAACCTCACGAATATCAATTACTCTATTTTGTAATCAATATGCTCCATCTGAATCAAACACAGCTGGAATCGTTCTGAATATGAGTTTTATGTCTTCCCAGGCATTCATATCTCTTATATATCTAAGATCCAGTTCAACCCATTCTTCCCATTTGATGTTTGCGCGTCCACCTACTTGCCAGTAACATGTAAGGCCTGGTCTTACAATAAGACGCTGCTTTTCATATGGATTACACTCTTCCATCTGTTTTTGCAAAATAGGTCTTGGACCTACAATACTCATGTCGCCTTTTATGATATTCAAAAGCTGTGGCAGTTCATCTATAGAGTACTTTCTAATGAACTTTCCAACCTTCGTTACTCTAGGATCATCTTTAATCTTAAAAGCATGTCCAGTCTGCTCATTCTGCTCCTGCATCTTGGCAAACTGAGCTTCAGCATCTCGGTACATACTCCTGAACTTATATATCTTGAATGGTTTTAGATTTTTACCTGCTCTTTGCTGGGTAAAAAATACAGGACCACCATCCTCAATAACAATCGCAAGTGCTGTCAGTATAAGCAATGGAGAAAGCACTATAAGCGCAAATGATGACGCCACAATGTCAAAAGCTCTTTTTACAAATTTGTAAGCAAGAGACTTCTGATTGTACACATCCTTGTAAGTTGTTATGTAGGTTATATCAGCCATTGTAGCTGTGCCTACACTTGTTTTTGCTAAAACGCTTTCACTCATATTCGATCCCTCATAAATGTTCATGTGACATGCGCGTGGGAGACACCCCACAAGGTCATTTTAGCACAAAATATTGCGCTTTTCCTTAGATTTCGATAGTTTTTATACATCTTTTAGTAATTTTTTAATATTTTAAGTTCGCTGGAACTGTTATATTAATTATCGGTATTTCGTAGATTAATCTTAATAGTATCTAGGTTATAATTTCTTGTTTCGATTGTTAGTGAAAACTTCAAGCTTATATATCATTTTGATAAAATTGTCTGGTTTAATTTCTTGATATAAAACAGCTTATCATCTTATCAAACTAATATTTATGTTCCTGCGCTCTTTTTTTACCGCTCAGCTCCCACAAACACATTTATAGGCGGTAAGCATTTTTGAACTTTACCGTCAGAATTGAAAGTCCTCTTCAGCAGCGGTAATGAAGATTCAAAAAGGCATACGATTTTCTTACTTTCTTACCACTCAGATAAGAATTTAGTGTTCTGAGCGGTAATTTTTTATTCTTATTCCAAAAACAAACAGCACTTCGTACATTTTATCTTGTTGTAACGTAAAGACTTACCGCTGCCAACGCTTTTCCTCATCTAGGCGGTAATGAAATTTCCATGTTACCGCTTAAAAAAAGAAAGTACTTTTCGGGCGGTAATTTTTCACGCTATTATGTGAAATATTTATTGTCTTGCCATTTTAAAGCATACATCATGTCTCTACATGACCGCCCCTCTTCTCAGACTACTTCATGCCTCCACACAACCTTCCCCTCTTCACAGACTACTTCATGCCTCCACACAACCTTTCCCCCTCTTCACAGACTACTTCACGCCTCCACACAACCTTCCCCTCTTTACAGACTACTTCATGCCTAGGCACAAGCCCACCTCTCTGCACCCCACGCTGCAAACAAAACGCCGCTTCTTTCGAAGCGGCGTAATATCCACATTATCATGCAATCTTTACGAAGGCTAGCACACCAGTGCTATTCATGTTTACAACTACGTGGTCCTGTCTGCACTCTGTAACAGTAAGCTGTGTCCAGGCTCCATTCTGAATCTGATAAACAGCAACAAGGTTGTTATTTGTAATGCCCTTAACATAGAAGTTTACTGAAGCATTAGTAAATCCAACTGTTGAGCTTACAGTTACTACATTCAGAAGTGTTCCACCAAGTCCTGATGCAAGGCTCTGTGCTGAACCAGCGCTGCCTCTTGCTGGAGATAATGTAAACACTACATTACTTCTCTTGCCATTTATTACTACGTGACCACCCTGACCAATAGCTGTAGCACCAGGAACTCCAGAAGAAGAAACAATGGCGTTATTCATGTATTCACCAATTGTCATGCCTGCTGCCTGTGCCCTGCTTACAGCTGCACGATAGCTAGGTGAACTCGCTGGAGTTGAAGATCCACCTGATGAGCCTGATGAGCTTGAAGAACTCGATGAAATTTTGCTAATTGCTGCATTGAGACTCTTTGTCAAAGCTGCAATTGTTTTATTTTGTTCTTCAACCTGTTTTTTTAATTCCTCTACAACTTCTTCGGTAGTAGGACTGCTACTTCCTGATGTAGCATATACAGGCATTGAAACCACCATGAAACTTGCCAACGCTAAAGCTAAAATTCTCTTCTTCATAATCTTTACCCTCATAAAAAATGTCATCGTTCCATAAAAGTACGATATTCTAAACATATCTTAATATTTTTACATTAACATTTCAATCATATAAAGATTACATATTTCTAAAGAAACTGTAAACTATCACTAGCTCCCGTCAACAAATGTCATTTCAAAAATGTCATTCTTCAACATCAAACCATCTGTCAATTGTTCCTGCAGCATCTCCAACAAGGCACCCCATAACAACCAGTTGCTTGTCTCCTTCGGATACTGCCGTAAGTGTGACAATAAAGTTATCTGTTTCTATCATATTTTCCCAGCCGTCTCTAACATGCTTATTCATGGATTTTGCAGTATTCATATCATTTATGAACTGCTGGCATCCACTGGCATAGGTCAGATCATATTGCTCAAGTATATTGGTATTCTCTCTTTCATATGCCATGAAAATAACGTAAGTAAGCGCATTTCCATTTATATAAATATACATCGAGTCATGCTGGTCAAAAAACTCTTCATCCTCAAACTGATACAAATCATCAAAGCCAGTGCTTTCATTTGGCTTACCATATATGACTTCATTAAAATCTGTCATGGTCGGAAGGTTTGCTGATTCTATAAACACAGCGCCATTTATATCAAATTCATCCATATAATTGTGATATAAATAATAATCGTCCTCTCCATCTTTATTCTGAAGAAGCGGACCATTTATATCGGTCCCCGGCACATAAATCCAACCAAAAATATCTTCATTCGTTTCCTGAACCAATTGCAGGTTTTCTTCTACTGATAGCTTTGTTTCTGATTTGTCTGAGCTATTACAGCCTGCAAGAATTATCAAAGCTGCTGCCATGCTCGCCCATAAAATTTTGTCAAATACCTTTTTTGCCTTATTAAACTGCCTGTAAGCTTTCTTCTCCCAATCCCCAAGTGTCACTTCTCTTATGTCTCCTCATCTAATCTAGCTAATCTTTTCATAGAATACATCTATGATTGTTTCATACAAAGCATCCTCATCCACATAGAACTCTTCGAATTTCTCACCTTTTTTAGTACTGCCATCAAGTGTAATTACATCATTTTCGTCAAAAGAGTAATTGTTGATAAGCGGTACCAGATATGTAAGCTCATCCGCAGTTATATCTGTTGTCATCTGAGATGCAATTGCAGAATATATCTCAAGTGCTGTTGACGAATCTTCTCTTGATTTTACTCTAGCCTTTTCTATGAATTGCTTGAGATACTGCTTCTGTCTAAGTAATCTTGAATCAGAGGACCCATATAAAGAAGTATCACGATATTTCACATAGGTAAAAGCCATATCGCCAACAAGATGCACCTGCTCTCCCTTTACTAATTTTTTGTCTGCCTTGGTCAAATCCTCAAGGACTACTACATCAACGCCTCCTATAGTGTCATTTATAGTTGAGATTGCACTCATGTTGATAGCCGCATATCCATGAATCGGTAATTGGTAAAAAAGCTTAGAAACAGCCTTTACCTGATATCCACAGCTCTCTTCCACGCCATCTCCAAATCCATGCTGAACAGCAATCTGTGCTGTCGCAGTAGTCATGTATCGTCCGTTTTCATCATATATATCGACATCTGCCATGGTATTTCTATTTATGGCAATTACTTTAATGCTTTCATCATGCGGATTCAGAACTAGGAGAAAAAGTCCATCGGCCTGTCCGCCATCTGTTCCCTCCGCTACGGGAATTACTTCCTCTGTCTTATCAATTCCCATGATCAAAAAGGTCTTTATATCTTCGTTGTAATCATAAACGTGCCCGTTATAGCGCACCCAGTCTGCTTCCCAGACAGTATCAGACATAGCTGCCGAATCAGATTCATCAGTTCCGGTTTCAAGCATAGGTGTGCTTGTTACAGACTTTGATGCAAGATTAACTTTTCCAGTCATCCTGAGAACTTCAAAGGCTATAAGCCCTACAGCAATAATGGTTGCAAGGACAGCCCATATTACCAGGAACACTCTTCCTTTTCCCTTTTTTTTCATAGGCTTTAGTACCCTCTTTTTGGTTAAAAAAGTGAGTTTTATTCTTCAGATGATGCGCTGTCTGCAGCATCTGCTTCAAGATACGCATCTTCAACTGACATATACATGCCACTTATGTCATTAAATTCTTCTTCCTCGAAATCCTCTTCAGACTTGAATTCCGCCGGAAAAACTCTTGACTGCTTGGTTACATTGCCGCTAAAATCGCTGACTGCATAATAAACGACAGCCGTGCCAGCTTCTTCGTTAGCAACAACCTTCTCGATGACAATCCTGTCAGAAACGTCTCCGTCTTTTGCGTCATAAGCCTTAATCCCTTGCAGGAGCTGGTTTTCAGTTGTATCTTCTGAGTATATCACATCGAGAGCAGAAAATCTAAACTCTGGAGCAATCTTATCCAGTCCCCTATACATATAGACACTGGCTACTATGATCAAGACGCTCAGTATTATAAAAACTATTGCCAGAAAATTCCCTTTTTTCAAAAAGTATTCCTCCGTCAGTCTTTCCTAACTATGCCTTCGATATAGTCCAATTCTTCATCCACATCGATTCCAACATCTTCCTTTTGCTCAGGTCTGGCAGGTCCTTTATCCTGATCATTACCATACTGGCCATAATATTTTCCATAGTACTTACCATAGTATCTGCCATAGTAGTTACCATAATGGCCATAGTAGCCTTTTCCAGACATATCCACTTTATTAAGCACTGCACCGAGAAGTTTTGCACCGGCTTTATCCAGCTGATCCTTTACTCTCTGCGCAAATCTATAACTTATTGCATTGTCTTCAATTACCATGATCGTGCCATCGCACTGTTTGGATACAACCGCTGCATCAATAACACTTCCAAGAGGCGGAGTGTCAATTATTACATAGTCAAAAACATTCTTCATGTTATCAAGAACTTTTCCAAAAATTCGTCCGCCCAGAAGTTCACTAGGGTTAGGTGGAACCGGTCCGCTAAAGACTATGTAGAGATTTGGCACATCGGTTTCGCAGATTACGCTGGAGAGTTTCTCTCTTCCAACCAGACAGTGCGTAAGTCCAAGTCTTACTGTACCAGTCTTGTATCGACCTACCATAACCGATTTACGCATATCTGCATCCACCAGCACAGTCTTTTTGCCAGCCTCTGCAAAAGCTCTGGCAAGAGCCATTGCGACGCTTGTCTTTCCTTCACCTGGTGTACAGCTTGTTATAGATATGGCACGCACATCCTGTCCGCTAAACTCTACATTACTTCTAAGAGTTTTATATGCTTCTTTTTGCTGATAGTTGTTTTCAGCTGCGCTAAAATGCAATTTTGCACTCTGCATAATGCCCCCATTTTTTCAAAAGCACTCTTTTGCTACAAAATTATTTCTTCTTACCTTCTTCAACAACCATTGGAATAAGAGCCAGTGTACTAAGTCCAAGATAGTTTTCCACATCATCGGAGGTCTTAATGGAATCATCCATTAAATATCCCAGCAATATGAATACACAGACTATAATGACACCAACAGCTCCGCCTATAATTGTCCACTTTGCAACGCTTGGGCCAGCTTTTTCCATAGGCATATTGGCTGTCTCAACAACATTTATGGCATCTATATCCATTACGTTGGTAATGTGCTCAGAAGCCACTTCTCTGATGCTATTAGCCATCTTCATGGCCATCATCGGATCTTCGTCCTCAACTGTAATTGCAACGATACGGGTATCACTAGGAGTAACGATTGACAATTTATCGTACAGATCGTCATAGTCCAGGTCCAATCGAAGTCTCTGAATAACTTCCTCCAGAACGTATCTGCTCTTAATCAGCTCAGCATAGTCCTGCGTCAGCTGAGTACTTATCTGCACATCACTATAGGTAATGGATGAGCTCTCGTCTTTATTCAAAATATAGATTTTAGTGGTAGATTCATAAACCGGGTCAAGAATAAATTTGCTGATAAACATGCAGGCCAGTGCGCAAAATATACCAGCACTTATTATTAGAAACGCTCTACTAATCAGTACCCCTATCAGCTCGCCCAGATTGATCTCTATAACGTCGCCATCTCTTCCCATAAACTCTTTCCTCTACAATATAAACTATATTTCGGTAATTAATTGCATTTTATTTAGTTCTTTTTATATCTGTTCTCCATTTATTACTGCAAGTGGGTTGTTGTAAAAAATGTCTTCCGCATAAGCCACACTTATTTTTTTCTCAACAAAGGCTCTGCACTCTGCAAGGCGAGGAACCCTGCTCTTAGTATCGTGAGCATCTGTTGCCACGAAATGAACCTTCTGCTCCTTTAATAATTTCCTGGTAAAATGTTTTATTCCAAAGCCATATTTGCCCATTACACTGGAGGCATTGACCTGAATATAGCAACCAAGACCTATTAAGTCATCAATATATTTGGGATGTGATACAACATCAGAGTACCTTTCCACGTGGGCCAGAATTGGAATAAAGCCCGCGCCGAGCACCTGATACATAGCATTGTGAATGTTGCTGTATATATCTGTCGGATGGAATTCAACAAGAACATAGTCAGAATCGGCAAGTGAGCAGATTTCTCCATTCACAAGCTGTTCCTGCGTTTCCCCACTGTAATAGATTTCATTACCTGAATATAGTTTTATGTTAATACCATTTTCTACAGCTGCCTGTTGTAAGTTTTTCATGTATAAATGGTTTTTCTGCGGCCTGATATTATGGTGCATTGGCTTATGGTGAGGCGTTAGAATTATCTGTTCTATGCCATCAGTCTGAGCCATTCTCAGCATTTCCAGACTTGTTTGCAGATCAGGCGAACCGTCATCCACGCCAGGCATTATGTGGCAATGAATGTCAATTGTTTTGAGTTTCTCCATCTGCCCCTCATACACTTGTGCCATGTATTTTTAGACAAAAATTAACGCACAAGTAATTGTATTTTCTCACTTTTAAGTATACAACAACTTGTGCGTTTCTTCAATTAGAACTCTTCGTTATATAGTTCAATAACCATCATTTAAACTGATTTAGTGAAGGATTGTAAATATAGCTTATATTCTGAAGCTTTTCTACTATCTCCTTTAGCTCTTCATCGCTTAGTGACAGACCTTCTTTTAGTTCTTCAAGGTTTTTATAATTATCTCTAAGCTGCATGTTTATATAGCTAAGAAGCATGACTGGATCGTTTGGTATCAATTACTA
>JAZRKG010000016.1:0-33478 GCA_045646185.1 Butyrivibrio sp.
AGTGGAATAGTATCTTTCTGATATTTCACTAGTATTTTTCAGCCTGCTCTACTAGCAAGATTTAAGAACCACAGTTTTTTACTAGTAAGGAATGCCTCGTTTTTACTAGCAAAAAATAGTAATTGCGGAATAATACTAGTAGGCATGGTCTGAATTATACTAGTAAAAAGTGCTTTTCGCAGATTTTACTAGTAACAAAGTCTAAATCTTACTAGTAGAAAACGGTAGCTACACATTCTTACTAGTAATCCCTCCAAAATGGATCGTTAACTCCGCTCTAATTAATTATGATAGATATTAATTTGAACTATGAGGATTGGAATTGGAACCGTTGCGGCCGTGGGAAGTTTGAATTAATAATAAAAAGGGCTGTCATTTTACAGCCCTTTTCTTCACGTCTGATGTCAGAATTATGATGCTTTACTTTGTGTTTTTGCTTGTTTTTTAAGTGATTTAAAATAATTATTAAGCTCTGCTGTGTATCCAATAGCAATCTGTGGGTTGTGAGCCTGAATAGTTTCAAGTATCTGATTGATAATCTCGGTCTTTTTGAATGTAAGTCCGCTCATATCAGAAATGTTTTTCAGAACAAATTTATTGGTATAAATTCTGATATTTGTGAGAATAGGAATCAGGTTGTAGCTCTGATCAAATCTGTATGCCCACATAATCTCATCATAAGAAACGATTGTCAGTCTGTTTCCTGCACTTACAATATGATTTGGTGTAAGTAATGTGTTAGCCTTTTTAATATAAACAGTTCTTGGATCATTGAGCTCAGCTGTAAGCATCTGAGCTTCAACGTCTGAAAAGCGACTGATTTCTTTGTTATAGACGAAGTAACCAACGCCTCCAATTATCATACAGAATACTGCAGCTATAAAGAAAACTATACCAAGAACAGAAACACCGCCCTCGCTGGCTGTACTGCCACCAACATTGATTGCTATGTCCCCGAAGTAGCCATCGAAAGTATCTCTGTCGATGATGTATTCAGCATCTGTTTCACCCTCATTGTAAGTTTCAATAGCCATCTCAATAACTTCTTCATCGAGATTGGAAATTGTTCCTACAACGTGTGAATATCCCTGTGCCTCAATATCAGCCAATACGGATTCATATTCACTTTTGCTGCACCTCATGACATATATCCCCTGATCATCTGTAACATAATAATACATTTCAGAATTGTCATAATATCCGATGCCATATGGCTCACTATCAACGTCGACATATACATAAATGTCATCGTTTATCTGATTTTCATCATAAGCCTCTGCAAAAGAGATAGCATTTTCCTGCTCCGTTCCGCTGCTTGCCCCCACCTTATAGAAGCAAAAAATTGATATCAGGAGAAATGCAATTCCTACTATCAACATTATAAGCTTTCCTGTAAGGACCTTTTTGATTACTGCGTTATCAATTTTACTCATTACAATTTTTTCAACTCCCTCTTGTTTATTAATCGTTTCCAGGCAGAAACGTTAAAATATTATCACACTATAATATATAACACAAGCTCATTAGGGAAACTCAATTTTTATATTTGCAGAAAAGAGCAATTTTTTTATATTTATTAGCAATAAAACCTAATAACATGCGAAGTAAAGATGTTAAAATTAATATATCTGAAAGCAAGATTTATTAAAAGGAGTCTTCAAAATGGATAGAGCAAAAGCTTATGAGGAAATTGTAAAGATACCTACCTACGGAATTGGTAAACCGGATAAGAATCCTATGTTTTTGGAAAAAAGAGTTTATCAGGGCAGTAGCGGCAAGGTATATCCGCTACCGGTTGTAGATAAGATTCTTGATGAAAAAGAAGATAAGGAATACCATGCAGTATTTCTTGAAAATAAATATATAAAAATAATGGTTTTGCCTGAGCTGGGCGGTAGAATACAAAGGGCATATGACAAGACAAATGGATATGATTTTGTATATTACAACGAAGTCATAAAGCCGGCTCTCGTAGGACTTACCGGTCCATGGATCAGTGGAGGTATTGAGTTTAACTGGCCTCAGCATCATAGACCTACCACATATGCACCAACTGACTATCTTGTAGGAAACGAGGAGGATGGCAGTTGTTATGTAGAGTGCAGTGAGGTGGACCAGATGTATGGCACCAAGGGTAAAATGAGATTTACTCTCTATCCTGACAAGGCCTATATCAGAATAGACGGACAGCTCTATAACAGGACAGGCACTCCGCAAACTTTCCTATGGTGGGCCAATCCTGCAGTGGCAGTAAATGACTATACACAGTCTGTTTTTCCGCCGGATGTAACTGCCGTATTTGATCATGGCAAAAGAGATGTCAGCAAGTTCCCTATTGCTACAGGAGTTTATTACAAGCATGATTACGGCGCTGGTGTAGACATTTCCAGATACAAGAATATACCTGTTCCTACAAGCTACATGTGCGCTCACTCTGATTACAACTTTGTCGGAGGCTATGATTACAAGGAAAAAGCAGGAATTCTACACGTTGCTGACCATCACGTAAGCCCTGGCAAAAAACAGTGGACCTGGGGCTGCGGAGACTTTGGTCAGGCCTGGGATAGAAATCTTACAGATGAAAATGGCCCTTACATTGAGCTAATGACAGGAATGTTCTGTGATAATCAGCCTGATTTTACATGGCTTAAGCCTTTTGAAGAAAAGACCTTTACTCAGTATTTCATGCCTTATAAGGAAGTAGGCTATGCCAAAAATGCAAGTACAGAGGCAGTCTTAAATCTTGAAATTGCTGATAAAAAAGCATCCATAATAGTCTACACAACAGAAGAATTCAAGGATGCAAGAATAACACTTGATTGTCAAAACGAGATCCTTCTGGATGAAACAGTTACAGTAAGTCCTGAAAAGGTTTATAAAAAAGATATTGATATAACTGATAAAAATGAGTCTTCCTATACCCTTAGTATTTATGCAGCAGGCGGCAGAAAGCTTCTTTCCTATAATCCTGCACCTGAAAAGATTGAGGAAATACCTGATCCAATGCCTGCAGCAAAGCTTCCGGAAGAGATTCTTACCAACGAAGAACTGTATCTGACAGGACTTCATATTGAGCAGTACAGGCATGCCACTTACTTGCCAGATCCATATTACCTTGAAGCTCTAAAGAGGGATCCTGGAGATATGCGTGCCAACATTGCATATGGCCTGCTGTTATTTAGAAGAGGGCTGTATGAAGAAAGCGAGAAATATTTCCAGAAGGCTATAGAAAGAGCTACAGATAGAAACCCTAATCCATATTCCAGCGAAAGCTATTATTATCTTGGCTTGTCCTATTTTTACAGAGATATGCTGGATAAGGCTTACGATGCCTTTTATAAAGCAACCTGGACAGCGGAACAGCAGGAAATGAGCTTCTATTACCTTGCTGCCATTGACTGCAGAAGAGGTGATTATCAGATAGCCTTAGAGCATATTGAAAGAAGTCTTGTAAAAAACTACCATAGCCTGAAAGCAAGAGCGCTAAAAGGCTTGATTTTAAAGGCTCTAAGCGGCGGAAAGCTTTCAGATAAGAGCAGACTATGGCTTGAAAGTAACCTTCAGCTGGATGCCTTTGATTATGTATCAAGACTTGAGCTAGAGGATATTGAGGGCGCTTTAAAACTGATAGGGCAGCGTATTTCCAGCTTTATTGAAATAGCAATTGACTACGCTGAAGCAGGCTTTTATGAAAAAGCCGTTGATATTCTGTCAAGGTGCAATAGCCCTTTGGCGCTGTATTACACTGCCTACTACCAGCATAAGCTTGGAAAAGATGCTTCTGATACCCTTTCCAAAGCTCAAAAAGCAGATATATTGTATTGCTTCCCAAATAAAGCAGAGGATATAGCAGTGCTTAACTTCGCCATAGATAATAATAGTGCTGATGCGCATGCGCCATACCTTTTGGGTTGTCTGTTCTATGATAGACGCCAGTATGACAGGGCAATTGCACTATGGGAAGATAGTGCACAGAAGGATGCTTCATTCCCAACAGTATGGAGAAATCTGTCCCTTGCTTACTTTAACAAGAAGGGCGATTCCCAAAAGGCCATGGAATGTATGGAAAAGGCGTATAGCCTTGATGAAAGCAATGCCAGAGTCCTGTTAGAGCTTGATCAGCTCTACGCCAAGCTGAATTTCCAGGTGGCAGACAGATTAAAGTTCCTGGATAGCAGAAAAGACGTGGTTTCCAAGAGAGATGATCTATTCATAACATATGTTACATTACTTAATTTGCAGGAACGCTTCCAGGAAGCCTATGAGCTGATAATGAATCGTCATTTCCATCCATGGGAAGGCGGAGAAGGTAAGGTTACCTCTCAGTACGCTGTTTGTCTTACTCAGCTTGGAATCAGAGGGTTAAAGGCTGGAAATGTAAGCGAGGCGCTTACTCTTTTCCAAAAGGCCCTTGTATTTCCGCATAACCTTGGAGAAGGCAAGCTGGAAGGCGCCAAAGACAATAATATTTACTACTATATGGGACTTGCATATAAGAAGCTTGGCAAAGATGCTGAGGCAAAAGAGTGCCTTGAGCGTGCCGCAGCAGGAGAAGAAGAGCCTTCCAGTGCAATGTATTACAATGATCAGCCTGCTGACCTTATTTTGTATGAAGGCCTTGCAAGTCTTGAGCTTGGAGACAAGACAAGAGCCAGCAGCCGTTTCCATAAGCTGATTTCCTATGGAGAAAAGCATTATTACGATCAGGTAAAAATAGATTATTTTGCTGTTTCTCTGCCTGATCTGCAGCTTTTTGAAGATGATTTGAACAAACGTAACCGCATACACTGCGATTATCTTATTGGACTGGGCTTCCTTGGACTTGGAGAAAAGGAGAAGGCAAGAGAATACTTAAATAAAGCCCTTGATGCAGACAAATCACATCAGGGAGCGCTTATACATTTAAACATTGTGCAGTAAAAAAATCGAGTAGGGTAACACCTACTCGATTTTACATTTAGGCAAAGATTTTTTTGCGCCATTTACCCTGAATGAATCTCAGGGCACAACAAATACCGGTAATTGCCCAGGTAAGGCCATTGGTGTACCAGCAGCCCCACATACCAACTCCGGATATTGCCATCAGCATTGTGGCAAAGCCAATTCTTCCTACGACTTCTATTATTCCATTTATCAGGGCAAAAGCAGCATCTCCAACGCCGTTTAGCATACCTCTAAAGATATAGATAAGTCCTAAAAAGAAATAGAACAAACTTGTGATTCTAAGACCTTTTGCGCCGATTATGATAGCCTGCTCGTTTGGAGTAAAGCATCTTATGATATTTTCACCAAATACAAACATAATTGTAATCATCAAAGCACTGAAAACTGCTACAAGGACGATACTCTTGCGGCATCCGCTCTTAACACGATCGAGCTTTTTGGCTCCGGCATTCTGACCGGCAAAGGTTGATACAGCAGTTCCAAGAGAGCCAAATGGCTGCTGAACCAGCTGCTCAATACGTCCTGTTGCAGTATATGCGGCCATAACTTCGCTTCCAAAGCCGTTTACTACCTTCTGCAGTGCTACGCAGGAAAATGCGATAAGCGCATTCTGGAAGGCAAGTGGAATACCAAGTCGGATTGCTTTGTCGATGATATCTGTATCCAGCCTTTTGTGAGAAGCCTGCAGCTGGAGATATGGATTTCTCTTAACACCCATTACAATTGAGCCAATCATTGCTATTGTCTGGGAAAAAACAGTAGCGATAGCCGCACCGGCAACGCCCATATTCAGGCCCACAACGGTCACAAGGTCCAGAGCGATATTTATAAAGCAGGCAACAACCAGGAAAATCAGTGGTGTCTTGCTATCGCCAAGGGCACGAAGAATAGAAGAAATCATATTATATGCAGCTACCAGGAAGGTTGCGCCGCAAACGATTCTCATATATAAAAGGGCGTCAGCCATACACTCCTCAGGAGTATCCATAATTGTGAGAATAGGTCTGGCAAATACAACACTTACAAGGCTCATAAGAACTCCTGCCACAAGTGTGATATAGATAGAATTACCCACTATCTTTTTTACATATTCGTCCTTTCCGGCTCCAAAATTCTGGGAGATCATAATGCCGACACCGGCGCCCATTCCAAGACACAGTGAAAAGAACAGGAAATTGACACTACCAACTGCACCAATTGATGCAAGGCCATACTCGCCACCAAACTGGCCTACAATTACAGTATCTGCAAGATTGTAGAACTGTTGAAAAAGATTCCCAAGGAGCATGGGAATCGTAAATTTTATAAGAAGCACTATTTCGTTACCGCTTGTCATATCGGTTACATATTTTTTATTCATAAAAAACCTCATAAAAAAATATCTGTTAATTTTCACTCTATCATGGTGTGAGCTAAAGATAAAGTACTAATCTTTATAAACTTTTAACGAATTATAGTCAATTAATGAATTATAATTTTAATTACAAACACTTTGAAAGGCAATAGGTTTTTTATGGAATATATTAGTTTTCAGGATGTAGTAAGAGAATATACCATGGGTGAAGTCACAATCCGTGCGGTGGATGAGATCTCTTTTGACATAAAAAAGGGAGAATTCACAATTATCGTTGGACCTTCCGGAGCAGGCAAAACCACAGTATTGAATATGCTCGGAGGCATGGATATATGCAACGGCGGAAATATATATGTGGATGACGTTGAAATCTCCAAAATGAATGCCAAGCAGCTCACCAGGTATCGCAGATATGATATAGGCTTTGTTTTCCAGTTCTATAATCTGGTTCAAAATCTTACAGCCCTGGAAAATGTTGAGCTTGCAGCTCAGATTTGTAAAAATCCCCTATCTCCGCAGGAGGTTCTTGAACATGTGGGACTTGAGAAGAGGCAAAAGAACTTCCCGGCACAGTTATCAGGCGGCGAGCAGCAGCGAGTTGCCATAGCAAGAGCCCTTGCCAAGAATCCCAAGCTGATGCTCTGTGATGAACCAACTGGAGCATTGGATTATGTTACAGGCAAACAGATTCTAAAGCTCCTTCAGGATACCTGCAGGATGAAAGAGATGACAGTCATAGTAATAACGCATAATACCGCCCTTTGCCCAATGGCAGACCATGTGATTCATATCAAAAACGGCAAGGTAGATAAGGAAGAATACAACGAGCACCCAAAACCAGTAGAAGAGATTGAGTGGTAAAAAGTGAAAAAAGCTTTACTAACTGATTTTTTTAGAGAAATTCATAAAAGCCGCAGAAAGTTTCTTTCTCTCTTTGCTTTATCCGGCCTGGCAGTAGCTTTTTTATCAGGTCTTAGAGCTACAAAGCCTGATATGTGGCATAGTGCCGATAAGTACTTCAAAGACTACAATTTTATGGACATCAGAATTGTGTCTACCCTTGGACTTACGGATGACGATGTTAGCGCCTTTGAACAGGTGGATGGGGTAAAAGAGGCTGAGGCAGCCATTAGCATTGATGCGATTGCTGAAGGACTGACAATTTCCATATTGTCTAAGCCTGACAGCATTAATATGCTGCGTCTTAAAGAAGGCCGTATGCCTGCTATACGGGGAGAGTGCGTCACAGAACAGAGCTTTCTGGATGAGCTTGGAATCTCTATAGGCGATACCTTTGAAATTGACCTGGCAGACCAGGATGATATTTTGCTGGACCATACTTACAGAGTCGTAGGCGTGGCAGATAATCCTTTATATATCTCACTTATTCGAGGAACCTCCAGTATTGGTACAGGTTCCGTCTCAGCATGGGTATGCGTTCCCAAAGAAGAATTTGACTGCGATTACTATACCTCCATTTACCTGACTCTTGAAGGAACTGAGGATCTGTATGCATATGAGGAGCCTTACGATGACCTGATGGAGGACATGGTCTCCAGACTGGAGCCGGTAGCAGATGACAGGCTATTAATACGTCACGATTCAATTGTAGAAGATGCCCAGGCTGAACTGGATGATGCTACTAAAGAATACAATGAAGCAGAAGCTGATGCAGAAAAAGAGCTGGCTGATGCCAAAAAAGAGCTGGACGAGGCTGCGCAGGAGATTGCAGATAATGAAACCAAGCTGGAGGATGCACAGAAGACTATTGCCAGCAATTCCAAAAAGCTAAAAGAAACTAAGGCTTCCCTGGATGAAGCTGAGGCTACGTTAAATGAAAACAAGGCCCAGCTGGATGCGCTTTTGGCACAAATTGAAAGTATACCGGATGGCACAAATGATGCCATGAAGGCTCAGCTGTCACAGCAGTATGAGGCAGGGCTTGCTGAGTATAATGCAGGTCTTGCCGAGCTTGAAGCTGGTAAGAGTGCATATAATACTGGGGTGTCACAATTAAATAAGGCACAGAAGGAATATGAGGACGGCCTTTCTAAGCTTGAAGATGGAAAGGCAGAATATGAAGAAGGTCTGGAGGATTATGAACAGGCTCAAAAGGATGTAGAAAAAGAGCTGGCTGAGGCAAAAGAAAAGCTTGAAGATGCTCAGGATGAGATAGATGACATTGAGGATGGTGAGATTTACGTTCTTGATAGAAATGCCAATATAGGATATGTGGGCTTTGGACAGGATTCTGACAGAATGGGCAATCTGGCTCAGGTTTTCCCGGTTATCTTTTTCCTTGTAGCGGCCTTGTCCTGCCTTACTACCGTTACACGTATGATCGAGGAGCAGCGTACAGAGATTGGTACATTTAAGGCCCTGGGCTATGGCAAGCTGTCTATTTCAATAAAATATATAGGCTATGCGATTGCTGCGTCCCTTTCAGGCGGCGTTGTAGGAGCGATAATCGGTTGTATAGGAATTCCGTTTTTTATCTATACCGCCTGGCTTATTATGTATTTTTTACCTCCTATAAGCTACAAACTGCAGCTGGACGTTGTAATTCCGGCAATTTTGACTTCGGTTCTGGCGCTGTCGCTGACTGCTACCTTTGCCTGTATGTCTACTCTTCTTGATACTCCTGCAAACCTTATGCGTCCTAAGGCTCCAAAACCAGGTAAGCGAATATTCCTGGAAAAGATTACTTTTCTATGGAAGCATATGCGCTTTACCCACAAGATCGCATCACGAAATCTCTTTAGATATCAGCAGAGATTCTGGATGACGGTTGTAGGTATTGCAGGCTGTACGGGACTTCTGGTTACAGGCTTTGGACTGCATGACAGTATTTATGACATACTGGATAAGCAGTTTATCGATATCAATCCATATGATGCTTCAATAGGCTTAAACACAGATATTTCAGAGTCCAGATATGAAGCTGTGCTCAGAGAGCTTGATAATAATGAACTGGTGGAGGACTATGGTTCTTTTTACCAGGGAACAACAGATGTATACTCTGGCAGCTCACTGGTGGAAAGCGTATATCTGATGCCGATTTCTGATATGGACGACTTTAATATGTTTTATAAGCTGGGGCACAGGATTGATGACGCAGAGGTCACCTTAAGTGATGAGGGAGCTCTGATCAATGAAAAGCTTGCAGATGAGCTTGGAGTAAAGGCGGGAGATACGCTGGAAATTACTTTTGAGGATGATAGAAGAGTCACCATCACAATTACGGATACCTTTGAAAACTATGTGTATCACTATATATTTATGACAGATACCTATTATGAAAAAATAGCGGGAGAGGCTGTGCCAAAAGAGAATCTGGTGATGTTGAATCTGGTAGACGATGCAGATCAGGACGTATTGTCCTCCAAACTGGTATCCATGAAGGGTGTATCAGTATATACCAATGTAGCAGAGCTTATAGAGCGCTTTACAGATAGCTTTAACAGCGTTAACTACGCAGTAATGATAATTATCGTATCTGCAGCGGCGCTGGCCTTTATAGTGCTTTACAACTTAATGAATATAAATATCACAGAGAGAACAAGAGAGCTGGCAACATTGAAGGTACTTGGCTTCACAGACGGAGAAACAGCAGCTTATACCTACAGAGAAAATATGGTCATGACGCTTATAGGTATAATAGCAGGCGTTATCTTTGGAAAATACCTCCACGGCTGGCTTATAACTACTATAGAAATAAATCAGGTCATGTTTGGCAGAAGTGTTCATCTGGAAAGCTATCTCCAGTCAGCAGTTCTTACCATCATATTTGCCCTTACAGTAAATGCTTTTGCCTTTGTGGTAATAAGATCAATCAACATGGTCGAGTCGCTAAAGAGCGCAGAATAGCCTATTCACTAAAGGTATAATCAGTATCGAGAAAGGCCTGAATCTGATATTCCGGATATTTTTCCTGAACTCTGGATGCAATCTTATTGCAGATTTCCTCGCGGTTTGAGGCCTCAAAGTCTACTATAACGTCAAAGCGGACATGGTTTTCTTTTATATAAAAGCCATGAATCTGCAAAACGTGCTCAAAGCTTTCGGCTATTTTAGTAATATCTTCGCGAAGCTGCGTTGCAGCTTCGTTTTCTGTATTTTTGGAATAAATCCCAATGGCAGTAAGAATAACCTGATGCTTATTGTAGACTTCACCAGTTATGCGTCTTATAAGATCGCTGATTTCATCAGCACGCATGGTATCATCAACTTCTATATGGAGAGAGCCGTTCATTCGGTTTGGACCATAATCATGAAAGACCATATCATAAACGCCGTGAACTTCAGGGAATTCTTCTACAGTTTTTTGTACGGCACGGACAATCTCGGGGTCTACGCGCTGACCTAATATCTCAGATATGGTGTCAAACTGCATTTCAAGACCGGCCTTTATGATATACAGGGAGATTATTGCACCCAGCCATGCCTCCAGTGACAGGTTCAAAAATATAAAAATCAATGCAGCAACGATGGTAGTTGTTGAGATAAGAGCATCCATTGAAGCGTCTTTTCCGGAATTTACAAGGGATGAGGAATTGATTTTTTGTCCCACAGCTACTGTATATTTTCCAAGGACTATTTTTACCAGAACACAGATTGCAATGATTATAAGCGAAATGGCATTGTATTCAGGAGTCTGAGGATTTCGTATGTTTTTAACAGAATCTATGAAGGATGAAATTCCTGCTGAAAAGACCAGTGCGCCAAGAATCATGGAGCTGAGGTATTCAATACGTCCATGTCCCCAGGGATGCTTTTTGTCTGCTTTTCTGGCTGCCAGCTTGGTGCCGATTATCGTGATAACAGAAGAACCCGCATCTGTAATGTTGTTGATAGCATCAAGAGTAATGGCGATTGAATGAGTCATAAGGCCAATTACAGCCTTCATGAGTGCCAAAAGAAAGTTGGAGATAATGACAATTACGCTGGTTTCAAGGATTTTGCGGTTTCGAACCTTTAAGCTGTCATCAGCTTCTGTTGTTTTTGAATACATAGCAGCTTCTTTCCCCTCGTAAAAGAATTTATGACTACGGATTTATTATATCACTAAACAGCAGCTGAAAGATTTGCTTATACTTCTTTTACGGATTAAAATGGTGTTGGGGAATCACTATTTTAAAGGAGTAAATTGTTATGAGAAAATTTTTGAAAAAGGGGACTGGAAGAGTTAGTCTCTTTCTTTTGCTGACCGCAACTGTTGCCCTTGCAGGCGGCTGCGGGTCTTCTCCGGAAAGTCAGGAGGCTGCAAACACTGACACAACAGCTGCTTCTGACTCTTTAGCTTCAGATAACGGTCAGACCAGTGTTCAGAGTAGTACTGGTATTACGATTGTTAATCACCCTGTTTCCTGCAAAATCGATGACGTTGAACGTGCAAATGGCTCTTATCCAGAGATAATCCTGTCTTCTGAGCTTGCAGGCAACTATCCTAAGCTTGCCAGCACAATTGATTCTTACAATACCTTATGGGAAGAAAATACCAAGATAAGCGTAGCTGAATATGCAACCTGGGCCAATGAGTATGAAGAAACTGCCGATTATCCTTACAATTCAGAGTTGCATGTGGAGATTAAACGTGTAGATGATAAAATGTTCTCTATTCTCCTCAACTATATGGATTACAGCGGCGGTGCACACCCAAATCATGGCACAAGCACCTATAATTTCAATCCTGCTACAGGAGAAGTGTATTCTCTTGAAAACGTCCTGAATGATTCTGCTGATTTTCCTCAGATTGTCAGAGAAAAGATGGAAGCTGACTATCCAGACAACATTGAAGAAATAGATGATTATCATTATAGTGAGTCTGATTTGGATGTGTTTGAAGATAAGCTGATGCAGGACTCCTACAGCTGGACTCTGACAGATGAAGGCCTTCATTTATACTTTTCACCTTATGAAATTGCCAGCTATGCGGCAGGATATTTTGACGTAGTAATTGGTAATGATGAGTATCCATCTCTTCTTCAGCCAATATTTACATTGTCTGAAAGTCAGGAGCTTGATAGCCTTGTTACTGAGACAAGTGCAGAAGTTATTGAGGTTGAGGCGGCAAAAGAGGATGAATACAGTTATGAGGATAGCGTTATAACTATCAATAATCCAACCTGGAAAAGCTATTGCAAAGAAGACAGAACTCCGCAGAACTTTTCAGCTATATCTCTTAATCAGATAAAAGAAGATGAGACAGACTGGTTGGATACTTCTGTATGGGCAGAGAAAAACAACTTTGAACTGGCCTATCTTCCTTATTCGGACGGAATATACTATTATTCTGCAATAAATTCTATAGAGTATGATTATATGAATACAGAATTGCTTGTTTATACGGACGATGATTATGTCTTAATGCATGATTTTGATTTATATACATTATGCAACGGCCCGGATGAAACAGAAAATAGGTTTTCAAATGCAACACAGTATATTAGATGGGCACAGGTTGTAGAAGATGTATTATATGTATCGGTAGGACATGCTGGTTATGCTTCAGAAGAGCCATGGTCAGGTTATATGGTAGCTATTGATTTGGTAAATAATGATCTTTTATGGAGGAGCGCCCCACAGGTTAGCAATGCTTCCAATTTCAAGATAGTAGGAGATACAATTATTTGCGGATACGGTTTTACTGCAGAGCCAGACTATATCTATCTTTTAAACAGATATAATGGTCAGGTGATTTCATCCATCAAAGTTAATTCTGCTCCAGCACAGTTTGAAATAGTGGACAATACCTTATATGTCGCAACCTACAATACTTCTTATGAATTTGAAATAGTAGAATAATGAAAAAGGTCTGTTGTGCTAATTTTAGTGTGGCAGACCTTTTTTTATTACCAGGCAAATAGCCTGTATGAGGGGCTAAATTAATCTATAACAGAAATTCCATCCGGAATTTCTGTGTTATAGGTAACGGTGCCATTTTCTCTTTTGCCCTCCACAACTATTGTTCCTAAAGGTGTATCATAGCTGCATCGGAAATGCTCCATAGAGTCAGGCATCCAGGGAGTTATTTTAACTTTTTTAAAGCCAGGCTCCACAGGTTTTATTCCAGCGATTCCGTTATAGTACCATTCGATGATGTGTCCCATCATGTCATGGCAATGGCTTCGTGGATTTTCTTCCCAGTATTCTCCAAGGGTTGTCATACCGCTTTTTACAAAAGCATAATAGCTTGGATGCTGCTGGCAGAGGATAAACCTGGCAATCAGATCATTCATGCCGTATTGGCGAGCAGTCTGTATTACGTAAGGAAGTCCGACTTCACCTGCCGCAAAGTGGCCTTTTTCCTCCAAAGTATTTCTAAAAGCAAGAACTATGTCATCCACCAGATTATCTGGAACCATGCCAAAATACAGTGGGAGAGCCTCTACAGCCTGTGTAGTCACAATTGTATCTTCATGCTCGTAGCTTCTGTAAAGGTAGTGACCATCCTTTTGTACTAAAAGTCTGTTGTTATAGTTTTCTTTAACTTTATCTGCGTAAGCCTTTAAATCTGCTGCGATGTCTTCTTTTCCAAGAATAGTGGCAGCCTCCATAAGAGCGATGGTATCTGCATATAAAAAGGCTGTTTCTATGTTTTCCCTTGCATATTCCTTTTCAGGATTGCCCCAGTCGCCAAGACCATGATTTATAAAGCCTTCAGGAGTCAATTTTGTTTTTAGATACTCCAGATAGCGCAGGCCTGCATCAAAGTTATCTTTGAGAATTTTTTCATCGCCGTAAAAGCGGTAATGCCATCTTGCGCCCAGGATAAGAGATGAGCCCCAGGCTATAATGTCGTAAAAGCTTCCGGTTCCTGGTACTGGCAGAACATTTGGAATGTAGCATGGCGCCTGTGATGGAACAAGGCCATCTCCTGCAGGAATAGAATTTCCTTCAAAGTCCTTGAAGGTGTCTGCAGCCGTATGCTGACCGGCACGCATATCCAAGAGGAATTTTTCCCAAAGCTTTCTGCCATCCTTCATGAACATGATAGAAGGCGCCATGAGATGGTTTGGCTCCTGCCAGGCAAAGCGCTCGATAGTAGGGCAGTCTGTGTGCACGCTGACCATATTTGCCTCAACTGATTTTTCGACCATATCGTAGATCTGATTAAAGCGCATATCGCTCGAGGTGAAGCTTCCGGATTTCTTCCATGCACTGGAAATGGCATCAGCTTCAAGCTCTTTAATTTCAATCGAAGGGCTACTTTTTTCAACAGCTACGTAGCGCCCTGAAAAATAGGTAAATTTCTGCCTGAAGCTTTCCCAGACGCCTTCCTCTCCTATAATGATAGTGATCACGTTATCCAAAAGGCACCAGCCCTTCATGACCTGATCTATATCACCTCTGGAGTTGAGCTTTTCTGCAGGAAGAAGCCTTACAACGTCGCCTTTTTTGCCTTTGACTGATACTGATAAGAGCCCGGAGAAGTTCTGGGAAAGGTCATATATGTCTCTGTCAGGGACCTGCGTATCATTTCCCATAAGCTCACAGGTATAGCTATCTATGTGTGTCAGGAACTTGCCCTGATAGCTTTTTATCACCTTACAGGGCGGATTTATCTGTTCAATGAGATTTCCTTTTGGAGAGCCGCCTGGGCTTACCAAAATGGCTTTTTTCCAGGACGAGTCGTCAAAATCAGTTTTGTCCCAGCCTTTCTGAAAGAGAGCAAAATCTATTGTTTCGGAGCCATATACATTGGACTGTATAACAGGGTGCTTTTTTACCCTAAAAGAATCATCAGCTGTAAGAATTTCGCTGTGTCCATCTTCATAGGTCATAGTAAGCTCAAGGGCAAGCACAAGGCTCTTTCCGAACGGCTTGTATGGATTTGGGTTCGGAGGCATAAATGGCGGAAAAGAGAAGGTGTAGTGCTCATCGTTCTTGATATACCAGCCATTTCCAACCTCTGCGCCAAGGACATTTTTGCCTGGAGTAAGGTAAGTTGTCACGTCGAAAGTAACGTAAGCAATTATCTTGTTATAATCAGTCCAGGCCGGGTCCAGCTCATGATCGCCAACTTTTTGACCGTTGATATGGAGTTCAAACTGACCAAGGCCGCAGATCTTTATTTCTGCGCCTTTAAGTCCGGCTTTGACCTCAAATTCCTTGCGGGAATAAAAAGGGGTATCAGTACCCATAGTTATCCAGCTTTTAAACATAGTTTATTTTTCCTCTCTTAAAGCTTTTTCAGGATAAAACTGAATCAGTATTATATAAATAACAGTAGCTATGAATGGAACCAGGAATCTTATTGAGTTGATTCCAGTCATAAAAGCATCTGTCTGTCCGCCGATTGCACCAGCCACATAACCTGTAGCTGCAAGCATTCCGGCGATAAGAGCACTTGAAAGTGCAGTTCCACATTTATAAGCAAAACCTCCAATAGCGGAGAGTGTGCCGTTTAACTGATTGCCAGTCTTTTTAAGAACATAATCTGTCATTCCAACTACTGTCATTGGTCTGAAAGCATTAGTCATTGTTGCAAAAATGCATCCGACTGCTGTAAATACATATATTCCCACAATGCTACGGCCAACAATGAAAAAGCATGCAAGGTAAGAAATAGCAGCAATAGTTTGTGTGAACACAACAGCTTTTTTGATACTTCCCTTTACAAGTCTCAAAAGAATTGGCATAAGCACCATAACACCAAACATTCCGCTAAGGTTGATGGTGAGCATATAAGTTGCGATAAGACCTGGATTCATCAGGTAATACATGCAGTAATAAACAGAAGAAGCCATGATTATATTGAAAAGTATACAACCAACACACCAGAAAATAAGCATTGGATACATTTCTTTTACTTTTACAAGCTCAGCTACTGCTTTTGCAGTACTTTCAGTCTGTTTCTTTTCTACTGTATGACGCTCCTTGCACTTTGCAAAAGCAAGCCAGGAAGTAATGCACATGCATACAGCACCGATCAAAACAACAATCATGTAGCCTTTTGCGTCATTTCCGCCGCCAAATACTTCTACAAGGTTTGTGGTAAAAGAAGTAACTACAAGAATTACGATTGAAGCTATAAAGGTAGATAATGAAATTGTATCATTTCTTTCCATACTGTTTTTAGTCATGGTAGGGAGTAGTGCATAGTATGGAATTTCAATGCAGGTTACAAGCATTCCATAGCAGATGTACAGGACAGCAGCATAGGCAATTTTGCCTGTAGCAGACAGTTCGGGAGCTGCAAATAGGAGAGTAGCCACAATAGAAAGAGGCAGTGGTACGAATAATAGGTAAGGTCTGTAGGTGCCCCATCTGGTCTTTGTTTTATCAGCCAGACTACCAAGGATCGGGTCGTTAATGGCATCCCAAATGGTTGCCAGTGTCATAATAACACCTGCTGCACCGGCAGCAAGTCCAAAAGTATCAGTTAAAAAAACTAATATATAGGTGGAAATCATTGCGGTTATAAACTGACGTCCGGTTGACAGCCCCAACGCCCAAATTAGTTTTTCTGAAAAATTCAGTTCTTTCTTTTGTTCCATAAGTAACCTCCAAAATAGTTCATTTTCCCCAAAAGTTTTTTGATGGGATAATAATACAAAAATGAATTGTTCTAAAACAGATAAAAAAATGACAGAATAATGGGGTGAAAATACGACACATATCAATTCGTTTTTTGCTATAATATTTTTATGAAAAATAGAGATTATACCAATGAGCCACTTCCTCTTAGACCATTGGAAAAAACGTTTAAAAAGTTTTATACAGAAACCGGATATTGTACGACGGATAAAGCAATTAGTTGGGATGAGTTTGCCAAAAGGATTGAAGGCACAAGATACGATGGAATCATGAATGACTCAGCGGGTTTATTGGCACGAAATCTTCAGGAAAACAGCTATTTTCAGTCAAAACTAAATGTTTCGGCAATAATGCATTTGAGATATTTGCCGGCTATATATCATTCACAGGAGTTTTTCGAAGTGGAATGTGTCCTTAGCGGTGCTATAGACTGTTTTATAGGCGATCAAAAGATTTTGTTAACGCAGGGAGATGTGTTGATTTTGTCTCCAATGGTAAGCCACAGTGCCAGCGTATATTCAGATAATGGGGTAATGGTAAATGTACTTGTGCGGCAAAGTACATTTGAAGAAAGCTTTCTTAATCTGCTTCCGGACAATGATCTATTAAGAGACTTTTTTGTTAAAGCTCTTTATAAGGAATCCAATACTCCGTATTTGCTTTTTTGCACAAATAGCGCTGGTTTTCTTATAGAAAGAATAGTTCCTATTTTACGGGAAAGCGAGAGAAATAATCGCTATAAAAATACTATGCTTTCATCGCTTCTTGCTACATTTTTTGTTGAACTACTTAGAAACTATGAAAAGGATGTTACAATACCAGCTTCTAAGTTTTCTACGCCGAATGAAAATATTATTTTTATTCTTGAATACATGCAAAAAAACTACGATTCAATAACATTGTCGCATTTGGCAGAATTTTTTAATTATAGCGAGAGGCAGATGCAGCGAATAATCGAAAAGGCAACAGGAATGACCTTTGTAGAGAATATAAAGAGACTTAGAATGAGCAATGCCAAAGAGTTTCTCATGAATACAGATATGACAGTAGCAGAAATTGCTGACAGGCTAGGGTACTATGATGCCAGCGGATTCAGGCAGGTGTTTAGGAAGTATTACGGCGTATCTCCAAAGGAGTATCGTCAGAGAAAAGAGAATAAGTGAAAAAGATTCTCAAAAAGTTCACAGTATAAACATTGATTAATAGGGTTAGATGATGCTAACATACAACACGAGAGTGCAGCATGACCAGATGCGTAAGTCCGTCTTATCTGGGATAGGTGCGCTCTTTTTTTGTAGCACAAGACCTGCAAGCGAAATTATGCTTGCATAATATTTCATTTGCCGGTCGTAAGAACATGTAGCACGATAGTGCGGAATGTTCGCGTGCGTAATCGAGTAGGAGTCAGCCTACTCGATTGCAAAGATAAATGCATGATAACCTTGATTCCCGGTTTTGCGGTGTATTTTCAAGTAAAAGAGGTATGTAAAATGAAAAAAAATGAGTATGTGATGATCATTTCCATCATTGTGTTAATGGTTACAGGATGCCTGTTTCATCCATTTCCAGATCAGTATAACCTGATTAGATGTATTCATAGCGTAGCAGCGCTGTTTTTAATTGGTGGTCTTATTGTTCATGTGGCTACCAGTGGAAGATTTAGAAAAAAAGCAAGATAAAATATATAAAGGTCACACATCCACTCAAAGCATTCTGTGAATGTGTGACCTTTGACTTTGTTAGCGTTACATTATTGAATCAACATTTTTCTTAAAGTGGTCCATGGCAAAGCCCATTTTCATAACGCATTCCATGGTTCCAATATATTTTTTGTCTTTATCTCTGACAGCCATGTATCGTACAAGTACCGGCTCATTATCTCTGGTACTCCAAACATCTACAAAATCTCTTTTTCCAGCTCTGAAGTCTTCAATAATAGTTCTGACCATTGGCTCAATTTTTGGCGGATGGCAGAGGAAAACAGCTCTGTCCAGAGCCATGAGAGGGCGTTTAAAAAGTTTAGACTCATCACCATCGTTGAAATACCTGTTAATGCTATGCTCATCGATAAAGGTTATTTCCATAGGTATTGTATTAAGCATTGCATCCAGCTGTGACACAGTCATATGGCCTGATGGAAGCTTGATTTCGGTATTGTGGCCTGGCATTTCATTAACTTTTTTCTTAGGAGTAGCCTTTTCCCAAAGCGGCTTTTTACTAATCATGCAAGGTGTGTAATCCTCCATATCCCTTGCTATATTGCACCATTCTTCTTCAGAAAAATTCTTGGCGCATAGAGGATAGAGAATGTTTTCTTCCTTGTAGAGCATTTCCTCAGCTCTGGTAATTACGGCATTTATTTTCTCAAGCCATGTGTCAAAATTAAACCTGTCAGCATCCTCGCGAAGCTCCCTTTCGAGCCTTTTGAAATCATCCCTTACTTCGTCATCCACGCCCCACATAACGTCTGAAGGGCCAGAAAAACCATATTTCATTTTCAAAATAGGATATAAGAGATCTCCTTTTTCTGCGTAATGTATTGCGATTTCTCTTGTTTTATCAAGCTCCTCAATGATATTTTCGTGGCTTTCAAGAGCATTTTTCAGTGCCTCTATCTGTTTTGCGATTGCGAGATTTTCTTCATAAAAAATGTTAAGAGGGTGGCCTTCTATTGTCTTTAGTTCGTTGTAGCGAGCATCGCCGCCATCAGTTCTTTTTACAGGGCCAGCTGTTACACCTGAGCCAATGCCCATGCCATATTTTTGCTCGTTAAGAGAGGCCATGACTGCGGCTTCTGCGTTAGCTATTTTTTCCTGTCTTGTAGCACCATGGAAAAGGGCAGAGTGTACATCGCATAGGCTCTGTACTTCTGCTACAGGTGTGCCTCCCATAATTAGTGCCTGCTCAGCCTTGGCTATTTCTCCGGCATCCACGTCGCTGAAATTGGCAACAAAGTCCTTTCTTACTGCCTCCAGATCCTCGCCGCTGCTAAGTCTTGCAACGTAGCTTTTTAATAGCTTTGTTCTTTCATCCAGGTTTTCTTCTTCGTTAGAACTTTGGGCAGATTGAAGCTTTTTTTCCACAAAAGAAGGCATCTTGCCCGCTAGTTCAAAACCATTATTTTTTAATGCAAGGACAACATCAATCATATTTATTCCCTTAATTATGGCACCTTTGGGAATGGTCATAACCTTACCAATGGTATTCATTGCAGTTTTATTGGTGATTTCTTTGAATCCAAGCTCTGAAAGGATTTCTACCAGTTCTGGATACTCATTACATAATGTATATACGTTCTTTTTTAAATCTATTATTTTACTCATGGTCAATACCTCCATTTCGTTCTGGGTTAATAATAAAACCGGAGCAATAAAAAATATGTGGTTTATACCACATTAGTTTTGAAAATAGTTCTCATTTGAAAACGATGTGTTCTGTGGCCGAAATGACGGGGAATACAAATGCGATTGTGTGAATAGATTAACGATTATATAGTAATAAATGTATAAAATTAATATTAAATATCGCTTTATAGTAATCTAAAAACCGTTATTTGGAGTTATACTTTTTAGTAGAGACGCGAATGGGGGGTCTTATTTTGTGGACCTCATTTTTATGAATTGGAGGCGTGTAATGGCAAATAAAACAAAGGAAAAAGAACCTCGTGCTGGTCAGGTCAGTTTTAAGGACAGCATAAAAACCAAACTGGTAGCAATAATGGTAGGTGTAGCTGCGATTCCACTTATAATTGCAGTAATTGTAAGTTATTCAACCTCTACATCCAAGGCTAAAAGTGATGCTCTGGATAAGCTGGATGCGAATGCCAACTATGTAGAGACAGCATTTGCAAAAATCATTGAAAAAAATATTATCGCGATGCAGACTTTTGCTACAGCGCCAAGTACCATTACGTATATTAATGGATATGGCAGCGAAGAAGAGGCTGTTCCATCTTCTGTTATTCTAGGACAAATGGATATAATTAATGAAAATCTGGCAGATGATAATAACAGTTGTATACTGTCAATACCAAATGGTGATCAGCTCCTTAGAACTGATGGTGAAGAGCCGACTAATATTGCAGATAGAGATTATTTTAAGAAGTGTATCTCGACTCAGAGTATTGCAGTATCAGATATTGTAGAAAGTAAAGCAAATGGTACAAGAATCACAATAATTATTGTGCCTATTTTTGACGATCAGACAGGCGAACTTATAGGAACTATTCAGAGAAGCTTTGATCTAAATAACCTGCATGAATTTCTTGCAGCGAATGTAGATGATGGTTATATCGCTGATACAACAGGTATAGTTGCAGCTCATGCCCAGCATGAAATTTCTCCAGATGATGAACCTGAGGATCACAGTGATTCAGTATTTATGACATCTACAGAATCCTCTGGCCAGTATGAAAGTTACGCAACAGGAAGTCTTGCATATATTTCATGGGTAAAAGAACCAATTACAGGTTATACAATAGCAATTGCTGAAAAAGATAGTGTGATTATGGCTGAAGCAACCAGATCGGCAGTAATAGTTGTAATAATAGGCGTTGTGCTTTTACTAGTAGCAATTGTTATTTCTGTGTTTATGGCAAAGAGTTTTACAGATCCTATTGCCGCAGTAGGAAAATCACTTACAGCGCTTTCAGATGGAAGATTTGTAACGGTTGAAAAGTATACAGCTCGTAAAGATGAATTTGGCGCAATTTCAAAAGCAACTAATGCCGTTATTGGAAAGCTTGATGAGATAGTTTCCAATATTAAAGCCTCTGCAGAAGATGTTGGTTCATCCTCTGAAGAACTGTCTGATATGGCCAATCAAATATCTCAGACAGCAGAAGATGTATCTAATGCAGTTCAGGAAATTGCTTCCGGAGCTACCCAGCAGGCAGATGAAATCCAGGAAGCATCTGAAAACGTTGGAAGAATCGGAGATGCTGTTAACGACGTTCAGAACTCTACAGATGATCTCTCAGGCCTTGCCGGCAAGATGAAAGAAGCTTCAGAGGTATCAAGTAAGTCCCTTGCATCACTTCAGGAATCATCAACAGAGATGACCGAGAAGATAGATGAAATCTCAAGAACAATCCAGTCAACACAGACTGCAGTCAATAATATTAGCGAAAAGGTAGAAGGAATCACTTCTATTGCAACACAGACTAACCTCCTTTCACTGAATGCTTCTATCGAAGCGGCAAGAGCAGGAGAAGCTGGAAAGGGCTTTGCAGTTGTTGCTGAAGAAATCGGAAAGCTTGCTGAAGATTCCAAGACCATGGCAGACGATATCAGAAAAGAAATGGATGTGCTCCTTGAACAGAGTAAAGCAGCTGTTGTTGCTGCCGAGGATGTTAAGCAGGGTAACAACGATCAGCAGATTGCTATTGGCGAGACTCTTGAAGCTGTTAACGGTATGCTGGATGATATCGGTAGCACAGTTGGTGGAGTACAGCTTATTTCTACCGGAGCAAGCACCTGTGAAAGCTCCAAGAATGCTGTAGTTGATACAATGAGTGCGTTGTCCGCTATATCAGAAGAGAATGCAGCATCTTCCGAAGAAACCGGCGCCTCTATGGAAGAGCTCTCTGCTACAGTTACAACTCTTGCAGCTTCAGCCGGTAACCTTAAGGATATAGCTGAAAAGCTCAATGAAGACATGAAGTTCTTTAAATCATAAGTTTGCAGGAGTGTAGTTATAAGACGTAGGAGATTTATCTATTACACACCTTAATATATACATTAAGGCCTTTCATTATTCGTGCGATGAGCACTTATAGTGAAAGGCCTTTTTAGGCTTTTACGCCGTCATACGTAACAAATAGCGCCACTTCAATATGAAGTGGCGCTAAACCTTTTATTAGAATTATTACAATTATTATGAGAAGAATTCCATCTCTTTATTAAGCTCTTCAGCAACTTCCTTAAGGCTATTAGCACTGGACGCGAGAGTAGTAACTGTAGCTGAAAGTTCTTCCATAGACGCGCCTGTTTCTTCAGAAGAAGCTGCGTTTTCTTCAGAAATAGCTGAAAGAGCACTCATTGTGTCGACAACAGCGTTCTTGGAGCTTTCGCATGTATCTGCTCCTTGAGAAATAAGTTTTACGCCGCCAACGGTTGTTCCAATGTCTTCCAACATGCCATTAACAGCTTCGAGAGTCTCGCCAAGAGCAATCTGCTGTTCGTTATTTCCTTGTTTAACATCCTCTGCAGCAACAACTGCAGCTTTACTCTGTTCAAGGAGCACATCCATCTCTTTTCTAATGTCATCAGCCATGGTCTTGGAATCTTCAGCAAGTTTACCAATCTCTTCAGCTACAACTGCAAAGCCCTTACCAGCTTCACCAGCTCTTGCTGCCTCAATAGAAGCATTGAGTGACAAGAGGTTAGTCTGAGTTGCAATTGAGGTAATACCTTCAACCTTTTCGCTGATAATATTAACTGCAGATTGTGTAGACTGGATCGTTCTTGAAATTTCGTCAATCTTCTCTGTCATCTCTGATGAAGAATCCTGAAGTGAAGCAAGAGATTTACTTGATACCTCAGATGCATCCTTCATCTTTGCTGCCAGGTCAGATAGATTATCTGTAGAATTCTGTACATCTCCGACGGCGTCACCAATTCGTCCAACATTCTCAGCCGCATTCTGAATCTCATCAGCCTGCTGAGTAGCTCCGGTAGCAATTTCCTGAACTGCATTAGAAACATCCTCTGTAGTTTGAGAAATCTGACTAGCCATATCAGATAATTCTTCAGAAGATAGTGCAACAGTATTTGCCGACTGTTTTATGCTTGATACGATTTCATCTAGTTTTTCTATTACATCATTGGTATTATTAACCATCTTACCAAACTGATCTTTACGCTTTGTATGCTTTTTAATTCGTATAAATTTACCATTGGCAAGACTTGATAAGGAAGCATTAATGTCAGTGATTGGATCAGTAAAGGACTTAGCCATATAAATAGATATAAGTGCAGCAATAACAAGAAGTGCCAATCCAATAAATACAACAATCATAGCTGAACGTCTTGCACTTGCAAGAACTTCAGTTTTATCATTAGATACGCCAACTGTAAAACCGGAGGTTGGTTCTTTTATATAGGCAAGATAGGTAGTATGACCGTTATCTCTATTTAAACTTTCGAAAAAGCCACTACTTTCTCCGCTGGTCATAATAGTATCACCACTAAGATCTTTAGGCTCATCCTCAGCAGTAATTGCAAATTGAGAGTGCGCAGCTATAATACCGGCTCTGTCTACAATAAAGGCATCCTCTGCCTCTGATGCAAGAAATGTATGGAAGGCATCTAAATCGTAGTTTCTCTGAACCAGGCCTACAACAGTGTCACCGCTATATACAGGAGCAATGATTGTAATAATCATCTTGCCAGTAGACTTACTTGTCATGGCATTAGAAATATATACTGTGCCTTGTATTGCTATATTAAAATCTTCACTATCACCTGCGTAAGCAAGGGTTCCACGGTCTGATCTTAAAAGCTGATTGCCGTTGGCACTTGTGATAATAGTTGTATTACCATCGTTAAAGAGCGCATCGACTGCGTCTAGCTGAGCGAGCATATCTGCTTCGAGATTTTCATTTCCACCTTCGCTTAAATACATAACTGTTGCCGGAGATGTTGCAAGAGTTCTTATGGAAGATAAATTTGTTTCAATGATATTTGCAAAATTAGCTTCTATATATGCGCTTTGCCACCTTAAACTTGTTTCAGCATCTGCCATCGCCTTATTTGTAGACGATATGTAGCTTACCAAAAGAGCTACAATCAGGGGAATAGCCGCGGCAAGAATCATAAAACCAATAAGCCGCGTTTTTACATTATCAAAGAAACTAACAGAATCACGGTTAATACTTTTTGTCTTATTAGTGTTATTTGCCATAACAACCTCCTCATAATAAAGAACTTCACAAAGCATATTATACTCCCTTACACGATAGAATGTATCAAAGTTAACGAAAAGTTAATTATTTTATCTTTATTTTTATAATTAAAAAAACCTGAGTAAAATCGATTCATGTGGTATCGATTCTACTCAGGGATCTGCCTTATAAAATATTACCGCAGTTATTTAGTTAGTTTATTTGTACGTTGCAATCGCATTTAGTGCACCAGTAATTGCCATGAAGATTTAAAATTACGTGGCTGTTGCTGCCACAATTAGAGCATACCGGAACACCCGTAGAGTTTGATTTGCTAGAAGCTTTTCTTCCTACGCCACCTACTACATTCTCAAGATCGTTGTCAGATTGAATATTTGCCATAATAACACCTCCTAATGTGAAAAACGTTATCAACAGGCTTGCCTGATTAATTTGTATTCGGCATTAAAAACGCTATAACAATATATTTCTTGCCTTACATCTATTTATACGAATATACTAGAAAAAAAGAACATTCACTAAATTATCTATTTAAATTATACCATATACCAACAAAGAAAAATACTGTTTGCTGTGGACATTGTTTGACTTGTGAGATTAGGGCGATTCATTTGATTAGGGCAACGGGGCTCGGTTGGGCCTATTTTCTTGATTCGGGCAATTAAGGTTATTGTCTGACCTGCAGATTCTAGAGAATTACATATACCATGAGCATTTTTCTGCACAGGTATATGCATATTTTGATAAGAAAAAAAAAAGAATCAGGGAAAATACATACACCAGGACCATTTTTTACCATAGGTATATGCATATTAAAGAAGAGTAATCATTCCGACACCTTAAAAATGCATATACCAACGGCGATTAGCACTGCAGGGATATGCAAAATAAAGAAACATGCGCATTTCTGGACTAAAAAATGCATATACCCGAGCCATTTTTGCCCTAGGTATATGCAAAATAGTGAGAAAACCCCGCGACCAGCCCTGCCCTGCATAAAACCCACACCCCGCCCGCAGCTTTACACTCTGCAGCGCCGCACCATTAGGGGCCGTCGCCTGCGCCCCACTTAAGGCCCACCGTTTTCGTAATGCCCAATAACGCCTCACTCCCGACCCCACGTCTCACTCCGCAGCCACAATAATTGATTTCCCCACCGTACTTCCCGTATTATGATTACTTCGAATGAATTGCCACAAGTCCCACCTGAGGGCCAAATATATAATCACCAAAAGGAAAACACTATGACCAATAACAATATCAATCCAAGCTCCTTCAGCACACAAAATACTGAAAAAATATCAGGCACTCAGAATCCAACAGGTGCCCAGAACCCACCAACAACAATAAACACTCATATCCCAAGGTCCACCCAAAAAATCGCAGTAATAGGCGTTGGAACTATGGGGAGCAAATATGCAGCCCTTATCCAGGACGGAAAGATAGAGGGACTGGAGCTTACTGCGCTTACGAGAGTGAAAGATCCCTATAAAGGCACCTTAAGAAAATCAATAAACGCAGGGGTTCCTATATACCAGTCTGCAGAGGAACTCTTTGAAGCTCTCGAGAACAAAAAGCTTTCGGAAAAAACAGTAAATAAAGAAGAGTAATATGCTGATTGCTTTTTTAGTTCCGCAGATGGTACTTCCGCCAGCTATGGTGTATGGTATCAATGGTGCAGAAGGTTTCCTAAAAAATAAAAAAAGACTATTGACTTGGAGTTAACTCCAAGGAGTATATTACAACCATAAAAGTTACATGACCATCAACTTTTTGCTGATAAATCGCCATATATGCAGCTTTTAGAACAATCATAAGAATAAATGTATTTTACAGGAGGTTGTAAATAATGATGAAAACAGAACAGTTAAACCTTGTTACAGAGTGGGATAAGACATTCCCAAAGAGTGATAAAGTAGATCACAGCAAGATTACTTTTGTTAATCGCTATGGTATTACACTCGCTGCTGATATGTTTGTGCCAAAGAATACAACAGGAAAGTTTCCAGCACTTGCTGTAAGCGGACCTTTCGGAGCTGTAAAAGAACAGGTTTCCGGCAGATACGCACAAGAAATGGCAGAAAGAGGATATCTTACAATTGCCTTTGATCCATCCTTTACAGGTGAAAGCGGAGGCTTCCCAAGAAATGTAGCTTCTCCTGATATCAATACGGAAGATTTCCAGGCTGCAGTTGATTTCCTCTCAGTTCAGGACAATGTTGACCCTGAGAGAATTGGTATTATTGGAATCTGTGGATGGGGCGGAATGGCGCTCAATGCAGCTGCAATTGATACAAGAATCAAAGCTACTGTTACTTCAACAATGTATGACATGACAAGAGTCAATGCCAACGGCTATTTTGACAGCGAAGATAGTGAAGAGGAACGATTCCAGAAAAAGGTTGTAATGAATAACCAGCGTACAGAAGACTATAGAACTGGTGAATACAAGTTGGGAGGAGGACTTCCTGACCCGGATAAACTTCCTGAGGATGCGCCACAGTTCCTAAAAGACTACGCAAACTTTTATAGAACTCCACTTGGTTATCACAAGAATTCTGTAGGAGGCAACGGAGGCTGGAATGTAACTGGCTGTATCAGCTTCCTTAACCAGCCAATCCTTCAATATACAAATGAGATTCGTAGTGCTGTTCTTATGATACATGGTGAAAATGCTCATTCAGTTTACTTTAGTAAAGACGCTTATGCAGCAATGACCAAAGACAGCAAATACACTGACAACAAGGAACTTATGATAATTCCTGGAGCAGTTCATACAGATCTTTATTACAAGATGGATGTTATCCCATTTGATAAGATTCAGGGATTCTTTGACAAATATTTAGCTTAAATTCAGGAGGTAATAACAATGGCAGAGAAAATCGTTCAGACAGCAGGAAGAGACGCACTTGGAGAATTTGCGCCAGAGTTTGCACACTTCAATGATGATGTGCTTTTTGGGGAGAACTGGAACAACCAGGATATTGACATAAAGACAAGATGTATTATTACGGTAGTTACACTTATGGCCAGAGGAATTATTGACAATTCCTTTAAGTATCATATGATAAATGCGAAAAAACATGGAGTAACACAGAAGGAGATGGCAGCAATTATTACACATGCTTCCTTCTATATGGGTTGGCCACTTGCATGGAGTGCATTCAATATTGCCAAGGAAGTTTACAACGAGCAGCTTCCTGAGTATACAGACAAGGATAGGTATCAGAACACGATATTTTTCCCTATTGGTAATCCGAACCCTTATGGTGAATTTTTTGATGGCCAAAGTTACCTTGCACCGATTACAACAGAGCAGGTGCCACTTTTTAATGTCACTTTTGAACCTGGTTGCAGGAACCATTTCCACATTCACCATGCTAAGAGTGGCGGCGGTCAGATGCTGATCGGTGTAGGTGGCAGAGGCTGGTATCAGGAAGAGGGTAAGGAAGCTGTGGAGATTCTTCCAGGTACAGTGATCAATATCCCTGCTAATGTGAAACACTGGCATGGAGCTGCAGCGGATTCATGGTTCTCACATCTGGCTATTGAGGTTGCAGGTGAAGATACAAGCACGGAGTGGTGTGAATCTGTATCTGATGATGTCTATAACGCTCTTGGATAACACCTTGAAAAATAACCCTTTTTAATTTTTTCAAAAAAAATTTCATTCTTTTACTTTCATTTTACCAAACAAATATATCCTCATATTATCAACAAAAAACAAACGCACCAAACACTGGTGCAGCAGATAATATGGAGGATATATTTTATGTCAAAAAATAACGCAAAGAGAAAAATTCTTGTAACTGGAGCAGCTGGATTCCTTGGAGGAACGATTTGCAGGCAATTACTTGATAAAGGAGAGGATGTAAGAGCATTTGTTTTACCAAATGACCCGGCCATGAAATTTGTACCTGAGGAAGCAGAAATTGCTGTTGGCGATCTTACAGATATGGAGTCACTGGAAAAATTCTTTACAGTACCTGAAGGTACAGAAACAGTAGTGCTTCACATAGCAAGTATTGTATCCGTAAATCCTGATTACAATCAGAAGGTGATGGATGTAAACGTAGGTGGAACCGAAAATATCATAAAGCTTTGCCTTAAGCACAAGGAATGCAAAAAGCTTGTATACTGCAGTTCAACAGGCGCTATTCCAGAGCTTCCAAAGGGACAGATGATTCATGAGGTGGACTATTTTGACGAAAACAAGGTTCTTGGATGCTATAGTCAGTCTAAGGCGCTTGCAACACAGGCAGTACTTGATGCAGTAGAAAATAAGGGACTTAATGCCTGCGTGGTACACCCAAGTGGAATCATGGGACCTGAAGACTATGCTGTTGGCGAGACTACAGGTACTCTGATTAAAATCATAAATGGCGAAATGCCTGCAGGAATTGATGGCTCTTTTAACCTCTGTGACGTAAGAGATCTGGCAGCCGGAACAATTGCAGCTATTGATAAGGGCAGAAAAGGAGAATGTTATATCCTTGGAAATGAGCCTGTTACCTTCAAAAAATTCTCCAAAATGGTCAGTGACGAAAGTGGCTGCAAGCCAGTAAAGATGTTCCTTCCAATCTGGGCTGCCAACCTTATGGGAGCCATGATGGAGAAAAAGGCCAAGAAGGAAGGTAAAAAGCCTCTCATGACAACCTTCTCAGTATACAACCTTGCAAGAAACAATACCTTTGATTCCAGCAAGGCCAAAAGAGAACTTGGCTACCACACAAGACCTTACCAGGAAACAATTCACGATGAGGTACAGTGGCTCAAGGAAGCAGGAAAAATCGCATAATCCCAGTAATTAACAGCTTAAGGCTGAGAAGATAATAACTGAATAAGATAATCTGCATCTATAAGAATCACCTATTAAAACAAACCTGGTATTATTACCACAATTGGCTTCCGTTTTGTAGATATTGCAAAAATATGGAAGACCTTCTGTTTCATAGGTGGTTTTTATATTTTCCTTGTAATGAACCGTGTACTCATAGTAGGAAGGATAGCCTGTTGGATCGATTTCACCAAGCTCGAACAAATCGCCAATGGATTATAGGAGCCGGCAACTATTTCAACCAGCGCAATAATAAATATTAGTAGCGCCAAAATGCATTTAAGATTCATCCAGGCAAAAGAGGCTTTGCCCTTTGCAAAAGCTTTTTCCAGGGCAGGGTACACAGGAAACGATACAATTATTCCCAGGAAAAGAGCGATCATTATTTTCCTTGAATTCAAAACCAAAGATCAGTCCCAGACCAATTGCCATATTGCATCTACGGCAACACCAAGAGTATTGGCGATCAGAACTTTTTTGCCCATGCCAAAGCAAAAGCGCACAATGCCTTCAAGAAATTTGTCACTGCTATGAAGTCTGAAGGTAAGCGGCTTTTCAATATCGCTGTATTTGACTATAGGGCCTGCCACAAGCTGCGGAAACAGGGAAACATATAGAGCAAACTTAAAAAAGTCCTTCTGTACATTGGCATTTTTGCGATAAACGTCAATGACATAAGAAACAGACTGAAAAATATAAAATGAAATTCCCAATGTCAAAATGATATCTGTGAAGGTGTCTGCGAATTTAAAAAAGGACAATAAACCAATGTCTGCAATGACCGTAACAGGCATGGCTATTTTAAAGCCTTTGTCTATGGCCATACCGCCCCAGAAAATTTATGATGAGCACAGCGATCAAAAGAAAAAGATACCTGTATCCACCAAGGCCGTAAAAAGTCAAAGAGGCAAGAAGTAGAATTATGTTATCAGTTTCCATAGATTATAATGCGCGACTTATTATAAAATATATTTACAAATAAACGAAATGCATACTCTAATTTTATCATGTATATATAAAAACTCAAAACGAAACAAACAGGTTAAAAAGGCCAATGCCTTAAAACGCGGGAAACGCAGATAGGACAAGTATGATTAGGATTTTAATTGTAGAAGATGATGCATCGATACGTCTTTTGACAAAAGCACGACTTAAGGACCAGTATGAAATATTTGAAGCTACCGATGGCGAGGAAGCCCTTGATGTGCTTGATAGTCAGAAGGTTGACCTGATGATCGTAGATATCATGATGCCCAGGATGGACGGCTATGAATTTGTGGATGAGCTCAGGAGCTGCGGCGATATGACGCCTGTCATTTTGCTTACGGCCATGTCTGATTTTGATCATAAGAAAAAGGGCTTCTCACTTGGAATTGACGATTATCTGACCAAGCCAATTGATTATGAAGAGCTCAAGTGGCATATTGAAGCTATTTTAAGAAGAGCCAAAATTAATAGTGAGAAAGAAATCAAAATAGGAGATTTTACATTATCTGAAGATTCCATGGCTGCCAAGTGGGGAGATCAGAAGCTGACCCTTACAGAAAAAGAGTTTAAGCTTTTGCACAAGCTTTTGTCCTATCCGGGGACTCTTTTTACTAAGCAACAGCTGATGGATGAAGTCTGGGGATACGATACAGAGGCTGATTACAATTCGATTAAAACCTACATAAACAGGCTCAGGAATAAGTTTGAGGGGTGCGATGCATTTGAAATCATCTCAAGCAGAGGGCTTGGCTATAAGGCGGAGATAAAAAATGAAGGATAAGAAAATAATATATGCGTCAAGATTGCGCTGGATATACCTGATTGCAGCAGTAATAATTATAGGCGGAGTAATGTCTTTTGGAGCCATCGCCACAATCTTTTTTGATCTGGACAGAGATAGTGCCCTTGCCATGGTATGGATGATTCCACCAATGCTTTTGGTGTATATTGTTGCAGTCAAAATTCTTATTAAGGGAATTGAAAAAAGGCTTGGCAGACTTCTTACTGCCATAGACAGAGTGTCCGATGGGGATTTGCAGACTCAGATTGATTTAAATGGTGCAGAAGAATATACAGAAGTATATAAAAAGTTTAATGCAATGGTTCGCGAGCTTTCAAGAACCAAGGAAGAAATGGACTCTTTTACCAACGAATTTGCCCACGAGTTCAAGACGCCAATTACCTCTATTAAAGGCTTTGCTGATTTACTTATTGAGACAGGAGAAGATATAGAAACTGATGAACGTATGGAATACCTGGGAATGATTCAGACTCAGTCTAACAGGCTTCTTACTTTGTCTCAAAACGCGCTTCTATTGTCCAAGGTAGAAGCAATGCAGGTAGTTGTGGGAAAAGAGGACTTTGACATCGCTGAACAGATCAGAAAGTGCGCTATTTTGCTATCTCCTCAGATGGATGAAAAAGAGCTTGAATTTGAAATGTCAGAAGATGCCTCTTATATATTCAACGGAAATCCAGAGCAGTTCGAGCATGTATGGATAAATCTGTTGAACAATGCCATTAAATTTACGCCAAAGGGCGGAACTATAAAGGTTGAAATGGAAGACACCTACGGCAATTTATGCATCAGGATAATAGATTCCGGTATTGGAATGAATGAGGAGACTATCGCTCATATTTTTGACAAGTACTACCAGAATGACTCTGTCAGCCTGACTAAGGGAAGCGGAATCGGTCTTTCGATTGTCAAAAGAATCATCGAATTAAATAACGGCAGCATAAGTGCTACCAGTACACCGGGGCAGGGAAGTTGCTTTGAAGTAAGACTATAATGGTCCCTGGGGGACGGGGTTAGTGGTCCATTTTGAGAGTTTTTAGGAGAGATCAACATGAAAATATTGATATACGGTGCAGGTGTTATTGGAAGCCTCTATGCAGTACTTCTTTCAGAAGCAGGTTTTGACGTAAGTGTATATGCAAGGAATAAGAGGCTGGAAAGCCTTCGAAAAAACGGGCTGTTATACAAGAAAAACGATAAAATTAAAGTGGCGAATGTATCTGTCGTTTCCGAAGTTTCGCAGGATGATTTCTATGATTATATATTTCTTCCGGTTCGAGAGAATCAGCTGATTGGTGCATTAGAAGAGTTAAAAGATAATGTAAGCCCCACCATTGTGACAATGGTAAATTCACTTGATTCCTATGATAATTGGGAGAGAATATGTGGAAAGGGGCGTATTTGTCCAGCATTTCCTGGAGCTGGTGGTGGTTTTGAAGAGGATGTACTTGATGCGGCTCTTACGCCCTGGATCATTCAACCTACAACAATAGGAAAAATTGATGGAAGGGAAAAAGAATTGGCGGCTATATTCAAAAGAGCAAAGATCCCTTGCCAGATTGTAGAGGATATGCATTCGTGGCAAATATGTCACCTGGGTATGGTGGTCCCTATTGCAGATGCCTACTATCAATCTAATGATCCTCAAAATTGTGGAAAAAATTATCATCTGATGTTAGCAACTGCTAAGCAGATCCGGACTAATTTTTGCCAAATCAGTGCAGGAGGCTTAAAACTCTCTCCAGCTAAAATGAATTGGTTTAAGATTTTGCCGTCTTCGCTTGTTGCACTTATGTTAGGAATTATATTTCAAAGTGATTTCGGTGATAGGTTCATGTATCAGCATAGTATGAAGGCACCTGATGAAATGAAGGAATTGCACAATCAATTGTATGGTTATTTAATGGCCTCTGGAATGGTCTCTAGGGACGGGGCAATGTCATTTAGATAAGAATCCTCATAGTTCAGATTAATATCTATCATAATTCATTAGAGAGGAGTTGGCGATCCATTTTGGAGGGATTACTAGTAAGAATGTGCAGCTAACGTTTTCTACTAGTAAGATTAAGACTTTGTTACTAGTAAAATCTGCGAAAAGCACTTTTTACTAGTATA
>JAZRKG010000017.1:0-2182 GCA_045646185.1 Butyrivibrio sp.
ATCTGCCGGTAATATCTTTACAGATTTAAAGAGTTCTCCATTATCATCAAGCCACCTTGCTGCAACATCGGCAGTACCATCAGTTGAACAATCATCAGCAATGATCAGCTGTATATCCCGTCCCTTAGCATAATTATCAATCTGATACTTTATACTGTTCAACGTTCTTACAATAGTATCCGCCTCATTGTAAGAAACAACTATAAATGCAACCAAAACAATTCCTTTCTACTCAAACCTCAGCACCAAATAACCATCAACAACCTTCACATACCCCTCTTTGGGATAAACTGCCATAGACTGATATTCCTCACTACCAGTCACCGCTTCAATCACTTCATCAGAATAATCAAAACGATAATTCCTACCAAGAACATAATGAAGGTAGCTCTGGAACACAGTATTATATGTTATCGTTGTACCAGCATTGCCTATCCCAGGATAACCTCCGAACATATCCAGCATCTCGTAGTTTTGACCAATTGCTGTACCTGGATGCCCCATGATAACAATCTGCATCGAAGAAGGGTCAAATTCAGGATCTCTCTCAATGTCATACAAGATTCCGGTTATACTTGCCTCAGTTCCCTCTCCAACAAGCTTCTGATAATACATGATGTCATTAGAAAACCTGATTACAATCAGAGACAATAATACCGCAAACGCAGTAACCACGCGTCTTGTGAGTACCCCCCCGATTTTGAAATCGCCATTTAACAAAGGAAACAAAAGGAGCAAGTAAAAAATCTGATATGAGAACACCATGAGATAATGCAGCATTCCACCTGTAAGGATATATATACAGTTTGCCCCAAGAGGGAAAAGACATATCGCAAGCAAAAGAAAAACCTTATTAATGGTTTTCTTACACTTAACAAAGCAATATCCATACATTATGGCAGCAAGTACTACAAGCAGAATGTTTACAACCATAAATGCCGTATTTGCATAAGGCTGGCTCTTGAAAAAGAAATTATAAAAACCCTTATAACACCCGGGAATTGAGCTGATAATTCCCATAACTGACAGATCTGATAACTTGCTGACACTGTTATAGCTATCATAAGGCTGGACATTAGTTACCTTCTGTACAATTTTTAATGTAACTGAATAAAATATCGCCCCGATTCCTGCGACGCAAAGCATCTCAAACGCATTTAATAACAGCTCTTTTATACCACTCTCATCGCTTAAGACCTTCTGAATAAACAGAATGATAAAAAGAGCTATCGTCACAGCAAAGTAACTCTGATAAAGCCCCATCGACAGCGACAAAAGCACTCCCGAAACAGCTATCTGAACTACCTTGTTATGTCCCTTACCATAAGTCCATACAGCAGCAACCGCCAGTAAAAGAGCCATAGCATAAATATCAAGCAAGTAGATATAAACAGTTGCAGAGCAAATATATGTTATATTCAGCGTATAAACTGAGCTAACAACAAATATCTTCCATGTCTCATCATCTATCCCCAGCACCTTCACAGTAAGATATACAGCCATGGCAGTATATATAAGAGTCAGGCACCCAATAAGCCATGGTGCATCAACGACGCCTCTGATTCTGACATAGTACTGCATAAGCGCTCTTCCGATTGATGACTGCCATGCCTGATCACCAGTTACTGTCATGATGCCATCATGAGCCGGTGTAAAGTTTGTGAACACATATCCATAGGCGAAAAAGCCCAGGATAAACGTGAATATGAAACAGCTTTTCAACGCAGTCTGAGATGCGCGATTTTCTACCATCGATTTTTCCTCTTTAATTGACTATTTTATGTATAATTTTTCCTGGAAGGCTTTTATCAAACCTTTCTCGCATTATCAATCGTCTATCATTTTTCTTGAATTCCGGATCTAACGAATAATACCTTTTCCTTACTTCTTCTCTTTCATCCTCATCCAAAAGAAGGCTTAACATCTCCCAGAAAAATCTATCTTTTTCTTCTCGAGTAACACATCTGGATAATAATTCATCAAAATGCTTATCTTTGGCTTCAAATGTCTTATGATATACTTGCTTTCTCTTAGTTACAGTAAGACTTTTATCATGCCACCCATAATTGTATAGATCCATTGGAATATGCTTTAATGTCCCATTGAGATATGCTCTTATCCAGTATTCATAGTCTTCAGCCAGAAACATCTTTGGATCATATACACCTATCTTTTTTACTAG
>JAZRKG010000018.1:0-10121 GCA_045646185.1 Butyrivibrio sp.
ACCGCTTGGCCTCCGACTTTTTTTTGCCAATCTGGTCATATACCTTTTCAACTGCCTTGGTAACACCAAAACAGAATCCTGCATGCTCGGCTACGATTACTTCCATAGCTTTAACCTCTCATTTATACGAAAAACAATAACTATCAGAGACTCTTTTCATAAAGGCTAATAATTGTTTCTGCCACTTCATCGATTGTCATCTCTGAAGAGTCTACCTCTGTTGCATCGTCAGCTTTTCTCAGAGGAGAAATCTCCCTTGTCATATCTCTGTTATCTCTCTCGATAATATCCTGCTCAATTTTATCAAGGTCGCAGGTCTCTCCCTTAGCCATAAGCTCTTTATATCTGCGCTCTGCTCTCACCTTGGAGGATGCAGTCAGGTACACCTTGCATTTTGAATCAGGAAGTACAACTGTGCCAATATCTCTTCCATCCATAACAACATCTGTCTGGGCTGCAAGCTTTTGCTGAAGCTCAACAAGCTTTTTTCTCACATCGCCGTTTACACTGCTTGAAGATGCCATATTGCCAACTTCTTCAGTTCTTATAAGGCCGTTAACGTTTTCTCCATTGAGATAAACTACCTGCTCGCCATTTTCATGCTTTATTGTAATATCTGCATTCTGACATTTGCTGCTGATCTGAGCTGCATCTGAGCTGTCAACCTTTTCTCTGAGAAGATATAATGCCATTGCTCTGTACATGGCACCTGTATCTACATAAATAAAGCCAAGTTTTTTGGCAACTTTTTTTGCTATAGTACTTTTGCCCGCTCCTGCAGGTCCGTCAATTGCAATACTATTACTCATTTCGTTTATCTCCTAAAAAATGTATTATACGGTTGCAAATTATATTATATAATATCTGTTTCTTCAACCCAGCGCAGCGCACTCTCCGGCCAGATGTCCTGTAGACCAGGCTATCTGCAGGTTAAAGCCGCCTGTCACAGCATGAGTGTCAATCACTTCTCCTGCAAAATATAGTCCTTCTACAAGCTTTGACTCCATAGTTGAAGGATTAATGTTTTTAACACTAACTCCGCCTGCAGTAATAATGGCTTCCTGGAAGCCTCTTGTACCTGTAACTGTCAGTGGAAGGTTCTTTATAAGCTTTACAAAATCCTGACGTTCCTGCCTTGTAACATCATTAACTGTCTTTTCCGGATCAATACCTGAAAGCTCAATCATTACAGGTATAAGCTTTGATGGGAAAAGAGGTCCCAAAACGTTTTTAAATTGCTTATTCATTCCAGCTTCAAACTCGCGAAGAACTCTTTTATCAAGCTGTTCTTCAGTTAAGGCCGGCTTTAGATCAATAAGGAGTCTGCATTTCTGCCCCTTTGTATAATAGCAGCTGGCAGTCAGAATCAAAGGTCCGCTTACACCAAAGTGTGTAAAGAGCATCTCGCCAAAGCCTTCATACAATGGCTTTTTAGAGGATTTCTTTTTGCCTTCTGTGCCCGCATTTTCTTCAAGTGGAAGCATTGTAAGCCCTACATTTCTAAGGGCAAGTCCCTGCAGATCCTTGTACCAGTTTTCTTTTACCTCAAATGGAACCAGCGCCGGTACGCTTTCAACAAGCTCGTGGCCTGTAACTTTGGCAAACTTATAGCCATCTCCTGTAGAGCCGGTTGAAGCATAGCTTACTCCGCCTGTGCATACAATCACAGCGTCAAACTCACTTTTTTCCCTGCCGTTTATAACCACTCCGCAAACCTTGGAGTCTTTTATCAAAAGTTCTGTGATTGCAGAATTATATTCAATCTTAACCTTTTTATCTGCTAAAGCATTAACTAAAGTCTTGATAATATCAGATGAATGATCTGATACAGGAAAAACACGCTCGCCTCTTTCAATCTTAAGAGGGCAGCCGTTTTTTTCAAAAAAGTCCATAACTGCAGTATTATCGTAAGAGTATACTGCACTATAAAGAAATTTAGAATTGCGTCTGACATTCTGGAAAAAGTCGTTCACATCACAGGCATTGGTAACATTGCATCTTCCCTTACCGGTAATGTATATCTTTTTACCAGGCTTCTCATTTTTTTCAAAAATAGTAACTTTGCTGCCAGCTTCTGCTGCTGAAAGGGCAGCCATCATTCCTGCTGCGCCGCAGCCAATAATTGCGATATTTCTCATAAAATCCTATTTCTCCAGATTAAGTATTCCCCTCAAAAGGCAGGTGGATGCTTAATCTTTTCTAAGAGGAGTATACAAAATCGGTTCATCATCGATGAAATTGATTTCATCATTAAGATAAACCTGATAATTGTTCCAGCTCTCCTCCAGCATCCTCAAATCGTCCTTGACGGCCTCTGGTCGTCTCATACACAGCCCTACGACCAACGCATTTATAACACTTAGCGGAGCCACCAGAGAATCGACAATTGATACTGTATCACTTTTTGCCAGTAAATTACAGGATGAATATAAATTCATAGGAGAATGTACGGAATCAGTTATTGTAATAACCTTGGCGTTCCTGTCATTGGCAAATTCCATGCACTTTAAAGTACGCATGGAATATCTTGGAAAGCTGATTCCGATGATTGCATCCTTCTCATTTATTCTAAGCATCTGCTCAAAAATCTCACTAACGCTGGTGGTTCTGATAAGTATGTTATTTGGACGAATCATATTCAGATAAAAGTGCAAAAAGCCTGCCAGCGGTTCACAGCTTCTAAGTCCTACTATGTACAGATTCTGAGCATTTAAAATAATATCGATAGCTGTTCTGTATGCGTTTGGATCAAGTCTGTCAAAGGTATCCTGAATGTTTTGCATATCAGCCTGAAGTACATCGCTTAAAATTTCTCCATCAGTGCTGTTGCCAAATTTAATTCCAACCTTTTCCACATTATCCAGTTTTCCGCTGACCCATTTTTCCAGGTCCTTCTGAAACTCAGGATAACCTTCATATCCAAGGCTCATGGCAAATCTGACCACAGTAGATTCGCTAACTCCTACGACTTTGCCAAGCCTTGCAGCCGTCATAAACACAGCTTTATCATAATGGTCAAAAATGTATGAGCAAATAGCCTTTCGGCCTTTGCTCATACTACTATACATTTCATTCATTCGGGATACAACATCTGTTCCATTACCCATCAAAACTTCCCCACGTTTTAAAGCTGATTATTTGTTAAAAGAGTTATAGGCTGCTGTAAGCATTGCTACAGAGTCATCATATTCAAGATCATAGTCACCTGTAAGGGCCATGCAGCCAGCACCATGGATAAAAATCCACATCTGCATAAACAGCTGCTCTGCATTTTGAGCGCCAAGCTGTTTGGCCTTATTAACTTCCTTGACCACGTTTTCATCAGATCCATTTACAAGATCATACATGCTTCGTCCATAGCCTTCATGAGCTGAAGCAAATAAAAGGCTGAATAAATGTGGATATTTCTGGGCAAATCCTATATATGCAAGACCTAAATCAACAAACGGTGTATCATGTGTTTTCATAAAATCTTTGTAGTAATCTTCGTAGTAAACTGTTGCTTTTTCATATACATCTCTTTTAAGCTCATCCATTCCGTTGTAAATACGGAAAATCGGCTGTGTTGAGCAACCAGCAGCCGCTGCCAGTTTACGAGATGTAATCTGTTCAAAGCCTTCTTTTCTAGTAATTTTGAAAGCAGCATTGATAATTTCCTGCTTTGTGATTGTAGCAGTTCTTGACATATTTTCACCCTCCAAGTTTAAATTATAATAGCATCTGTTATCTATTTTAATGTTATTATTATTGACTGTCAATCATATAAGAGCACTAAATAAGTATAAAATCCGGAAAAAATGTTTTATAATAAAATGATGTATTAATTTTGATTGAAAGGATATGTTATGGCTGATTTTGACAGCATTTTTAAGAAAAGCACACAGACAGTTACAGCTTCCGGTCGAGTATTTTCCGCATCTGCAAGCACTGACACAGCAAGATATACTTCTTTTGACACCATGCAGATGCTTGAAAAATATGCAAACCAGGCTTCTGCCATTCAGATTACAAATACTGCCATACCTGTCCACTTAACATCTCACGTAAAGCTTCTTAGAGATAAACTATACGTTACCTTTAACATTGGCAGAGGTCAGGGCCGCTCGTACGTACTAAAGGATATCCCTGATTTACTTGTTAATATAAACAAAAACGAGTTTTACTCTTATGGAAAAGAGCTAAGCTTTATTCATTCTGTCCAAAACTTTGATGATGCCTCACAGGATATCATCAGGTTTCTTTCAAGCTATTACAAAGAGCGCCTTTCCAGGCAGGAACGTTCTTTTTATAAATCCACTGATTTATCTTCTGTTCCTGGAGGAATCAGAAAACAGCTGGAATTGTCCGGTCATGAAATCGATGACTTTTTTGATAATATAAAGGATAACGTCTTTTATTTTGCAGTGGATGATTACAGAAAAGGAAGCACCTATGAACAACCCTGCAAAATTACTTACGGCATGCCTGAACTGGAAGTAAAGCTTTCCGGCAATCCAAACGGTGTTTATTTTATGCTAAATGAAATAAACATGTTTGAAAGCTATGACAGCATATATTTCATTTCAGGAAGCCAGCTTCACAGAATTCGAATTGAAGACATTGAAGATTTCATGCCTTTTATCAGATTTAACAGCAGGCGCCTGACTGACAGAGAACGCTTTATTGGCAAAAATGATCTTGGCATTTTTACCACCAGTCTCCTCCCGGTCATAAAAAAATATGCTCTGGTAAAATACGATAATTTCGATCCCGACAAATGGATTCCTGAAAAGCCTGACATAAAAATATACCTGGATATTCCAGAGGAAAACGTAATAACATGTGATTTGCAAGCTGTATATGGAGAAAATGTTTATCACCTTTTTGAAGATGCTCATTCCAGTGCAGGAAGAAATCTTGCAGAGGAAAGAGCAATTGAAGCCAAAATATCGCCATTTTTTGACGCAAAATACGAAAAGCACCTGATGTCTTTTAGTGGAGATGAAAACAGGCTTTACTCATTCATAACCGAGGTTATTCCAAGGCTCCAGGATATAGGCAGCGTATATCTGTCCGATAATATGCATGATATAAACATTGTGCATATGTCTGCCATACATATGGGCGTATCTGTATCTTCAAACCTTTTGGAGCTATCCCTTGTTCCAACTGATATGACTACAGAAGAGCTTGCAGATATACTGGCCAGATATGATCGCAAAAAGAAGTTCTATAAGCTCAAAAACGGCGATATCCTGCAGCTTCAGGATAAAGATATGAAGGCACTTGTAGCTTTACAGGACGGCCTGGGAATATCGCCAAAATCAATTGCCGAGCGTAAAATAACTCTACCAAAGTATAGGGCTCTATATCTGGATTCCTTTGATGAGGATATAGATTATCTTTTGTTCGAAAAAAACAAGGATTTTACAACTCTTATTAAATCCATGGAGGATGGCATTTCCAAAGACTATGCAGTTCCAAATAGTCTCTCTTGTGTAATGCGCGAATATCAAAAGGATGGTTATAAATGGCTGAAAGCACTGGATTCCAACGGTTTTGGCGGAATCCTTGCAGATGACATGGGACTTGGTAAAACATTACAGGTGCTTTCCTTTATTTTGTCCAAAAAAATTGAGAATAAAGAAAAACAGGCAATATCCTTAATTGTCTGTCCCGCTTCTCTTGTCTACAACTGGCAAAATGAAATAAAACGTTTTACTCCGGAGCTGAAAAGCGAAATTGTAACTGGATTCAGAGTTGACAGAGAAAGAATTTTATCTGAGCTTTCAGAAGAAAAAACAGATGTAATCATTACCTCTTATGATCTTCTCAGAAGAGATATAGAGCTATATAAGGAGCTGCATTTTATATGTCAGGTAATAGATGAAGCACAGTTTATCAAAAACCCGGGAACCTTGTCCTCCAAAGCAGTCAAGCTGATAAATGCTGATTTCAAAATCGCTCTTACAGGAACACCTATCGAAAATCGTCTGAGCGAGCTATGGAGCATCTTTGATTACATGATGCCTGGATTTTTATATAACTACTCCTATTTTAGACAGACTATTGAAACTCCTATAGTTCAGGACAAGGATGAAATTACAACTGACCATTTAAGGCGGCTGATTTCTCCATTTATTCTTAGAAGACTTAAAAAGGATGTTCTCAAGGATCTGCCAGATAAAATCGAGGAGACAATTTGCGCCAAACTTGAAAACGAACAGCAGGATCTTTATAAGGCTCACCTGCAGCGTCTCAAGATGACCCTTGAGCATCAGAGCGACGAAGAATTTCTTCAGGGAAAAATCATGGTATTATCAGAGCTCATGCGTCTTAGACAGCTTTGCTGCGACCCGGCCCTTATTTATGATGGCTATAATGGAAATTCAGCTAAAACAGATTTGTGTATCGAGATGATTGAATCAGCTGTAGAAAGCGGTCATAAGGTACTGTTATTCTCACAGTTTACCTCCATGCTGACAAGGTTAACCAATCAGCTCAAAAAACGTGGAATAGACTATTATCTGCTTACCGGCGCTACTCCTAAGGAAAGCAGACAGAATCTTGTAGACAGCTTCCAAACAGACGATGTGCCTGTATTTTGCATTTCACTTAAGGCTGGCGGAACCGGTCTTAATCTTACAGCTGCAGATATTGTAATTCATTATGATCCATGGTGGAACGAGGCTGTACAGAATCAGGCCACAGATCGTGCCCACAGAATCGGTCAGACCAACGTAGTTACCGTCTACAAGCTGATTGTGCAGGATACCATTGAAGAAAAGATTCAGAAGCTCCAGGAAGAAAAGAAAGCCCTGGCTGACGAGCTTCTCTCCGGCTCCTCCATCTCTTCACCAAAGCTCTCCAGGCAAGACTTGTTGGCGCTGCTGAACTAAATAATGCGGGATCAAAGTTTTTCTTTGGTCCCGCATTTTGGTAACTAATGTATTATTCAGTTTTTCCTATTGCTGCCAGCATCTTTGGAAGAACGAATTTAGGAAGTGGAGAATTTTCATAGACTGTTACGTCTGCGTACTTTTCATAGAGAAGAGCTCGTTCTTCATAGAGATCATGAAAGGTCTGACCTTCTTTTATAACTACACCTCTTTTCCTCAAATCTCCAAGCCTGTTAAGAAGTTCATCCTCATCAACCTTGAGATACATTACTGTTCCAATCTCCTTGAAATGCTTCATGGCATTTTCTCCATATACAGCACTTCCACCGGTTGCAATAACAGTGTTTGTAACATCAATCTGAGAATTAATTCTGTCCTCAACATCCTTAAAGCCTTCAGTGCCTACTTCTGCAATAATCTCGCTTAATCTCTTGCCCTCATTTTCCTGAATAACAAGATCGGAGTCCAAAAACTTAAACCCGAGACTTTTTGCCAAAAGGACACCAAAGGTGCTCTTGCCCGATGCAGGCATTCCAATTAAAACTATATTATTTAAGTTCATTATTAAGCGTTAACGATCTGACCGAAGTCTGCTTTAAGGCTTGCACCACCGATAAGGCCACCATCAATGTTTGGCTTAGAAAGAAGTTCAGCTGCATTACCAGCGTTCATTGATCCGCCATACTGAATGCGTACTGCATCAGCTGTAGCCTGATCATACATCTTTGCGATAAGCTCACGGATAAGACCGCAAACTTCTTCAGCCTGATCACTTGTAGCTGTCTCGCCTGTTCCGATAGCCCAGATTGGCTCGTATGCGATAACAAGTTCCTTAACCTGATCAGCTGTTACGCCATCGAGATCCCACTTAATCTGTCTCTCAATCCATTCCTTGTATGTACCAGCTTTACGAAGTGAAAGAGATTCACCACAGCAAAGGATTGGCTTTAAGCCAGCAGCAAATGCCTTTTTAACTTTTGCATTGATAAGAATATCGTTCTCACCAAAGATATCTCTTCTCTCTGAGTGTCCGATTATGATGTACTCAACACCTGCATCCTTAAGCATTGGAGCTGAGATTTCGCCTGTGAAAGCGCCCTTATCTTCAATGTAGAAGTTCTCTGCACCTACATGTACGTTTGTGCCCTTAACAACCTCTACTACAGGTACAATATCAATAGCTGGAACGCAGTATACTACGTCTACAGCATCATTCTTTACTAAATCCTTAAGCTCTGCGCAAAGTGCTACTGCTTCGCTAGGAGTTTTGTTCATTTTCCAGTTTCCGGCGATGATTCTTCTTCTTGCCATTTCGTATTCTCCTTTTAATTATCCAAAAACCATAAAGATGAGCGATAAACTCATCCTTATGGTCTGGTTTTATTTTTATAAAAGTCTCTCTAAAAAATCAGTTCTTGTCGTCTGCTGCGTAAACACCAGGAAGCTTCTTGCCTTCAAGGAATTCAAGAGAAGCACCACCACCTGTTGAGATGTGGCTCATCTTATCAGCATAACCAAGCTGGTTAACAGCTGCTGCACTATCACCACCACCGATGATTGTTGTAGCTGTTGTCTCAGAAAGTGCCTTAGCAACTTCCTTAGTACCTGTAGCAAGTACAGGGTTTTCGAATACACCCATAGGTCCATTCCATACTACAGTCTTAGCAGACTTAACTGCTTCTGAGTAAAGAGCGATTGTCTTAGGGCCGATATCAGCGCCTTCCTTATCAGCTGGGATGCTGTTAGCATCTACAACTGTTGTATTGATAGATGGATTGTCGATTGGGCTTGGGAACTCATCGATGCAAACTGTATCGATAGGAAGAAGAAGCTGCTTACCAGACTTCTCAGCCTTTTCCATCATTTCCTTACAATAATCAATCTTTGTCTCATCAAGAAGTGACTTACCAACTTCATATCCCTTAGCCTTAAGGAATGTGTAAGCCATACCACCACCGATGATAAGAGTATCACACTTCTCAAGAAGAGAGTTGATAACGTTAAGCTTATCAGCAACTTTAGCACCACCAAGGATAGCTACAAATGGGCGAACTGGGTTCTCTACTGCATTGCCAAGGAAGTCAATTTCCTTCTGCATAAGGTAACCAACTGCACAGTTGCCACCCTTTTCACGAACATACTTAGTTACAACTGAAACTGAAGCATGTGCTCTGTGAGCTGAACCGAACGCGTCACATACATAGTCATCGCAAAGATCAGCAAGTTCTTTAGCAAAGTTCTCACCAGCTTCTTCTGGCTTTGTCTCCTCCTTACCTCTAAAACGTGTATTCTGAAGAAGAACAACGTCACCTTCGTTCATTTCAGCAACTGCCTTTGTAGCTGCCTCACCTGTTACGTTGTAATCTGCAACGAAGTTTACCTTCTTGCCAAGCTTCTCTGAAAGTCTCTCAGCAACTGCTGCAAGAGATTCGCCTTCGTTAGGGCCATTCTTAACCTTTCCAAGGTGTGAGCAAAGGATAACCTTTCCACCATCGTTAAGAAGTTTGTTGATTGTAGGAAGTGCAGCAACGATACGTGTCTCGTCTGTGATCTTGCCTTCCTTAAGAGGTACGTTGAAATCGCAACGTACAAGTACTCTTCTGCCCTTTGCATTAAAATCATCTACTGATTTCTTATTAAGTGCCATTTTTATTCTCCTTTTTTATTGGAATTTGTTAGTAGAAAAAAGGTCCGGTCCACATGGACCGGACCTTTTCAAAAGTCTATTTCGATATTAGAAACTTATCAACCAAGTTCAGCGAAGTACTTAATTGTTCTAACCATCTGGCTTGTGTATGAGTTCTCGTTGTCATACCATGAAACAACCTGAACTTCATATGTATCATCGTCAACCTTGTTTACAAGAGTCTGTGTAGCATCGAACAGAGAACCAAATCTCATACCAACGATATCAGAAGAAACGATTTCATCCTCGTTGTAACCAAATGACTCACTTGCAGCAGCTTTCATAGCAGCATTGATGCTTTCCTTTGTAACGTCGCTGCCCTTAACAACAGCTGTAAGAATAGTTGTTGAACCTGTGGGAACGGGAACACGCTGAGCAGCACCGATAAGCTTACCGTTAAGTTCAGGAATTACAAGACCGATAGCCTTTGCAGCACCTGTTGAGTTAGGAACGATGTTTGCAGCACCTGCACGAGCACGACGAAGGTCGCCTTTTCTGTGAGGACCGTCAAGAATCATCTGGTCGCCTGTGTAAGCATGGATTGTAGCCATGATACC
>JAZRKG010000019.1:0-13848 GCA_045646185.1 Butyrivibrio sp.
AACAATAAAAGTGTGTATCCTCGAGCATATCATGCTCGGGAGTACACACTTTTTTGTTGTGAAAGCTCGCTTTGCGAGCAATGACCATGCCTTATAAATATAATATCGACCTGCGAGTTTTTCGGAGCATGCGAGAAAAAAATGGCAGCCGGTATATAGAAAAACAAGCGATCTTTATGGAACAGGAACCAAAGCAACTAGGAAAAATCCAGGCAAAGGGCTCAGACAATTTCGTGAAGCATATATAAAAACAACATTTCTTTTAATAGCCTCGAAATCCGTCAGAATAAGTTGTTCCAGGTATTATGTGGGAAGTTTGAATAAATAATATAATTTATCGTTTTTATTAATAAAAGATTAAAGGACAGTCTAAGTTTCATGGCTTTAAAGACTGTCCTTTTTTTAGTATAATACACTAATAGAGAATAATTATAATCGAGGGATAGAATGAAATCTATTGAAAAACTTAAAATGGCAATAACGGTTGCACTTGCTGCATTGTTGCTACTGATAATTATCATTTATGCAATTGTTGAAAATAATAAAGATGATGACGCATCTAATATTTCTGTAAGTCTTATAAGCTCGGAATCATCGTCAGAGTCATCATCTCTTACAAGCGGGGATGCTGATGAAGATGAGAGCGATGCTGCAGATTCTGCATCATCTGATAGTGTTACAAGAACTACATCTAATAGCAGTAGTACAGAAAGCTCTGCCAAAGCTACAGCATCTACATCAACCATATCGGGTAATTCTTTTTATCCTGATGATACTGCTATACTTAAAAATATCTACAAAAATGTATCTTACGATATAGAAAAACAGCTATCTGAACTTGCATCATATTTTGAACAGGGAAATGATGAAGCTGTTGTTGATCTTGTGTCACTGCCAAGATATGAAGCAATGTCTTATTCCCTTACTGGAACATCTGATTATTACTATTATGGTGAGACCAATAGTGATGGATTGCCGGATGGAACAGGTATTGCTGTTTATGGTGAAAATCAATATTACTATGGCGAATGGTCAAATGGCGTTCGTAGTGGTTCTGGCGGTTGGTATCAGTTTTATCCTGATTATGATACCTACGTGGTATCAAGACATCAGTATGTTGGTGAGTGGGCAAATGATCTTCCAAATGGACAGGGCCAGGAACATTTTGACTACAACTCAGAATACATGGATGATATTTCTTTCTACGTACAAAATGTAATTGGTAATTTTATTGATGGATACTATGACGGCGAGATATACCTTATAAATGTTTATAAAAATGGTAATACCAAGGAATGGCTTGGAACTTTGGTGAAGGGAACTTTTACAGTTCTTGGAGATCCTGATTCCAAAGGCAGATATCCTGTTTTACAGGCAAGACTTGATGAGAATGATTATTTTTGGATGGTATCATCTAAGCTGGAAAATAATGGTATCAGCAATATTATATACAATGGTTCTATGGTAGTAGTACAATAAAATTGTAAAATTATACGGAGGACTAATATGTCAATGCAAAATAATGCTGAGAAGGCCGCAGATAACCAGTCATCAGGAGCAATGCTTATAATCGTTGGCATTGTTGGTATTGTACTTGATGTACTGTATTTTACTTTCAATCCATTTAGCGTTCCGGAATTTAACAGATTTTTGTCCTGTGGCGTAATGCTGGCGCTTTTTATTCTGTTCTTTGTTATGGGTGTTATGTCTCTTAAAACCTACAAAGTTCTGATTGTTAAGGCTGAAGAGGAAAGCAACCTTAAGGAAGAGCTTGGCAGATGGTGTGATGAGAATCTTACCAAAGAAAAAATTGCCATAGCAATTTATGAGCTTGAAAATAGTAAGGAAACTGAAGAATCGCAGATGGAAGAAGAAACAGAGACTTCAGAATCTGAGGAAATAGTTGTTTCAAAGCAGGTTGCCAGGGAACTGATAAAAGAGTCTGAGGCAGAGGTTGAAATCAAATCTGGACTTGAAGATGACACAGATGCTCATGTATTTGAAGGCGATGAGGCAGAATCAAGGATAGATGAAGCATTGTTTTTTGCAAGATGTGAAGCTATGAAGAAACTTATTAGTGCTAATTTTATCAATCTTGATGATGATTTATTAGACAGCTTTGTAGATGATTATTATGTAAAACTTTATGATAATCAGGAGATGAAAGATTGAGTACTATTTCTGTGCTATGCGTTGGTAAAATAAAAGAAAAATACTGGAATGATGCGATTGCTGAATATTCCAAACGTCTTTCCAGATATTGCAAGCTGCAGATTATTGAGGTTGCAGATGAGAAGACTCCAGATAATGCACCACCTGCAATAGAGGAGCAAATTAAACAAAAAGAAGCTGAGAGATTATTAAAAAATATAGATGAACATGCCTATGTTTGTGCTCTTGCCATTGATGGCAAAAAATATGATTCAGTGTCTTTTTCAAAATTTATACAGGATAAAGGTTTAAAGGGATATAATCACATACAGTTTGTTATTGGTGGATCTCTTGGACTTCATAAAAGTATACTGGACAGAGCAGATAGCCACATCAGTTTTTCTGATATGACATTTCCTCATCAGATGATGAGAGTAATACTGCTGGAACAGATATACAGGGGATATAAAATTAGTAGTGGGGAGCCATATCATAAATGAGTGATATTACAGAAATAACTCTTACGCTTCCAATGGAAGCAATGCAAAATATATTTGGCGGTAATGACAGTCATATCAGAAAAATCGAAGATAATTTCCATGTAGACATAATCGACAGAGGAGGAGTACTTCATATTATTGGCGAGGAAAAGAATGCAGGGAAGGCTTCTGATATTATCAGAGAATTGGCAACACTTTCTGCAAGAGGCAGCCAGATTGAAGAGCAAAGCGTTGATTATGCGATTTCCTTAAAGGAAGATCAGCCTAAGAAATCCAAAAAAGATGTTGATAAAAACGATAATGTTTTGGTTACTATTGATCAGGACATTATTTGTCATACAATAAATGGAAAACCTATAAAACCAAAGACTCTTGGTCAGAAAAAATATGTAGATGCAATCAGAAATAACATGATTGTATTTGGACTTGGACCAGCAGGAACTGGAAAAACATATTTGGCAATGGCAATGGCTATTACGGCTTTTCAAAAAGAAGAGGTTGGAAGAATCATTCTTACTCGTCCGGCGATTGAGGCAGGAGAAAAGCTTGGATTTCTTCCGGGAGATCTTCAGAGTAAAGTTGATCCTTATTTAAGACCTTTATATGATGCACTTTATCAGATAATGGGAACAGATAATTTCCTTAAGAACATGGAAAAAGGACTTATTGAAGTTGCTCCTCTTGCCTATATGAGAGGTAGAACTCTGGATAATGCGTTTATTATTCTGGATGAAGCACAGAATACTACGCCAGCTCAGATGAAGATGTTCCTTACAAGAATCGGTTTTGGCTCTAAGGTAATTATTACCGGTGATGCTACTCAGAAGGATCTTGCACCGGATGTCAGATCCGGACTTGATGTTGCATCAGGAGTTTTGAAAAATATTGATGATATAGCCTTCTGTAATCTTACCAGTCAGGACGTTGTAAGACATCCACTTGTACAGAAGATTGTTAAGGCTTATGAGGATTACGAAAAAAAGGAAGCAAATAGAAAAAAGAAGAAAAATATTACTAAGATGGAGCGTCACTTGGGGAAATGACAGAAAAACTTGGTTCAATAAAAAATAGCACTTTGTATGTAGCTTTGTTTGTAACTACTACGCTTATTACATTTGGGGCAACACTCTTTTATGGAAAAGAGCTTGAAGAAATAGAAAAAATTGTTGTGGTCATGATTTTATGTTCAGGCATAAATGTATTTTTGCTTACTGATGCAACAAATGAAGACCTGTTTAAGTATGAAAATAAGAAAAAACAATGGCGCTTTGTAACTGTATATATTGCTATTCTTATTATATCAGTATTTTTGCCACTTATTTCAAATGGGGCATGGCCATTTATGGCGTTTTTTGTTTTACTTAGTCTTTTTTCAAACAGCTTTATTGGAATAGTTTCTTCATCCACTTTGCTGGTTTTATCCGTGATGCTTGAACAAAATGGGGGATATAGTGAGTTCGTCATTTATTTTCTCGCAGGTTCTCTTGCAGTAGTCCTGCTGGATAATCTTCAGCAGACGCAGGATGTTGGTTGGCCTATATTCATATCGCTTCTTATGCAGTTCGTTTTATTTGTCGCTTTTTATATACTGTTTCAGAATAAAACCTTTACCTGGGTGTCACTGATAGTACCTGTTGTATGCACTATCATTGATGCGATTATTTTGTTTGTAACCCTTGGAGCATTTAGTGTTTATATTATTCGCGGCAGCAATGACATGTATATGGACATAAACGATCCCGAGTTTGAACTTTTGGTTAAGATAAAAGAAAAAGACAAAGACGAATACTACAGGGCTATACATACAGCCTATCTTGCAGAAAGAGCTGCACTTAAGCTTGAACTAAACAGTAGAGCTGTAAAGACCTGTTCTTATTATCGCAGAATTAATGTTTTAAATGATGGAAAGAACTGGGAAGATGTGGAGCCTATTTTTATTGAGAATAAGTTCCCGGAAGAATCACTGCCTTTTTTAAAGGAATTCTTTGATTCAAAGTCCAATAGCGGATATGTTTCAAGGGAAGCTACGGTGGTTAACCTTTGTGAGACAGTTGTTTCATCGATTATGTATCTCATTCGTAAAGATAAAGATACCAAAATTGATTATGAAGAGCTTATAGATAAGATTATTGAACATAAGCTTGAGAAAAAAGAGTTTAACAGAAGCAAAATCTCCTTTAGTGATTTGGAAAACATGAGAAAGCTTTTGAAGAAAGAGAAATTATACTATGATTTTTTACGTTGAAAATGAAGTTGATGCCAAATTTGATTTTGACTTTGAAGAAGTCGCCAAAACTGTCTGTGAAGCAGTTCTCAAAGAAGAAAGCTGCCCTTTTGATGTGGAAATCAACCTTCTGATTACAGATGACGAAGGGATACATGAAATGAACAGGGAGTTTAGAGAAATAGACAGACCAACAGATGTGCTTTCATTCCCTAATATTTCTTACGATGAACCCGGAGTCTTTCCTGAAGAAGGCGACGAGCAATGGAATGACTGTATGGATCTGGATACTGGAGTCATCATGTTTGGCGATATAGTAATCAATGAAAAAAGAGTCAGAGAGCAGGCTTTGGAATATGGTCATTCTGAAAAAAGAGAATTCGCCTTTCTTGTAGCTCATAGTATGCTTCATTTATGTGGCTATGACCATATGGAAGAGGATGAAGCCAAAGTTATGGAGGAAAAACAAAGCAGTATTCTGGATGGGCTTGGAATTACCAGAGACTAGTACTTTGAGGGGTTAGGGCTATGAAAAAGGTTAAAGAAAAGGAAAAGTTCAGGTTGCGTCCTGACATGCTTGCCAAGGGTGAACTTATAGCGTTATCTATTCTTATTGCTACAATGTTTCCTGTAGTCAGAATGTCTGGGGTTATGTGTGCAAGCTTTTTGAGCATTCCTGTTATATTATATGTTTTTATCTGCGGAGTATTTCTGATTGGTTTTGAACGCTCAGTATATAAAATGGTTATTTTTAGAATAAAAAGAGATCAGTATCAGAATGCAGCTGATTTATTTAAAAGAGCAATGCTTGTTGCTTTTTTGGCTTCTGTAATAATAATTGCCGTGCTTGGATTATTTGCTGGTAATATCATGAATGGTTTATACCATCTCGAACGCGGTTACCTTGTACTATGGCTTATTCTTCCTGGTATATTATTCGTTAGTGTGCAGGGTTGTATCAGAGGTTATCTTCACGGAATGGGATATACTATTCAGAATTTTGTCAGTATGATGATTCTTGGTGTGTCATCAATTGTTCTTACAATTGTGCTTTCGATTTTTGCTAATTCATATGGTGTTAAAGTAAATGCATTATTACATGTAGACTATATTTCAAGATTTTACACTGCCTGCGTGTGCATGATTTCGTTTTCAGTAGGAGCTTTGCTGAGCCTTATTTACATTACTTCTTTTTATGAGACCAAGAAAAAAGAAATTGCCATATACATAAAAACCGGAGCTACAAAGTTCCTTGATTCAAAACTTGAGGTTTTTGAAAATCTTAAGTATTCATTGCCGGTAATGATTGTTTCTTTTTTTGTAATGCTCATAGACATCAGACTATATGTAAAAGGTATTGTTGATGAAGATGAAAGCACAATTGCCATGTCTGACCTTGGCGTTTTAACCGGTAAGATTTTGCCTGTTTTACTTATTGCAACGTTTTTGCTTTTGCTAACAATTATAAAGAAGTGGTACCAGGTTGATGCAGCTTATAAGAAGGATAAAAAAGATATCGCTTCAATTTTATTTGGTCAGATTTTTCACAGTACCATCAGGACTTTTATTCCTGTAGCTGTTTTTGTTATGTTTACCGCAGACATTATTTTAGAAGTAGTATATGGTAGCAGCACTAATGATGAAGCGTCTCTTTTGGCTTTTTCAGCGTTTTTTATTGTTGTGTTTAGCTTGTTTGTATTTCTTCAATGGTTTGTGATCGGACTTGAACATACAGGACTGAATCTTATTGGAGTAGCAATTTATGGTGGCGTTACCTTGATTTTATCCTGCATTATGATAGCAGGGATGGGTAAAGGTCTTCATGCAATCATGCTTGCCTTTGGTATTGCGATGCTTATATATGATTTGGTATTTTTTAAGCTTATAAGCACTATGCTTGATTTTGCTTTAGATGATTTATATAGACCACTAGTAGTAATAATCGCAAGCATTGTTTCGGGTGTTGTGGCGCTTATATTAAAAAGTGCCCTTAGATACGTTATAGGTGAAATACTTACCTTGACTGTATGCCTTGTAGTTGCTTATTTTGTTTATGTTATGATTCTTGCTTTTATGCGAGGAATCGAGAGATATAGTCTTAGCAAGCTGCCACTTGGTAATTTCTTTATTAAGCTCACAAATATGAGTTCAAGGAGAATAAGTGAATAATAAAATTGTTATTGTAGGCGGCGGTGCTGCAGGAATGAGCGCCGCCATATTTGCATATAGGGCAGGAGCAAGAGATATCTGCATAATCGAAAAGTCAGATACTCTTGGAAAAAAGCTGTCCATGACAGGGAATGGAAGGTGTAATCTTTCAAATCTTAATATGTCAGGATCTATGTTCAATCCTGCTGCCACGGAAGTCGTGGACAAGGCACTTTTGCGCTTTGGGGTAAAAGATACTGTGGAGTTCTTTTCATCTCTTGGTGTGGTTGTTAAAAGCGAAGATGGTTACCTGTATCCGGTATCCAACCAGGCCAAAACTGTTGTGGATGCTCTTTTTTATGAACTGGTAAGACTTAGTGAAAATGTTTCGATTCAATATAAAGAGCAGTTAAAGGAAATAATCGCAAAAGATGATGAATTTGAAGTAAGGACTGATAAAGGCACAATAAGATGCGGCTCAGTAATAATTGCAACAGGTGGTTTATCTGGCCCTAAATCAACTTTTTCTACCGGTGATGCTTATTACATTTGTAAAAAACTTGGAATGAATATAAAAGACACCTATCCGGCTCTGGTTTATATGAAATGTGAAGATGAAAATCTTCCTTCTGACAGCGGTGTAAGAGTTGATGCCAAAATAGATTTTTTTATCGGAAATGAGCTTATAACTTCAGAAAACGGAGAAATTCAGATAACATCAAAGGGGTTGTCTGGAATACCTGTTATGCAGGCAAGTGATCTTATTGCAAGACATCTTAAAGCGGGAAGAGTTGTTCATGCTGTATTGGATTTTCTCCCGCAGATCAGCGATGAGAGATATGAGAAATTTGTACAGGATATGCTGGAACTGCCTAAAAACAGGACTGTTGCTGAATTCGTAAATGGTTTTTCCAATAGCCATATAAATGAAATGATATTAAAACGAATGAAACTTAGTCCTGGCATGAAAATTAGAAATATTTCAAATAGCATGTTAAAATGCATAATTGATAATTATAGACAGTATAAGATTCAGATTTCAGAGGTTGGTGATTATCAGGCATCACAGGTTACAGCAGGTGGAGTAAGTCTTGGAGATCTTGATGAGAATCTGCAGTACAAAAAGATAAAGGGCTTATTTGTCATAGGTGAACTGTGCGATGTTAACGGAAGGTGCGGAGGCTACAATCTGCAATGGGCGTGGTCCGGAGCATATATAGCTGCTACTTATGCTGCGCAGAACATGAAGTAAAGGAAAATAGAATTGATAAGAATTAATCAGATTAAAATTCCTAATGGAAATAATACATATATCAGGTCTGAAAGTGACAGGAACGCACTGATAACTCTTTTAACTAAAAAGGTTGAAGGGCTACTTAAAATTGATGAAAAAAATATCAGATCGCTTGAAATAATAAGACATTCAATTGATGCCAGGAAGAAACCGGAAATATTTGATATTTACATGGTTGATGTGGCTTTGACTGGTGGTAATGAAGAAAAGATTATTAAAAAAGCAAAGCTGAAGAATGCAGAAGTAATCAAACGGGAGCATTTTAAGTTCCCTGATCCAGGGGAAAAGACTTTGGCAAACAGGCCAATTGTTGTAGGTGCTGGGCCTGCAGGCCTTTTTTGTGCCTATGAGCTTGCAAAGCATGGCTACAAGCCACTTCTTCTTGAACGAGGAAGTGACGTTGACGCCAGACAGGAAGCTGTAAATGAATTCTGGGAAACAGGAGTACTGGATACCAGAAATAATGTGCAGTTTGGCGAAGGCGGAGCTGGAACCTTTTCTGATGGTAAGCTAAATACCATGGTAAAAGATAAGGACGGAAGGGGCAGAGAAGCTTTAAAAATCTTTGCCACCCATGGTGCCGATGAAGATATCTTATATGAGAGCAAGCCTCATATTGGGACTGATGTGCTTTCAAAGGTTGTAAAGAACATCAGGCAGGATATAATCTCTTTTGGCGGAGAGGTAAGATTTGATACTCAGGTTACTGAGCTTATTTTGGAAAAAAATGAGGCTGAAAACAAGACAGATATTGAAAAAGGTGAAATAGGTTCCTGCTATAAAATAGCTGGTGTAAAAATTGGGGACGAGGCTATTTACTCTGAAAATGTTGTTCTTGCAATAGGTCACAGTGCCAGAGATACGTTTTATACGCTTAATGAACAGGGAATCTTTATGGAACCCAAGGCTTTTGCTGTGGGCTTTAGAGTAGAACATAAGCAGAGCCTTATCAATGAATCACAGTATGGACAGGCAGAACCGGAAACACTTCCACCTTCACCATATAAGGTTGTATCAAGAAGCTCATCCGGAAGAGGCGTATATTCATTCTGTATGTGTCCAGGTGGCTATGTTGTTAATGCATCCTCTGAAGAGGGACATCTTGCAGTAAATGGTATGAGTTATCGTGACAGAGCAGGACTTAATGCCAATAGCGCCATAATTGTTGCTGTTACTCCAGAGGATTTTGGAGGAAAAGGTGCCCTTGCTGGTGTGGAGTTCCAGAGAAGGATTGAAAAGAAAGCATATGAAATTGGAATGGGTGACGTTCCGGTTGAATATTATGATGACTTTAAAAAAGGTGTTGATGCCCTAAAACAAGGCAATGCAGATTTTTCTTTAGGTGATAATAGGCATACAGATATAGAAGATCGTAATAAACCACAGATAAAGGGAAAATACAGATTTGCTGACGTGCATAATATTTTACCTTTGGAACTGAATGAGGCTTTTCTTGAAGGTATGGAACATTTTGGCCATATGATAAAGGGGTATGATAGTGAAGATACTATTATTGACGGAGTAGAAAGCCGTACATCTTCACCGGTTAGAATAACCAGAGATGCTTCTCTTGAATCTATTAATGTTCAGGGTCTGTATCCATGCGGTGAAGGAGCTGGTTATGCTGGCGGTATAACCTCTGCAGCCATGGATGGCATTAAAGTTGCTGAAACAATTGCTGCTAAATATAAGAATTTACAATGATAAAAACCGGAATCAGTTTATGATTCCGGTTTCTGTTATTATTAAAGCGGGTTTTATGTCTGTAACTTCTGCAGGAAGGCTGGTATCAAAAATCTGGCAATTAAATGCAATGGCCATGGTTTTTATTTCTTTATTTTTTTCAAGAAATCTGTCGTAGTAGCCTCCGCCATAACCGATTCTTGTCAGACTACGATCAAAGGCTGTGCCTGGCATGATCATCAGTGTATTATCTCCTTCTGTATATTCGTAGAAAATTTTGCCTAGTGGCTCTAATATTGACATATATCCTTCTTTTAAGTCGTCTACAGAAGAAACTCTGGCAAATTCCATGATATGGTTCTTTGAATCAGTGATCTTTGGACAGTATACAGCTTTATTATCTTCCAAAGCCCTTTTTATTATGCCATAGGTTTCAGTTTCAGAGCCGAAGCTGCAGAAAACAAGCAAGTTTGCGGCATCTTTATAACCTTCCTGCTCATAAAGCCTTTCTGCAATAAGCAAACTTTTTTCTGTGATTTCCGATTCTGTCAAAGAATCTCTTTTTTTGATTGCGATTTTTCTAAAATGTTTTTTGTCCATAATCGGATTATACATCCTCGCCCATGAGTTGTCAGACAAATATCCCTAAAAATTATAACTTTCATTGCTTTTTTTGCTATGATATGTTTAGATAAAGGAAATGTGTCAATGGAGGATGTGAGTATGGGCGTGAATTTAATTGAACTTGGGGAAAATGCATATAAAGCAAAATATGAATTACAAAAGCTTGCTACAGAGAGCAAAAATGGCGCTTTACTTGAGGTTGCCAAATCACTTGTAGATAATTCAGAGATAATACTTGCTGCCAATGAAAAGGATCTTGCAAGAGCCAGAGAAAATGGAATGCCGAATGGTATGGTTGACAGACTTCGCCTTGATGAGAAGAGAATTGAAGGCATGGCTGAAGGAATAAGACAGGTTGCAGAACTTCCGGATCCTGTTGGAGAAGTAATGGAAGAGTTTGAAAGACCAAATGGGCTTAAGATTTCAAAGGTAAGAGTGCCTATGGGAGTTGTAGGAATTATCTACGAGTCTCGCCCTAATGTAACTGCAGATGCATTTAGTCTTACCTTTAAGAGCAGCAATGCTACAATTCTTAAAGGTGGTAGCGATGCCATAGAATCAAACTGTGCAATTACTGATGTAATAAGAGATAGCCTCGAAAAATCAGGTATTACTCCTGATGCTATTCAGCTTATCAGAGATACAGACAGAGAAGTCACCAAAAAGTTTATGCAGCTTAATCAATATGTGGATGTTCTTATTCCAAGGGGAAGTGCCGGTCTTATCAGAAGTGTTGTTGAAAATAGCACAATTCCTGTTATTGAGACTGGTACAGGCAATTGCCATATTTATATTGATAAGGATGCTGATCTTGAAAAGGCTGTTCCAATTATTATAAATGCCAAGACTCAGAGAATTGGTGTCTGCAATGCTGCAGAATCTCTTGTTGTACATAAGGACATTAAAGACAGCTTCCTGCCTCTTATTGATAAGGCCTTCAAGGAGAAAAATGTAGAAGTTCATGGAGATGAAGATACATTAAAAATCATGCCTGATGCAATTGCTGCAACAGAAGAAGACTATGGCAGAGAATATCTGGATTATAAGATTTCCATTAAGACTGTGGGAAGTGTTGATGAGGCAATTGACCATATCAATAAATATAACACCGGTCATTCAGAAGCAATTATTACTGAGAATAATGAAACAGCAGAAAAGTTCCTTAATGGCGTTGATGCTGCCTGTGTATATGTGAATGCATCCACAAGATTTACAGATGGCTTTGAGTTTGGCTTTGGCGCAGAAATAGGCATAAGTACACAAAAGCTCCACGCAAGAGGACCTATGGGCCTTAGAGAGCTTACATCTTATAAATATAAAATTATTGGAAACGGACAGATTAGAGGATAATGGCAAACGAAGAGAAAGATTTACTTGAAGTAAAAAAAGAAATAATCAGAGTAGGACTTGAATTATTGGAGAAAGGTCTTATTGTCAGAACCTGGGGCAACATAAGCTGCAGAGTTGATAAAAGACATTTTCTGATAACACCAAGTGGAATAAAGTATGAAGATCTTACACCTGATAAAATCGTTTTGGTGAATCTTGGAGATTTAAGCTATGAAGGTAATATCAAGCCTTCAAGTGAGTATAAGGTTCATGCAGCCTGTTATAAAGCAAGAAAAGATGTGAGATTCATTGTACATACTCATCAGGTATATGCTACAGTGGCTGGGGCTCTTGGTAAAAAAGAAATCAGAACAGAATACAATGAAGAAAGATATATTGTACCTTGCGCTGTTTATGGATATCCAGGTACAGATAAACTTGCTGATAATGTTGGCAGATGCGCTCATAAATACCAGAATGCAGATACGATAATTATGGCCAACCATGGTGCTGTATGCTTTGGAACAAATGGAGCAGAAGCTGTGGCTGCTTCTGAAAAACTTGAAGTTGCCTGCAACAATTATCTTATTGATGTATGCAAGATTGATATGGCTCACGGACTGGATGAGGGATATTCCAGTCACTTGGAAAATGGCAAAATTGTCTATGATTTGCCTGATGTTCCTGACAGAGTTAAAAGAATACATAAGGAAATCTATGCTAAAAGACCTGATGTTAAATATATAGTTCATAATAAGTCTGACGCAGTAATGACTATCTCAAGAAGAGTAAACCAGATGAGACCTCTTTTGGATGATTTTGCACAGCTTATTGGCGTTAAGATCAAGATTCCTGTAAATGATCATGGAAGAGATGGAAATAAGATTATTGTCAAAAAGCATGTTAATGCAGTATTTGTACTAAATGACGGTGCTTATTGCCTTGGCTCTACACTGGATGATGCCCAGGCTGTTTCTATTGTGCTTGATAAAGGATGCCTTGCACACCTTGCAGTACTCAGATACGGAGAGGGACATTTCCTTTCAACCATTGATTGTATAAGGATGAACCGCTTTTATAGGAATTCATATTCTAAACTTGCTGATAAAAATTGATAAATTGTCTGATAACTATATTTCAAGATTGTTAAATTTATGATAAACTTTAGTTTGAGGTTGACTATCTAAGAAATAGATAGCAAGGAGGCATTTATGGCAGGCAAGGAAAAATATGTAGCATATATTGCAAGCTACACAACAGGTACAGGCGCAAAGTTCGGTATTCGTATCTATGATGTGGATATGAAAGGTGGCCGCCTTAAAGAAAAAGAAAAAGTTGAAATTACTAACTCTTCATACATTGGTATAGCTCATAATGGTAAGACTTTGTATTCGATTACCGATCTGGGTGTTGAATCATACCACATTGAGGAGAACGGATCACTTACATTTTTAAACGAAGCATCTATCAATGGTATGCGTGGATGTTATCTTAACATGGATCAGGAGGACAAATTCCTTCTTACAGCCGGATACCATGATGGAAAAATAACAGTTCTCAGACTTAATGAGGATGGCAGTATTGGTGAAATCACAGATGAGAAGTTCCATAAGGGACTTGGAATTGCTGGAGGACGTAACCATATTCCACATGTTCAGTGTCTGAAGGTTTCTAAGGACAATAAGTATCTGTGTGCAGCAGATCTTGGAATGGACAGAGTAAATGTTTATTCACTTGATCTTGAAACAGGTAAGCTTAAAGAAGTAGACGTAATTCACTGTGATCAGGAATCTGCACCAAGACATATGCAGTTTTCCAGAGACGGAAGATTTTTATACATTGTACACGAGCAGAAGTGCTCCATAGAAGTTTATTCCTATGTTGATAATAACGGT
>JAZRKG010000020.1:0-2235 GCA_045646185.1 Butyrivibrio sp.
TCTCAGAATTTAACAATTTCTGGAAGAACTAAATGAAAAAACATCAAAACATCGTTATGTAAGAAATAGTAAATGATATTGATATCAGTTAACTGATTTTTCTTATCTAAATGACATTGACCCCGTCCCCTAGGGTCAAAATATTATTTGAGGTATTAAACAATGTCAAAATACGATTTTTCAATGGATTTTTATAAGGGAAAAAAGGTTTTGGTAACAGGCCATACTGGTTTTAAAGGAACCTGGATGTGCAGAATGCTCATAGGAGCAGGTGCTATTGTTACGGGCTATGCCCTTGAAGCTGGAGATAACGGAATGGATGAGGCATGCACAGCAGATTGTGGAAAACCAAGTCTCTTCAAGCTGGCTGATGTGGAAAAACACATGACATCAGTTGTAGGTGATATCAGAAATCTGGCTCATATGCAGAAGGTTTTTGACGAGGCGCAGCCTGAGATAGTCATCCATATGGCTGCTCAGCCAATTGTACGCGATTCCTACAAGAATCCGGTCTATACCTATGAGACTAATGTAATGGGCACGGTAAATGTATTGGAATGTGTCAGAAATACAGCCAGCGTAAAGTCTTTTGTGAATGTAACTACGGATAAGGTTTATTTGAATAGAGAATGGTCATGGGGCTACAGGGAAAACGAGGAGCTCAATGGTTATGACCCATATTCAAACTCCAAATCCTGCTCAGAGCTGGTTACCAGCAGTTACAAAAACTCCTTTTTTAATACAAAGGAAGGCGGAAGGAGCTGTGCAATATCAACAGCCAGAGCGGGAAATGTAATAGGTGGTGGCGATTTTGCAAACGACCGTATCATTCCGGATTGTGTCAGAGCCATGCAGGCTGGGGATGAGATAATTGTCAGAAATCCATATTCTACAAGACCATATCAATTTGTTCTTGAGCCGATATACTGTTACCTGATGCTGGCAGCGGCTCAGTATGAAGATATGAGCTATGCAGGCAATTATAATGTGGGACCGGATGACTGTGACTGCGTTACAACAGGGCAGTTGGTTGACCTGTTTTGTAATAGCTGGAATGCTTTCTATGAAAAAGATGATTCTGCAAAAAAAGCTTCCTGGAAAAATATAAGTGATGGCGGACCTCACGAAGCAGGATTTTTGAAGCTGGACTGCTCTAAGATAAAGGCAACTTTTGGATGGAATCCACACTGGCATATTGATAAGGCCATGGAAAATATCATTGAGTGGACAGACTGTTATCTAAAGGGCGGAGAGATACCGACTGTTATGGATAAGCAGATAAAAGATTTTTTGTAAATGAAAAAACTTATGAGGAATTGTTGTGAATCCGGAAACGTATTATTATATTGAGTATATGTTCTTAAACTTATGAACAAAAAAAGTGTATATGATGCGTTTTTTTAAGAATTTGAGGTAGAAACTAATGAATGATTTTAATAAAGATTATAAGTATCTTATAACAGGCGCTGCCGGCTTTATCGGCTATTATTTGTCCAAAAGGATCCTTGAGCATGGAGGCAATGTAATCGGAATAGATAATCTCAATGATTACTATGACGTAACTCTCAAGGAAGATAGATTAAAAGAAATCGAAAAGATCAGCGGAAAAGGTGATAACGGCACCTTTACATTTGTAAAGGGTGATATCTCTGACAAAGTGACAATTGATGAGCTTTTTGCAAAAGAGAAACCTGATGTAGTGGTAAATCTTGCAGCTCAGGCTGGTGTACGTTACAGTATCGACCATCCTGATACTTACATAAATTCCAATATTATTGGCTTTTATAATATTCTTGAGGCTTGCAGACACAATCCTGTAAAGCACTTGCTCTATGCTTCCTCAAGTTCGGTTTATGGTGGAAATACCAAGATTCCTTTTTCTACAGAGGACAAGGTAGACGAGCCAGTCAGCCTCTATGCTGCCACTAAGAAGTCCAACGAGCTTATGGCTCACGCATATAGCAAGCTCTATGACATCCCTGCAACAGGACTGCGCTTCTTTACAGTATATGGCCCAATGGGAAGACCTGATATGGCACTGTTCCTTTTTGCCAACAAGATCATGAAGGATCAGCCTATTCAGATATTTAATAATGGTGATATGAAGAGAGACTTCACTTATGTGGATGATATTGTAACAGGTGTATTCAACATGCTGACCAATCCTCCAAAGCCGACAGAAAAGGGTGTCAGATACAAGGTTTACAATATTGGAAATAATTCTCCTGAGCAGCT
>JAZRKG010000021.1:0-5853 GCA_045646185.1 Butyrivibrio sp.
TCATCAAGAGTTACATCCACCTCACCATTCATATCCTCAAAGATAATGTCAGCCTTCTGGTTGATAGCTTTAACATTTCTCTTGTAGGAAGCAAGGTCTTCTATTCCATCACATCTGTTGAAAAGAATAAGATCTGAACCACGAAGCTGCTCTGCAAGCTGTGACTTCATGTTATTAAAGTACATGGTAAATGTGGAAGCATCAACAACGGTTATCTGCTGCTCCAATTTCCATGGTTTTGGAAGGTGGAAGTTTCTAAAATCCCACATTCCATTGAATTCAATAAGAACTCTTTCAGGATTATATTTGTTTTCAAAGCTCATAAGCTTGGCAGGTGTAAAATCCGCCTCATCTTCAAGTACTACCTTAACAGTATTGGTGCTGGTAAGAAGGTTCTCATCATAATCATCTTCGCCTTCTTCACATACTACAAGAAGTGTGCGTCCCTTTGTCTTGAAATAAGGCTGAGCTATTGTATATCTGAAAAAGTCTGTTTTTCCACTGTCAAGGAAACCATTTATTACATATACCGGTTTCATAATAATAACCTATTGCCTTTCATCTAATTAAAGTCTTCTTCTGAAGAGTTTCTCAAGGTTGTCTTCGTTTAATTCAGAACCGATTACACAGAACTTACCTGTAACATCAGGTGCTCCTGTTCTAACGTCTGCTTCACCTGGAACATAGTCAAATTCGATCCATGTGCCGTCTTCAGCAGGAACCATTCCCTTTGTACGAAGAACGATACCAAATGTAGCTTCATCTTCAAGCTTATCAAGCATAGATTTGATCTCATCCATAGTATATTTGTGAGGTGTCTCCATGCCCCAGCTTGTAAATACATCATCAGCGTCATGATGGTGATGATGATGCTCGTGCTCATCCTCGTCATCGTGGTCGTGATGATGGTGGTGATGCTCGTGCTCATCCTCATCCTCGTCATCGTGGTCGTGATGGTGATGGTGGTGGTGCTCGTGCTCATCCTCGTCATCGTGGTCGTGATGATGGTGGTGATGCTCATGCTCGTGCTCATCCTCGTCATCGTGGTCGTGATGGTGGTGATGCTCGTGCTCATCCTCATCCTCGTCATCATCGTCATGATGAGCTCTGTGAACAATAACACCTTCCTCATCTGCAACAGCAACACTGCCGTGATCATGGTGATGGTGATGATGCTCATGCTCTTCTTCCATTACTTTCTTAAGAAGCTCTGCCTCAAGGTCATTGTTTCCTTCAAAAGTATCAAGAATGTCTTTACCATTTAATTCAGCAATAGGAGTTGTGATAACTGTAGCCTTATCATTGTGCTGACGAATTATATCAACTGCCTCTTCAATCTTTTTCTGATCAGCCTTATCTGTTCTTGTAAGGATGATTGTACCGGCATTTTCAATCTGGTTTGTGTAGAACTCACCAAAGTTCTTAAGGTATACCTTGGCCTTGGTAACGTCTACAACTGTGACAGCACTGTTAAGCTCCATGTCTGGAGTATCATCTGTCACGTTCTGGATAGCTCTCATAACATCAGAAAGCTTACCTACACCTGATGGCTCGATGATGATTCTGTCTGGTGCATAGGTCTTCATAACATCCTTAAGGGCTGTTCCAAAATCGCCAACCAATGAGCAGCAAATGCAACCTGAGTTCATCTCTGTGATCTCAATACCTGCTTCCTTAAGAAAGCCTCCGTCGATACCAATCTCACCAAACTCATTTTCAATAAGCACTGTTTTAGTTCCATTAAGAGCATCCTGTAAGAGCTTTTTAATAAGAGTAGTCTTACCAGCTCCAAGGAAACCACTAATAATATCTATCTTTGTCATTAATAATCGCCTCCGTTCAAAAAATAAACTTTTACAGTTTCTTATTGTATGACTTTTGTGCAATCTGTGTCAAGACATGTAGAACAGTTTTTATGTTCACAATTAAATTGCATTTAATTTTCTTCAGAGTCACTTGATAATTCAGTATCTACCCGGTCTTCTTCTGCGCCGGTTTCTGTCTCCCTGAGTTCTTTTGCCGAATAGTCCTGTTCACTATCCGAAGTCTGCGCTTCACTTTCTGAAGATTCCTCTTCTGATTTTTCGACTGATGCTCCGGCGGCTACTGAAGAACTGTTAGATGAACTATTTTCTTTACTGCTGTCAGTCTTTTTATTATCATCGTTGTTTTGAATTTCTTCATCTCCTGTTTTTTCCGGCTCAGCTGGCATAGGCAAAGTATCAGCTTCTGGAGGATTATCTGTTATGATATCCTCCAAAAGATCCTGCATAGGTATCGGGTTAAGGCTCTCCACCATAAGGGAGGACTCAAGAATCCTTGTAGTAACGCCATCTTTTACAGCATTTTGATTATATACAATATGGGCAGCCACAATCTGATTTTCCACAAAGCCACAGGCAGCGTCATAGCCTTCAAGCGTACCTTTTGTTTTGCCACAGCCAAGAGCATATCTGTCAATATGGCTTCCTGATTTTTTACAAATGAGAGTTCTATGTTTTGGACAGTTATGATGGCAGGCAGGCTCATACCTTGTTGTTCCCTGGAAAGTGTAACCACAGTCTCGGCACTTCCAATAACTTGCTTCGCAGCCACCATCGCTCCAGCCTGCAGAGCCCATATTCTGCATATTAAAGCTTGTGCCCTCTCTATAACAACCCGAACCATGCTTGTGGTAAACAGGGACGGTATAACAGCCACCTTTCTCAAGGTTATTACCCTGGTGGACATGGTAATGAGGTATGGTAAAGCAGCCGCCCTGATGCTCGGCATCGACTCTTTCCTCAGTGCAGTAATTGCCCTCTCCATCCACATGATGGTGATAGTCATAGGATATTTCTCCAGGTATTTCCTGCACACCCAGATAGTATTCTCTCTCGATACTTTTAATAGCTTCGCTTATCTGTGCAAAAGTAGCATCCTCGTTTATGGAGATTCCATGTACTGTGAATAATGTGGATGCCAAAAGCTTTTTACCATTATTCACAGATGTAAAAGAATTCTGGATATTCTGATTGATCTGGTCAAGCTGATTGGTAATATCAGCATTACCACTGCTGTACTGACTTGAAATGTTCTGTTCGAGAATGCCCAGCTGATTTATCAGATTGATATTGCCATTATTTAGCTGATCAATAATGCCTTTGTCCATGGTGCTTAGCTGATTGCTTATGTTTTTCTCTGTAGAAGCAAGCTGTTTATTCATATCATCAAAACGCTTTACGTCAGAATCATCCATATTGTTCTGCATTGTTTTCAAGTATTTTAAAAGTTCTTTACTATCTGAGGTACGGCTTTTCTCTATTTCTTTTATCAAAGACTTGATGCTTTCCTGAGAAGTTGTATAGCTTTCCTTGATGGTCTGGAGGTTATTTGTTACCTCAGTTATCTTATCTGTGACAGTCTGCGTATTATTGGTCCCATCTTTCTGAAGTTCATCCTGCAAAGCTTTGATAATATCTTTTGTATCAGTTATTGACTTATTTATGGTAGTCATCTCAGTGTTAACATTATCCACTTGCTTTATAAGCGAACTGTTTTGGGTGTTATTTTCAGTAGTTGAAGTATTTTCCTTTACTTCCTGGATCAGTTCCAAATTGTTATCAATACTTTTTTCTACAGAATCAAGATATGTCTTAATATTCTCAAGGGTGTCTGCTGTAGCTGATTTATCTACAGTTTCTACGACTATAGAATCATTGGCATAAACAGTCTTTTCTTTTTGCAACATGGATGCTGAGTCCGGGATACAATAGCCTGCAACAAAGCCTGCAGCAACAGCGATGACAACAAGTGCAGTGACCGCAGTAAGCGAGCCTCTGTTTTCCAAAAACTTCTTTTTTATTTTATTTAACTTCATAAAAACCTCTCTTAACAATTGATCAAATTGTTCAGACGGCAAAGAAATGTATGTCATTCATAGCCAAAAGTCACGCTTTCTATTAGCCTTCTGAACTAACAAAATTGGGATGTATCATTTAGCTGATAGCTAAATAATGGTCAGCGGATTGCCGACGTTTTCTGATTATATTGTATAGAGATTTATTTGGCAAGTTCTAATATTCGAACACAAAAAGACGTTTTGTTATAACATATACAACAAAACGTCTTTGAGCTTTATATAGAGAGTTTATTAAATAGCATTATTTTTGTAGTCTTCGTCATCCTTTGCTACTTCGTTTTTTACAATATTGACATAACCATCCATAATCATATCAATCATGTATTCAACAATCTTTGGATCAAACTGTGTTCCGGTACAGCGCTTGAGTTCTTCAATTACTTCATCTCTGTTTAGATGTCTTCTGTAAACTCTACTGCTGGACATTGCGTCATAAGAGTCCGCAATGCAGATTATTCTTGCATAAAGAGGAATATCGTTACCTTTAAGACCTTCAGGATATCCGGTTCCATCATATCGTTCATGATGATATAACGCACCTTCTCTGACGCCCGGAATTGAAGTGAAATTTTTTAACATATTACCACCAGCCACGGTGTGGCTCTGGATAATAAGTCTCTCCTCGTCAGTAAGTTTGCCAGGCTTATTCAAAACAGTATCTGGAATGCTTATTTTGCCAACATCATGCAAAAGTCCAATGTAATAGATATTCTGGACTTCATCTTCCTGAAGTTTCATCCTGGTGGCGATTTCCTTGGCATACATGGCAACACGTTTGGAATGGCCTCGCGTGTAAGTGTCTTTGGCATCAACAAATCTTACAAAGGTATCCATTGCCTGGATGATTATCTGTTCATCCATTTTCTGTCGTCTTCTATATTCCTTTAAATTGAAGTTTTTGTAGATGTATATGAAAACCAATAACCCCCATAACGCAAGAAGTATAGTAATTAGCACATTAAATATATCAAAGATGTTTTTTTCATAACAGGTACCCAGAATGGAGAGGCTTGTCAGCCTGAATTCATTTCCTTCCTGACTTCCAAGTGTTATTGAAAAAGAGACAGAGTCCTTGCTGTCTATATCCATTATGTCGTAATCAGGAATTACCAGATAGTAATTCTCTTTGTCAGTCTTTTCGACTTTATGAACAAATACTCCATCGTAGTCTTTAACTATTACTCCATCTTCAAGATCAAACAAAGCTGTCCAGTTTTTTATGGGAATATCCATATCATTATAGAGCCTGTAATCATATCTTATGTAATTGTAGTTATTATCATCACTACTCTGAGATATGCTGCCAATTATATGCATAGAATCAGACAAATAAGAACCGTCTACATTAACAGTAAATACATTACCAGAATGTACTATATTGTCTGTAGCGGTGCTATTTATACCATACAAAAACATTATTAATATAAACGTACTTGCAAACGCTAAAATGGCGCCTCTGTGTTTTCGCATAATATGCCCTTTCCTGATATAGACATATTAATTTTATCATTTTGGCGCGATATAGTAAAGAAACGCACACTATAGCGATATAATGTGCGTTTCAGTTTGCGTTTATTATTTCTATTTACTTTTTTGTCAAAGCTGATTTATGAATATCTTATTGGATCAACGCTCCAGTTACTTCATCGAAATGGTATGTTTTCCACCAGATTTTTACAGTGCCTCTATCAACAACACCTTTGTATGCATGGAATGTCTCATCGTCCTCTGTGAACCATCCGCTGGTTGCTTTGCCATTATCAAGGTTGAAGTGATACAGCACTTCTTCACCGTCCACTTCGATTGTTCTAAAGCCTGTTACAAGGGCATATGTATCAGGATCATAGTAATATGTTGATCCCCAGCTTGTTACAAAGCCTGTTACAAGAGCTCCTGTGCTATCTGATCTGTAGGATACTCCTTCAAAAGTAAATGATGAGTTCTTTACAAGC
>JAZRKG010000022.1:0-15470 GCA_045646185.1 Butyrivibrio sp.
AAATGTTTACTGGTGCTGAAATAGAGTCTGCAAGGCAGTATTGCCTTCAGGCAGCAGAAAAATATGAAAGCTATGGGGACAATGCTGCAAACATGATGAGAATCGCGGCAGCAGCCATAGAGCTTATCCAGAAAGATTCTGTAAAGAATGGTGGAACTGTAGTTATAAAGGATGAGGAATGATACTGGAAAAGGTTTTTCTTTCCTGAAATAGTTGATATTATTGTTGTTTGAGGGAACCGAATTTTAGAAAAAAGTAAAATAAAGGTTTTCAACAAATTGAGTAACTGAAAACGCTTACATGGTTTTCTTACACAAAGGTTTTATATCAGAAAATCATTTAAATATTAATATATTAATGAAAAATGCCCGACAATCAAATGTCGGGCATTTTTCATATGAGGGGGAGAAGTGATAAACACTTCGTAATTATTATTATACATACTTTTTTGAAAAATGTGTGAATAAATTGTGAAAACGCTTACAAAAATTTTCGACAATTAAGTAAAGAATTTTAAAAATGAGTAAACAAAAGGCTTTTAAGGATATTAAGTTTGAAAAGAATTATAAAAATTTTTTTTCAAATTCTGAAACTGGTATGGGTTTGCTGTAATAAAAGCCCTGAATTACGTCACAACCCATTGAAACAATAGCGTCCTTTTGTTCCTCTGTTTCAATTCCTTCAAATACGATATTGTAATCTATCTCATGGAGAAGCTGAATGAGGGATTTGATCACAACGCAGCCTTTCTCAGTTGTAAGGGATGTTCTGACAAAGCTGTTGTCCATTTTGATGGAATCTGCAGGCATGTTGGCAATCTGATTAAGATTGGAATATCCTGAACCGAAATCATCAACACTTACTCTGAAACCATAAGCTCTTAATGCATTGGTTGTGCTTATAATTAGAGAGTCATTATCTACAAACATTGACTCAAGAATTTCAAATTCTATGCAGCAGGAAGGAACTTCATATTTTTTCTGAAAAGCGATCATCTGATCTGCAAAAGTATCCTTGATATATTCCTGTCTGGAAATATTTATGGATATAGGGAAAAGAGTTCGTCCTTCCTCCATCCATTTTTTCTGAAGCTTAAAAACTTTTTCGACCATGAGCATATCAAGAACGCCTATTATGCCTGTCTGCTCCAGAGCAGGGATGAATCTTGCAGGAGGAATTATATCATCTGTCTCTGAAATAATTCGGGCAAGTGCCTCAGCGCCGATTGCCTTATTTTCAGACACAGAAAACTTAGGCTGTAGGAAAACAGTAACTCTGTCATCCTGAAGGGCTCTTCTAAAGGTGCTGGAAGCTTCCATGACAATTTCGTTATCGAGAAATCTCTCTGGATCATACACCTGATAAGGAATATCGAAACGGCCTTTGATACTTGCTTTTGAACGTTTTGCTTTATCAAAGGCTGAACGGAAGTCTTCATTGTAATTACCAAAAAAGTATATTCCGGTATATACGTGAATAAAAATATCCGGGAACTGACCGCTCATCTTGGTTTCGAAAACCTTGTTCATAGTGGCAATCCTATCCAGCTCATCGTTGTGTGAAGTATCACCAATTTCCAAAAGGGTACAGAACTGTTCTGAGTCAAGGCGGCATGCACAAACACTTCTTGGGTTGTTCACATGGAAATACAGCGCCATTTCCTTTATGAAAAAGTCACCTGTTTCCTTGCTATAGAACTTATTTATGTATTTGAAGTTGCTGACATCATTAACCACGATTACATAATTTCCCGGATTATTTGCTAAATGTTTTTTGCAAATATCTGAGAACTCAAGGAAATCATACAATCCGGTAAGAGCATCCTTAGCCATTTCTACACCCTTTCACATAGTCTGCGCAACAGCGCATATATATCTTAATTATAAGTTATTAATATACAAAATATTATTAAAAACTTATACCCAAATCATTAAAAGTTTCTAATCAAACATATTATTATAATGCGTAAATAATTTATCGAAAATTTATCATTGATATACTGATTTGACATATAACGGATGCTATACTAAATAGTAGTGTGCTTTTGTGATATGGGAAGGCGCGGTTATGCCAGATAATTATCCTAGATATTTAAGCAAAAACAAAAGAATTCTTCATTATGCAATTATGATAGTCCTGCTGATAGTGGGAAGTAATCTTTCTGCAGTAGGAATCTTTAATGGCACTGATGGATTTTACTTTACTGTAGCAGGTCATCATATCTACTATGGTCAAATTTTTCCTATCATCATTCCTGGGCTGATTGGCTTTATTCCAAGTATGCTGTTTACACTTACGATCTTTTTGCATAGTATGTTTGCTGACCTGGAAGCATCCTACTTTAACTGTGCAATTCTTATCACAGTACTGCTTTCTTACTATTTTGCCAAGAAAAAAGCATATAGTAATCTTCGCCTGGCTCTCATTGCCACAGTTACCCTTAGTTTCTCAGAGGGACCTTTGTGGTATCTCATGAGCCTTCTGGTTAATATTGGCAAGACATTTTCTCTGTATGATTTGCTATATTGCTGGGTTACAGTGCTTCCTGAGACTATAGTAAGCATTATTTTCCTTGGCCTTTTATACAATAAAGCTCCTGATTCTGTAAAAGAAGTTTTCTATACATCTCATTTTTACACACAAAGATACATTGACCAGTATGGCGATGTCAGTAAGCAACATTATTCTAAGCTTGCAGGACGTGTAAACATCGTAATTGCAATTGGAGTTGTGACACTGGCAGCATTTGACGTGGGTATTGTTGCCCTAGTGTACAATCTGTACCTGACAGGGCTGACTGTCAGATATCTCGATGACGTTCAGAGAAACCCGTATATACTTCGGGTATTGTTCATGAGCATAAATCTCTTTGTACCAGGCGTTAGTCTGTGTGACTATGTCATGCAAAAAACGGTGGTTTATCCAATCGAACGAATAGCGATGTACATGAAGAGCTATACCACAACCTCGGATGAAAAGAAGGAGGAGTTTGTAAATAGTATAAGCTCCGTAAAGCCATTTCATAAAGATGAAATACGCGATCTATATGATTCTCTGGGCTTTTTGCTAAATGAAATCAATATGTACATAAACCGAATAAAGGAAGAAAAGCGCCTAAAGGACGATCTGGCGGTGGCAAAAGCAGCTAATGATGCCAAGTCTGCATTTCTCTCGAGCATGTCTCACGAAATCAGAACCCCTATAAATGCTGTCCTTGGCATGGATGAAATGATTATAAGGGAAACAAAAGAACCTGATACCCTAAAGCATGCTGAAGATATACAGAGCGCAGGAAAAATACTACTTGCTCTTGTTAATGATATTCTGGACTTCTCCAAGATTGAAGCTAACAAAATGGAAATTCAGCCTGTGGAATATGACCTTGGAGTGCTGGTTAACGACCTTTATAACATGATAAATGAAAAGGCACAGAAAAAGGGACTGACCCTCAAGATTGAAGTTGCACCTGGAATACCGTCAGTTCTTTTTGGTGATGAAATAAGAATCAAGCAGTGCATATTAAATCTTTTAAACAACGCTTTGAAATACACAGAAAGAGGCCATGTTGAACTGGAAATTAACTATACATGGCAGTCTGACAAGCTTATCTGCATGCATGTAGCTATAGACGATACTGGAATTGGTATCAAAGAAGAAGACTATAGCAAGCTTTTTGCACCTTTTGAAAGGCTTGAAGAGGACAAGAACAGGACCATTGAAGGCACCGGACTTGGCATGAGCATTGTAAACAATCTCCTTGGTATGATGGATTCTAAGCTAAGGCTTGAAACTTCCTATGGTGTAGGCTCAAGGTTTGAATTTGATCTTTTGCAAAAGGTTGTTGACTGGCAGCCTATAGGCGATATCTGGGAGCATATCAAAGAGATTCCTGTTAAGTCTTCAAGCTATCACGAAATGTTCCATGCTCCGTCTGCAAGAATACTTGTTATTGACGATACCGAAGTTAATCTTACTGTGGTAAAAGAGCTTTTGAAGAAAACTCAGATCATCATAGATACAGCACTTAGCGGTAAGGAAGGTCTTGGCCTCGTTGCTGGAAATGAATATGACCTGATATTTATCGACCACAGAATGCCTGAAATGGATGGTATACAGACTCTCCATCTTATGAAGGAAATGGATAGCAATATGAGTAAGGATACCCCTTGCATCGCACTTACTGCCAATGCAATCTCAGGTGCAAGGAGAGAGTACATTTCAGAAGGTTTTACAGATTATCTGGCAAAACCTGTTACCGGCATAGAGCTTGAACAGATGCTCCTTAAATACCTGCCGCAGTCAAAGATTGAAATATTTGAAGAGACGGAAGCTACTGCCGCCCGCGAAGAAGATAATTTCCTGGAAAAAATAGCGCTGTATGCTGAGGATAGAATCGATGTGGGAGAAGCTTTAAATAACTGCTCTTCAGAAGAAATATTAAAGAAGGTTTTGAATGATTACCTTATTGCTATTGATGAAAAATCAGAGCTGATAGAAAAGTACCTTAGGGAAGGGAATATCAATGATTATACTGTTATGGTCCATGCACTTAAGAGCTCTTCGAGACTTATTGGTGCCATGGAGCTGTCAAATCTTGCAGCACAGCTAGAAAATGACGGTAATAACAGAAATATTGATGAACTAAATAAACTAACTCCGAGGCTTCTTGAGATGTACAGAAGCCTTAAGCCGATTATTGAAAATATATTCAGCACAAGTGAGGCGGTTGAGAAGGAAGAGCTTGACAGGGGTGGCATAAAGGAAGCTCTTTCGAGCATTCGTGAATTTGTAGAGGTCTTTGATTTTGACAGCGCGGATGCAGTTATTGGAATGATGGATGATTATAAAATGCCTAAGGACTTCGAAGAAGACTATAGGAGAATCAAGGAACTTCTTACGGCAGTAGATAGGGATAAGCTTTTAGAGATACTTCCGACATCAGACAGCTGACGCCATTTGGTAAAAAAACCAACAGGATATGGATTATCGCGACAAAGGTGTTGAAAATGATAGCAGAGATATTTTATTATAATTTATTGGAAATATTGAATTTGTAAAAAGAATTAATAAGGAACAGGGGACGCTATGAAAATCGGATTTGATAATGACAAATACCTAAAAATGCAGTCTGAGCGTATCAAAGAGAGAATATCTCAGTTTGGCGGAAAGCTCTACATGGAATTTGGTGGAAAACTTTTTGATGACTACCATGCATCACGTGTACTGCCTGGATTTCAGCCTGATAGTAAGATCAGGATGCTCATGCAGATTAGAGAAGATGTTGAAATCGTTATAGTAATCAACGCAGGCGATATCGAGAAAAACAAGGTTCGCGGCGATCTTGGTATTACTTATGATATGGATGTTTTGAGACTTATCGATGCATTCAGAGGCTATGGCTTATATGTAGGAAGCGTAGTTCTTACAAGATACGAGGGACAGGAAAGTGCAGTTGCTTACCAGCACAAGCTTGAAGCCCTTGGAGTAAGAGTATACAGACATTATTCAATCGAAGGCTACCCTGGAAATATTCCTCTTATTATTAGTGATAAAGGCTATGGCAAAAATGACTACATAGAGACCAGTCATTCTCTCGTAGTTGTAACAGCACCTGGCCCTGGAAGCGGCAAAATGGCAGTATGTCTGTCTCAGCTTTACCATGAAAACAAGCATGGGGTAAAAGCTGGATATGCCAAGTTTGAGACATTCCCAATCTGGAATATCCCGCTTCAACACCCTGTTAATCTTGCTTATGAGGCAGCAACAGCTGACCTTAATGATGTAAATATGATCGATCCTTTCCATCTGGAAGCATATGGAGAGACTACTGTTAACTACAACAGAGACGTAGATGTATTCCCTGTTCTTAACGCAATGTTCAAAGAAATCTACGGCAAGTCTCCATACCAGTCACCAACAGATATGGGCGTTAATATGGCTGGTAACTGCATCTTTGATGATGATGCGGTAAAAGAAGCTGCAAGAGGCGAGATCATTCGTCGTTATTATCGAGAAAAGGTTGCCCTTAGAAATGGTGAAAGTAATCAGGAAACAGTTGATAAGCTTGAGCTATTGATGAAAAAGGCTGAGACTTCCATTCAGGATAGAAAGGTTGTGGCGGCTGCTAATCTCAAGGCTGAGGTTACTGGTGAGCCGGCAGCAGCTATCGAACTTTCTGATGGAAGAGTCATTACAGGTAAGACTTCACCTCTTATGGGCGCTACATCTGCAATGCTCTTAAATGCGCTTAAGACACTTGGCGGAGTTGATGACAGTATAGACCTTATTGCTCCAACAATTATTGAACCTATTCAGAAGCTAAAGATTGATTATCTTGGAAATAACAATCCACACCTGCATATTAATGAGATCCTTATTGCGCTTACAATCTGTGCAGGAACGGATCCTGATGCAGCCAAAGCACTTGCTCAGCTTGATGCTCTTAGAGGCTGTGAAGTTCACTCTTCTGTTATCCTGTCACAGACAGATGAAAACACTCTTCACAAGCTTGGCATCAACCTTACCTGTGAGGCACGTTATCAGACAAGCAAGCTTTTCCATGGTTGATTTGTATGATACTCGAAACTAATCGTTTAATACTTAGAAAATGGACAGAGGAAGATGCAGGAGCACTGTATTTTCTTGCAAGAAACCCGGAAATTGGCAAAAAAGCCGGCTGGCTTCCTCATGAGAATGTAGCCTACAGCAGAGCAATCATCAGAACCGTATTAAACGGTGATGAGGATTATGCCATTGTGGAAAAAGGTGGCAACAATAAGCCTGTAGGGTGCATAAGTCTCATGACCGAAGAGAATCCTGAAAGGTCAAGGGCAGAGGGCGAAGGCGAAATTGGCTACTGGGTTGGAATGCCATATTGGAATCGAGGATATGCCACAGAAGCTGTTAAGGAAATTCTGAGGCATGGATTTGATGATCTTGGATTAAATAAAATTTATTGTGCATATTTTGATGGTAATAACCGCTCCAAAAAAGTTCAGGAGAAATGCGGATTTGTACTGCATCACACCAACTACGAATCCCATGTCCCAATGCTCCATGAGGTCAGAACGGAACACGTCAATTACATGACAGCAGCCATGTGGAATGTACGGTTATAGGAAACTATTTTAGTGATTAAAAGTTTACTACTTAACGACTCAAAAGATATGTTTCGAAAATTTAGATGTGCAATTTTGTTTATAATGTGTTAATATATTATATATCAAGCGGCGTAGTCGGGGGGACGAAAAACACCGAACTACGCTTTTTTTGCCCTAAAATATTGAAAGCGCTTACATTGTCCGGATTGTTTGTGCTGCCACTGTGGCAGCTTTTTCCAAAGGAGGAACAGATATGTTGAACAAAGGCGATTGTGTTGTGTATGGAAGTCATGGATTATGCAAGGTGCGCGATATTTTGGTACCACCGTTTCTTGAGAGGGGAAAAGAGAAACTGTATTACTTAATGGTTTCAGTGACAGATATCAATGGCTCCTTATATGTTCCAGTGGAAGGTGCCGAAGATAAGATGCGTGAAGTCATTGGCGCTGACGATGCTGAGGGGCTTATTGAAGAGCTTGATGAACTTGAAATAGTAGAGTTGCCAGTTGGCAAAAAGGCTGAAGCTGTTATTCTTGAGCTTATCAAAAAAAATGCCACAAATGAGATGATGCGTCTTGTTAAGACTCTTCGCAGAGTTAAGGCAGTTCGTGAAATGGAAGGCAAGAAGTTTGCATCCATGGATGAGAAATATCTTGGCATTGCAGAAAAGCTTTTGTACAATGAGCTTGCTTATTCACTTGATGAGGAGCCTACAGCAGTTAAGGAGCGTATTCTTGACGAGCTTGCTCAGCTTCCACTTGAGACAGCTTGAGCATCTGACTATCGACTACTTAAAAGACATAAACAGGGAACCGGTTTTTTAGCCGGTTCCTTTTTCTTGATATTTTATAGGGGATGTTGTTTAATTATTTAGTATGGTGAAGTGTATGCGTGTAAGGAAGTACGCTACTTTGCCATGAAAAAATGATAAAGGCGGACGTTATGACCGAGAAACTTTATGATAAAGATGCTTATGCAAAAGAATTCGAGGCAGTGATAAGAAGCACAGAAAAGATTTCAGATAAGGATGGCAAAATCTTTTTTGAAGTAGTGCTTGATAAGACACTTTTTTTCCCGGAGGAAGGAGGTCAGACTCCTGACAAGGGAGAGCTGGAAGTCATTTATAATGGCTCTAAAATTACCTTTGATGTATGTGATGTTCAGATAAAAAATGAGATTATTTACCACAGCGTTGTGCCAAAGAATGCAGCAGAAGGGACCATCGAAGAGTGTCTGAGTAATGGCACAGCTGTTTTTGGCAGAATAGACTGGGATCATAGGTATAGCAATATGCAGCAGCATTCCGGCGAGCATATTTTTTCAGGACTTGTCCATAGCACCTTTGGCTACGACAATGTGGGCTTTCACTTAAGTGACTCTGTTGTGACTATGGATTTTAGCGGACCTCTGACTCGCGAGAACATACTGGATATTGAGACAAGAGTCAATAAAGCTATCTATGAAAACATAGAGATTATCCCAAGCTTTCCTTCCAAAGAAGAGCTGGAAAAAATAGATTATAGAAGCAAAAAAGAAATTGATGGACAGGTAAGGCTTATTACTATCCCGGGTTATGATATTTGTGCCTGCTGTGCGCCACATGTGCATAGAACTGGAGAAATAGGCATTTTGAAGGTTGTATCTGTTCAGAATTATAAGGGCGGTGTGAGAGTCAGCATATTGTGCGGTCTTAGAGCGCTTAATCTCTTTAGATTTGATCATGACCTGGTAACTGAAGTGGCAGCAGATTTTTCTACCTCTGCAGACAATATTAAGTCAAGCATAGCAAAGCTTCAGGAAGAGCTTGGAAGTACAAAGCAGTCACTTGTAGCAGCAAGAGGCAGTCTTTTAGAAATTGAACTTTCCAAAATTCCGGAAGAACAGGCAAACGTAGCCTTTTTTGCCAAGGAGATGGAACAGAACCAGATGAGAAATATGGTGAACTCCCTGATGGAAAAGCATAGAGGCTATTGCGGAGTCTTTGTCGGGAACAATGATAATGGATACCGTTTTATCGTTGGAATAGGCGATGGCGATGCAAGAAATGTACTGGCGCCTTTAAAAGAAATCTGCACTGTAAAGGGCGGCGGCTCTGCTCAGATGATTCAGGGAACGCTTGTAGGCGTGACTGTGGATAAGATAAAAGAGATTTTTGACAGAATATAATTAAAACCATTTAATATGGAGATGTTTATTGATATGGAAAAGTTTGAAGACTTTAAACTGGGGGCACAGAACGCAATTCCAATATGCCTTGGGTATATCGCTGTTTCTTTTGCCTTTGGAATTCAGGCATCAGAAGCGGGACTGACTACGCTGCAGGCTGTGATCATGTCTCTTACAAATGTTACCAGTGCAGGACAGTTTTCTTCACTGGAGCTTATTATGACACAGGCGAGCTTTGCAGAGATGGCTCTTTTGCAGCTGATAATAAATCTTAGATATATGCTGATGTCCACAGCGCTGACTCAGAAGCTAAAGCCAGAGGTTCCAACTATTCACAGAATGGGAATTGCATACGGCGTTACGGATGAAATCTTTGGTGTGAGCATACTAAAGGGTGGAGAGTTAAGACCTGCCTTTTCTTACGGACTTATAGTGGTATCCGTTTTTGGCTGGGTGCTGGGTACTCTCCTTGGAGCAGTGGCTGGTCAGATTATGCCACAGCGCCTTATCAGTGCTTTGGGACTTGCAATTTACGGAATGTTTCTTGCAATCATAATTCCTGAAGCTAAGGTCAAAAAGCCAGTAATGGCGGTAGTTATTTCTGCAATGGTTCTTAGCAGTATATTTACCTATGCACCTGTTCTTAAAGCTATTTCATCAGGCTTTAGAATTATCATTGTGACTATAGTAATAGCTGCAGCGGCAGCAGTTATAGCACCTGTAAAAGATTCTGAGGAAAAGGAGAATACAGCAGATGCGTAGTCCATATATGTATATTCTGGTAATGGCAGTAGTTACTTATTTGATAAGAGTGCTGCCACTTACCCTTATAAGAAAAGAAATCAAAAATAAATTTGTAAAATCCTTTTTGTATTATGTTCCTTATGCGACCCTTGCTGCCATGACCTTTCCGGCTATTTTGTTCGCAGCAGATTATATGATATCATCATTAATAGGTTTTATCGTGGCACTCATTCTTGCTATCAGGGGAAAGAGCCTTTTGATGGTTGCAATGTGGGGATGCGTAGCAGTATTTGTGGTAGAGCTTATAGTAGATTTCTTATAAATAGTGTTGGAAACGGCAATTCCAAAATCAGGATTTATTTGGAGGTGATTACATGCGAATAGGCATGGGATACGATGTTCATAAATTAGTAGAGGGTAGAAAGTGTATAATCGGTGGTGTTGATATTCCTTATGAAAAGGGACTTCTTGGCCATTCAGATGCTGATGTGCTTTTGCATGCAATAATGGATGCACTTCTTGGTGCAGCAGCTCTTGGAGATATTGGTAAGCATTTTCCTGATACTGACCCAAAGTATAAGGGTGCTGATTCAATAGAGCTAATGAAGCATGTTAAAGAGCTTTTATTGGAGAATCATTTTCTTATTGAAAACATTGATGCAACTATAATTGCTCAGGCACCAAAGATGCGCCCGTATATCGATCAGATGCGTCAGAATATTGCTGATGCGCTTGAAATTGATGTGATTCAGGTCAATGTAAAGGCTACAACTGAAGAAGGTCTTGGATTTACAGGTGCTGGAGAAGGAATTTCCTCCCAGGCGATATGTCTTTTGACAAGTCCGATTGAGCTTGTTAGCAAAAATGTGACTTTCCAGGCTGGAGAGCCTATGAAAAAAGGCGGATGCTGCCGAGCTGCAAATGCAGAATAAGGAGATGAAATGGGCTATTTTAAAAACATTAAAGAAGAAATAGCATTAATACGAGAGAGAGACCCGGCAATTCATTCAAACTGGGAGGTTTTTCTCTATCCGAGCTATCAGGTTATGCGCTCCTACAGGCTTGCACACAAGCTGTATTTAAAAAAGCATTATTTTCTTGCAAGACTTATTTCTCAGAGAGCACGCAGAAAGACTGGTATAGAGATCCATCCGGGTGCTGAGATTGGCAAAGGCTTCTTTATCGATCATGGTGCTGGTGTTATTATTGGTGAGACTACCATTATAGGTGACAATGTTACACTCTATCAGGGAGTTACTCTGGGCGGTACCGGTAAGGAAAAGGGCAAGCGCCATCCGACCATCGGCAACAACGTAATGATCAGTTCTGGAGCTAAGGTCTTGGGCTCTTTTACCATAGGAGATAATTCCAAGATCGGTGCGGGAAGCGTAGTGCTCTCAGAGGTGCCACCAGGATCAACTGTTGTAGGTGTTCCGGGACGTGTGGTCAAGAGAGTATGTCCTGATTGCCCTCAGAAGGAACTCGACCAGGTTAATATGCCAGATCCGGTAAAAGAGGATATTGCAAACCTTGCACATGAGCAGAGCGAGCTTACAAGTCGTATCATCGACCTGCAAAGAGAGCTTAAATTTGTGCAGCTTGAGCTTAACAAGAGATGCCAGTATTTTACTGAAGATGCTTTTAATAATGAATTAGAAAAGGAAAAAGACAATGCAGATTTATAATACCATGTCAAAAAAGAAAGAAGAATTTGTGCCTATCGAGGCTGGAAAGGTAAGAATGTATGTGTGCGGACCAACAGTGTACAACCTTATTCACATTGGTAACGCACGCCCAATGATCTTTTTTGACACAGTAAGAAGATACATGCTCTATAAGGGCCTTGATGTAAATTATGTATCCAACTTTACAGATGTTGATGACAAGATCATCAAGAAGGCCAATGAGGAAGGCGTTGATTCCAGCGTTATTTCTGAGAGATATATTGAAGAGTGCAAAAAGGATATGGCAGCAATGAACATTATGCCTGCAACAACACATCCTCTTGCCACTCAGGAAATTGATGGCATGATTGATATGATCAGCACACTTATAGAAAAAGGCTATGCATATGCGGCAGCAGACGGAACAGTTTATTACAGAACCCGAAAATTTGCTGAATATGGAAAGCTTTCACATAAAAACCTCGACGATCTTAGAAGCGGAGAAAGAGCTCTTAAGGTATCAGGTGAGGATCAGAAAGAAGATCCACTGGACTTCGTTCTGTGGAAGCCTAAAAAAGAAGGCGAGCCTTACTGGGAGTCTCCATGGTGCCAGGGAAGACCTGGATGGCATATTGAGTGCTCAGTTATGAGTAAAAAATATCTTGGCGAAGAGATTGATATTCATGGCGGCGGAGAGGATCTTGTATTCCCTCACCATGAAAATGAGATAGCACAGTCAGAAGGTTGCTCCGGACATGAGTTTTCACGTTACTGGATGCACAATGCTTTCCTTAACATCAATAACCACAAGATGTCCAAGTCTGCAGGCAACTTCTTTACTGTAAGAGATATTCTTGAAAAGTACGATGCAATGGTACTTAGAATGTTTATGTTGTCAGCTCACTACAGAAGTCCATTGAACTTCAGCGATGATCTTATGGAATCTGCAAAGGCTGGTTTTGAGCGTATTGTAAACAGTGTTAGCAATTTGAATTTCCTTCTTGAAGGTGAGAGAGCTCAGAACCTTACAGAAGCAGAGAAGGCTCTTTTGCCAGAGCTTGAAGGCTTTAAGAAGAAATTTGAAGCTGTTATGGAGGACGACTTTAACACAGCAGACGCTATTACAGCTGTATTTGATACAGTTAAGTTTGCCAACACCAATGTAAGCGGAGATTCATCCAGGGAATTTATCGAGGCAGTTAAGAAGGTAATTGTTGAGCTTTCTGATATCCTGGGCCTTATGGTTGAGCGCAAGCAAGAGCTTGGAGATGCTGATATCGAGGCACTTATTGCTGAAAGACAAAAGGCACGTAAGGACAAGAATTTTGCAAGAGCAGATGAAATCAGAAATGAACTTCTCGAAAAGGGGATCATTCTTGAGGATACAAGAGAAGGCGTTAAGTGGAAAAAGGCATAAAAATGAGCGATAGTTTTTTTGACCTTCCTGAATATATCAGGGAAAGCTTTGAGATTCAAAGCAAAGATATAAGAGAATACAGTCCGCTGTCCTTTGCCTTTATCGGAGATTGCGTGTACGAGCTTGCAATCAGGACTTATGTTCTTTCACAGGGGAATCGCCCTGTAAATGAGCTTAACAAGATGAAGGTAAAGTATGTTAATGCTGCGGCACAGGCCAGTATGGTTTCTGCCTGCATGGAGATTATGACTGAGGAAGAAACAGACATCTTTAAAAAAGGCAGAAATGCCAAAGGTGGTACAGCGGCCAAGAATCAGTCTCTTGCTGATTACAGGAAGGCAACAGGTTTTGAGGCACTTTGTGGATATCTCTATATGCAGGGTAAGATGCAGCGTGTTGTAGAGCTTGTAAAATATGGTATAGAGCATTGTTAGATTTTTAGGTGAAAAATGAGTACAAATAGAAATTTTTATAAGAAAGCTCAGAGAGAGCAGAACAAAGACAAGGAAAAAGAAAAGAAGCTTCATGGTCTTGATCTTGAAGGCGTAAAGAGAGAAAGAGATGATGCAGACACTGATATTCACAGTCTGACCATCGAGGGCAGAAATGCTGTTATTGAGGCAATCAGATCAGGTAAGACCATCGATAAGCTTTTTATCCTTGACGGCTGCCAGGATGGCCCTATATCTACTATCAGACGTGAAGCAACCAGGCTTGGAATCATGATGAAATTTGTTCCAAGAGAACGTTTGGATCAGATTTCTGACACAGGCAAGCATCAGGGTGTAATTGCTTATGCTGCAGCCTATGACTATGCTGAGCTTGAGGATATTTTTGCTCTGGCAGAAAAAAGAAATGAAAAGCCTTTTATCATATTACTGGACAATATAGAAGATCCGCACAATCTTGGTGCAATCATCAGAACAGCTAACATTGCCGGAGCACATGGCGTTATTATTCCAAAGAACAGAGCTGTTGGACTTACTGCAACAGTAGCAAAAGCTTCTGCTGGTGCGCTTAACTATACTCCGGTTGTGAAGGTTACTAATATGGCGCAGACTATTGAAGACCTCAAGAAGCGGGGTATATGGTTTGTGTGCGCTGATATGGATGGAACTCCAATGTATGAGCTTGACCTTACAGGGCCAATAGGGCTTGTTATAGGTAATGAAGGCTCTGGAGTCAGCCGCCTGGTATCAGAAAAGTGCGATATGATCGCAACTATTCCTATGAAGGGCGAGATTAACTCACTTAACGCATCAGTTGCTGCAGGCGTTCTTTCTTATGAGATTGTCAGACAGCGAATGAACTGATTTTTCTAAGTCATATTTACAGAGGGGATTATGAGTAGTCAGTATGAATCTGAAACCGACGAAGAGCTGATCAGAAGGCTTCGAGACGGTGAAAATGATATAACAGATTACATAATGGATAAATACAAGAATCTTGTGAGAAAAAAGGCTTCTACCATGTATATTCTCGGAGCTGACCGGGAAGACCTGATCCAGGAGGGTATGATAGGTCTTTTTAAGGCGATTAGAGACTATGATACCGGAAGGGATGCAAGCTTTTTTACCTTTGCAGATTTATGTATATCCAGACAGATGTATTCAGCAATACAGGCTTCCAACAGGAAAAAGCATATTCCGCTAAATACTTATGTTTCTCTATATAGCAGGATGGATGGAGACAGTGAGGGTCAGGATGCTGAACTTGTAAGTAATCTTGAAGCGGAATCCTTGGCAGAGAGGAATCCCGAAGAGCAGATAATCGATCAGGAAAATGTCGAGCATCTGGCCAGCCTTATTGAGTCAGAGCTTAGCAGCTTTGAGCGCGAGGTTCTGGATCTCTACATGACTGGTATGAGCTATACAGAGATTGCAAGAGTCTTGAATAGGGACGAAAAATCGACAGATAATGCCCTGTCTCGTACCAAACTTAAGCTACGCAAGGGATTGGAAAAATGACATTTTTTACTTGCATAGGAATTTCTCCTATGTTATAATGACTAAGCTGTCTGTGAATAAGATTCACGAATAGCACGTAACTATTGTTAAAAAGAAGAATTATTGATATAGAGAGGTGAGAAAGAATGAAGCAGGATATCCAGCCAGAATACTATCAGGCAACAGTTACATGTAACTGCGGAAACACATTCGTTACAGGCTCAACAAAGCCTGAGATCCACGTAGAAGTTTGCTCAGCTTGCCATTCATTCTATACAGGCAAGGAGAAGTCAGCTATGGCTGCTGGTCAGATCGATAAGTTCAACAAGAAGTTCGGTCTTTCTTAATAAGTCGACAGAAACGGGATTCAAGAGGACGCTTGCTACGGCATGCGTTCTCTTTTCTTTTTGCGTTAACAGCATACGGTGCATAA
>JAZRKG010000023.1:0-19442 GCA_045646185.1 Butyrivibrio sp.
AATCTTATGGACAAGTTTGCACAAAAATTAAGTGCGCAGGAAATGATTCGTGCTAACGAAGCTGCAGAAGCAGCAGAGCAGGATCGTATAAAAAAACAGGCAGAAGCTTATGAAAAAGAGCTGACAATACTTAAAGAAAATATGAACAGACTGCAGAAGGGGATTGATACAATTGCAGATAGTTCTTCAAATAACAATATTGATATTACTCCTATAAAGGAGCAGATTGACAGCATTCTCAAAAAGCTTGAGGAAAGTGATGAGAAGACTTATGACGTAGGTGTTCGTACCTGGAGAAATGTTGAAGCTTCAATACAACAGGCTAATGACAAGCAGATTCCAGCATTGAAACAGGCTCTTTCTGATGAAAATGTTAAGACTTTAGAAGAAATAAAAGGGGAGTTCAAAAAACTTTCTAAATGTGCCGAATCCATTGAAATTCAGATTGGAAATAAGAACAATGGAGTACTTCCGGTTACAATCATCACACTTGTAATTGCTGTGGCAGATTTGGTAATACTGCTACTTCATATCTATGGAATAATGTAAGGATTTTTTATGGCAAGAGAAATATGGAGACCGGGTAATATGTTATACCCGATTCCGCCTGTTATGGTCAGTTGTGCCAGACAGCAGGAAAAACCTAATATTATAACAGTGGCCTGGGCAGGCAATATATGTAGCTCACCTGCCATGCTGTCTATTTCAGTAAGGCCAGAACGATATTCCTATGACATAATAAAGGAATCAGGAGAATTTGTTGTTAATCTCACCAATAAAAAGACTGCTAGACAGGCTGACTGGTGCGGAGTTCGCTCCGGAAGAGACTATGACAAATTTAAAGAAATGAATCTGACACCGCTTCCTTCAAATAAGGTCAGCGCACCAGGGATAGCAGAGTGTCCTGTAAATATTGAATGTAAGGTCAAACAGATAATACCTTTGGGAAGCCATGACATGTTTATTGCTGAAGTAATGTGCGTGGACGTGGATGATATCTATCTGGATGATAAAGGGCGTTTTGATATGCACAAGGCCGGACTTGTGGCCTATTCTCATGGAGAGTATTTTGAACTGGGCGAAAAGCTTGGTAAATTTGGATATAGTGTAGTAAAAAAGAAGAAACAGGGAAGAAAAAAGAAATCATGAAGAGATACACCAGGAAAATGCGTCTCTGGTTTATTCAGGGGTCGCTTTTAGTGGCGGGTATTTTCTTATTAGTTATACCGGGCATTAGTAAATTACAAAAAGATGGCAATAATATTTTTACAGTTAAACTTGATGGCGTAACAGTAGGAGTGCTGGATTCAAAAGAATCTGCGTATGCATGTCTTCGTGAAGCCAGAAGAGCAATTGCAACATCTGATACAGAGCTCACCATGGCTGTGGCAGATCTGGATACTGAGGGCAGGTCAGTATACTGGGGAGAAGTAGATGATGAAGATACTGTGACCCAGAATATGATCGCTGTTTTACAGGAAAACCTTGTAAGTACACTTAACAGAGCTTACACAGTAAAGATTAATGAATATTCTGTAAACCTTGCCAGCAAGGAAGATGTATATACACTTCTTGAAACATCAATAGCTGAGTATGATACAGAAAATCAGTTTGATGTACAGCTGGTGCTGGATTCAGAACGTGAAGTAAATGTTCTCACAACACAGGTTGAGTCAATTGAAGAGATTCAAAAGGAGGAGGAAGCAGAAAACAGACTTCCTGAGGCAGGCTTTTTTGCTGATATGACAGCTCTTTTTGATGATATTGAGCCACTTATTACTGATATGGAGTTTGAGGATTATGAGCTTGGACTTCAGAGCATTGATTTTGCAGACAAGATTGAGATAGTTGAATCTTATCTCCCGGATGAAGAGATTACTGACCTGGCAACTGCAATAGATGAAGTTACCAAGGATAAAGAAACTAACGAGATATACGAAGTTCAGTCCGGTGATACACTTAGTTCTATCGCTTTAGCTTATGGCCTTACGGTAGACGAGCTTATTCAGATGAATGACTCTATTGAGAGCGCCACATCAACCATCAGAACTGAAGATGAAATTATCGTTACAGTTCCAGAACCAGAGTTGTCTGTGGTTTATACAGTCCTTAGCTATTATGAAGAGGACTACGAAGCTGAAGTACAGTATGTTGACAACGACAGCTGGTATACGACACAGACTAAGGTTTTGCAGGAGCCATCTGCAGGACATCGTAAGGTTGTTGCTCTGGTTTCTTTTGAAAATGATAGTGAAGAGGAAAGGGACATCCAGAAGGAAGAAATTACCTATATGGCTGTGCCAAAGATTGTTGAAAGAGGAACAATCGTACCTCCAACTTATATAAAGCCAATTTCTGGCGGACGTTTGTCTTCAGGATTTGGTAAAAGAACAGCTCCTACCAAGGGAGCAAGTACTTATCATAAGGGTGTTGACTGGGCTACTCCTATTGGAACCGCAGTTGTGGCATCTTCTTCCGGAACTGTCACAAGAGCCGGATGGGGTAGTGGTTACGGTTATTGTGTATACATTAAGCATCCTGATGGCAAGGAAACAAGATATGGACACTTGTCCAAAGTACTTGTAAGTGTTGGTCAGACAGTTAAACAAGGGGAAAAGATAGCACTTAGTGGTAACACTGGTGTTAGTACAGGACCACATTTGCACTTCGAGATACTAGTCAATGGTACACAGGTAAATCCGCTTAATTACTTGAACTAAAGGCTACTCGTTTACAAAAAATAGTTTTCGTGATATAACTATTCTTTGTCGGGATTCATGTACCACTAGACATGAGGAAAAAGATATGAATAAGTATGTAATAAAAGGCGGTATCCCGTTAGTTGGGGAAGTTGAGATTGGCGGCGCAAAGAATGCTGCACTACCTATCCTTGCAGCTTCAATTATGACTGATGATACTGTCTATATAGATAATATGCCTGATGAATCTGATACAAATGCCATGTTACAGGCTATAGCAAGTATTGGCGCTATAGTAGAGAGAACTGGCAGACATTCAGTCAAGATAAATGCTTCTCAGGTAAAAGATGTAAAAATCGATAATGAACACATTAAAAAGATAAGAGCTTCCTACTACCTTATTGGAGCTCTTCTCGGTAAATATAAAAGTGCCCAGGTTGTACTGCCAGGTGGCTGTAACATAGGACTCAGACCTATTGATCAGCATATTAAAGGCTTTACAGCTCTTGGAGCAGATGTAAATATTGAATATGGTATGATCGATGCCAAGGCGGACAGACTCCTTGGAAATCATATATATCTTGATATGCCAAGTGTTGGCGCTACTATCAATATTATGATGACAGCAGCCATGGCAGAAGGTAAGACTATTATTGAAAATGTGGCAAAAGAGCCTCACGTAGTTGATTTTGCCAACTTCCTTAACAGTATGGGTGCCAATATAAAGGGTGCAGGTACTGATGTAATACGTATTAAGGGAGTAGAAAAGTTCCACGGAACAGAATACACTATAATACCTGATCAGATTGAAGCAGGTACCTTTATGATGGCTGCTGCAGCAACCAAGGGAGATATCACAGTTAAAAATGTAATTCCTAAACACCTTGAGTCCATAAGTGCCAAGCTTGTGGAAATGGGATGTCAGATTCAGGAATCTGATGATGAAGTAAGGGTTGTTGCGACAAAGAGATTATCACATACACATATAAAAACGCTTCCATATCCAGGCTATCCTACAGATATGCAACCACAGATCACAGTAGCACTGGGGCTTGCAAGCGGCATAAGTATAGTAACAGAAAGCGTTTTTGAAAACAGATTCAAATATGTAGACGAACTTACCAAGATGGGAGCTTCCATAAAGGTAGAAGGTAGCACAGCAATAGTTGAAGGTGTTGAGAAATACACTGGAGCTACCATTAGCGCACCGGACCTTAGAGCTGGAGCTGCTCTTGTTATAGCAGGACTTGCTGCAGAAGGTTTCACTACAGTTGAAGATATTCAGTATATCGAACGAGGATATGAGGACTTTGAAATGAAACTCAGAGATCTGGGTGCTCATATCGAAAAGGTTGATACTGATAGAGAATTACAAAAGTTTAAGTTGAAATACGCATAACTGTTTTTACAGTTATGCGTTTCTCATGATTGGAGGTAATTTACCATGCAGGGGAATGAGCAGAATATCATTGAGCTTAAGAATATTACAAGAAGCTTTTCTGATAACGGCTTTGTTGCAGTCAAGGATTTTAACCTTGAGGTCAAGAGAGGGGAATTTGTTACATTTTTAGGACCATCAGGTTGCGGTAAGACTACGACTCTTCGTATGATTGCCGGATTTGATATGCCTACAGAGGGACAGATATTACTTAATGGCAAGGATATTGCACATTTGCCACCAAATAAACGTCCTATCAATACAGTTTTCCAGAGATATGCTCTTTTTCCACATATGAACATATTCGATAATATTGCCTTTGGACTTAAACTGAAAAAGATGTCAAAGTCAGAGATTACCAAAAAAGTTAAACATGTACTTGAAATGGTTGACCTTGAAGGCTTTGAGGATAGAAAGGTTACTACTCTTTCAGGTGGACAGCAGCAGAGAATAGCTATTGCAAGAGCGCTTGTTAATGAGCCTGAGATTCTACTTCTGGATGAGCCTCTTGGAGCTTTGGACCTTAAAATGCGTAAGGAAATGCAGCTTGAGCTTAAAAATATGCATGACAAGCTGGGCATTACCTTTATTTATGTTACACACGATCAGGAAGAAGCTCTTACCATGTCTGACAAGATCGTTGTTATGTCAGAGGGTAAGATTCAGCAGATAGGAACGCCTGAAGATATCTACAATGAGCCAAAGAATGCCTTTGTTGCCGACTTTATTGGTGAAAGTAATATTTTTAAGGGAATCATGACAGGTAACCTCCGCGTAAGATTCTGCGGCGGAGAATTCATCTGCGTGGATGACGTACCGGAAGGAACTTTGGTAGACGTAGTTGTAAGACCTGAGGATGTTATCCTCACAACTCCTGAGATGGGAACAATTTCAGGAACTGTCACATCAGTAATATTTAAGGGCGTTCACTACGAGATTACTGTTGAGTCTGGAAAGTACGAGATGATCATACTGACTACCAAGTCTGCTAATGTTGGGGACAAAGTTGGCATGAGCCTTGATCCTGACGGAATACATATTATGATTGCTGAGGATCATACTACACACCTAGTGACCTCAGTTACACAGGATTATCAGCTGGATTTCAATGGCGAGATAATTCACTGCGACCTGACAAAGATTATCCCTGGAACTTCAATGCAGGGGGATACTCTAGTAGATAATAACGGAGAGCCTGTAGATATCGGTCGTATCAAGGTAAATGTATCAATTGAGCCAGGCGATATTGAGATGAGCGATGACGTTGAGGCTGGTCTTGTAAGCGGAAAGATCATAAACCTTATCTATAAGGGTGACCACTACAGCTACGTCGTTCGTACTGAGCAGGGATATGACCTTATTGTTGATGATGAGTATCTTTGGAACATGGACGACCAGGTAGGTCTTATCATGCCTGAAGATAAGATGAAATTCACAGTAAAGAGGTAATGCCATGAACAAGAATTTTTCCAGAAAGTATCTTGGCATACCTTACGTATTCTTTTTACTGATATTCGTAGTATTGCCTTTGATAGTAATACTTTATTATGCATTTACCAATGGTCAGGGTCAGTTTACTTTTTCTAATCTGACAGGCTTCTTTACAGACCCTAACACGCTTGGCACCTTGCTGTATAGCTTTTGCCTTGCTCTGGCAACAACAGTAGTATGCCTTTTACTGGCATATCCTGTGTCATATATTCTTGCCAGAAGCACATGGAAATCCAAATCAGTCATAGTGATGATATTCGTTATGCCTATGTGGATTAACTTTACTCTGCGTGTTACTGCGTTAAAAGAGATTTTGACTTTGATTGAAGGCAATCTGGCATTCCACCCATTTCTTAATTCAGTAATTGGAATGACCTATGACTTTTTGCCTTTCATGATACTGCCTATTTATACAACACTTTCAAAGCTGGATAAAAGCCTTTTGGAGGCAGCAGCTGACCTTGGCGCCGGGAGAAGACAGTCTTTCTACAGAGTAACACTGCCATTGTCCATGCCGGGAATTGTTAGTGGTGTATCAATGGTTTTTTTGCCAGCCATGACCAACTACGTAGTACTGGACATGATGTACAACAGCACTTATATCATGGGTAGCCTTATCGGAAGCTATTTCTCAGCTTACGATTGGCACAACGGATCAATGATTGCCCTGATATTGCTTATAATTATCTGCCTGTTTACCCTTGCTACAAATGGCGATGAAGATACAGGAGTAAGAGGAGGTACACTGGTATGATACAGATATTGATACTGGCCCTTGTTTTACTGTTTATATACGCACCAATACTTATTCTGGCTGTATATAGCTTTACAGATGCCACCAATATTGGTATGGCAGGATCTTTTTCACTGCACAATTATGTGACACTGTTTACTACTCCTGAACTTGCAGATATGATCATCGGAACAATTACTCTTGCGCTGGGAGCTGCTATTATTGCAACTGTGCTAGGAACAGTTGGAGCCATCGGAACCTTTTATTCAAGACGAAGAAATCAGATGGTCATCAATTCCATAAATCAGATTCCTGTTGTAAATGCAGATGTAGTAACAGGTTTTTCAATTTGTATTTTACTTGTAGTAGTATTTGGCGCCAGCAAAGATACATATTTTCCACTGGTAGCAGGACATGTAACACTCTGTGCACCTTTTGTATATCTTTCTGTAATGCCTAAATTAAAACAGATGGATTCAAGCCTTTATGAAGCTGCACTGGACCTTGGAGCTTCTCCAGCCTACGCTCTTCGTAAGGTTATTATTCCTCAGATTTTTTCAGGAATAATATCTGGCTTTGCCATGGCTATAACTCTGTCTCTGGATGATTACTTCATAGCAACTTATACCAAGCCAGCAACCTTTGATACTATAAGTACTTATGTTGTTAATGCCACAAGAGGTTCTCAGACTGAGATAAAAACAGCTCTCTGGGCGCTTTCAACTCTTATTTTTGTAATAGTTCTTGTAGTAGCAGTACTTATGAATGTGCTTCCTGCCAAGGCAGAAGAAAATGCCGCAAAGGGAGGTGCCAAGGGATGAAAAACAAGACACTTTTAAAAATGATGCTCCCTATTGCAGGGATTCTGGCAAGCCTTTTTAATCCATTAGGAAACCAGACAGGCATTAGCCTCGAGGCTGAAGCTGCCGATGATACAATCGTGCTTAGAGTCTGTAACTGGGAAGAGTACATGGACCTGGGAGAATGGGACGAAGATGAGACCATTGACTTGGATAGCATGGATATCTACGGCGAAAAGGCACTCTATGAAGAGTTTGAAGACTGGTATTATGAAACATATGGCCAGAAGGTAAAGGTTGAGTATAGCTGCTTTGGTACCAATGAAGAGCTTTACAATATGCTGACTCTTGGTGATACCTACGATTTGGTATGCCCTTCAGAGTACATGATCATGAAGCTAATGGCTGAAGACTGGCTTGTGCCTTATTCAGAAGACTTTTTTGACGAGACCAACGAAAACAATTATTACGTAAGAAACGTGTCTCCTTACATTGCAGAGACTCTTTCTACACATGAGATTAACGGAATCTACTGGGATAGATACATGGCAGGATACATGTGGGGAATCACAGGTATTTTGTACAATCCGGAAGAGATGACAAGAGAAGAGGCTTCTACCTGGAGCGTTTTGAACAACTCTGACTTTTTCAGGCAGGTTACAATAAAGGATAATGTCAGAGATTCCTATTTTGCAGCAATCGGTGCTCTTAAGGCTGATCTTCTGACTTCAGAGGAGTTTACTTCTGATGAAAACTATTCAGAGAATCTCATGAATGAGATGAATGATGTATCAGAAGAGACAATTGCTAAGGTTCAGGATTATCTGCAGAGCGTAAAAAATAACGTTTATTCTTTTGAAACTGATAGTGGAAAAGCAGATATGATTACAGGTAAGGTACTTGGTAACTACCAGTGGTCAGGTGATGCAGTATATGCCATGGACCAGGCTGAAGAAGATGGCTTTTATCTTGAGTTTGCTGTTCCCGAGGAATGCACCAACATGTGGTTCGATGGCTGGGTGATGCTCAAAAACGGCATTGGTAATGATACTGCCAAGAAACAGGCTGCAGAAGCTTTTGTAAACTTCCTTTCCATGCCGGAAAATGCAGTAAGAAACATGTACTATATTGGTTATACCTCAGTTATTTCGGGCGGCATGGACGGAGATCTTGTATATGAGTACCTTGAGTGGAACTATGGAGCAGAAGATGATGAGGAAGATACAGTTACTTATGACCTTACTTACTTCTTTGATCCGGAAGATACAACTGGTTCTTATGTGCTTACAACTTCTGAGGAACAGACCAGGAGACAGCTGTATGCTCAGTATCCACTAGAGGATGTAATTGAGCGAAGCACCATCATGGAGTATTTTGATTCTGACGTAAATGCCCAGATCAATCAGATGTGGATAAATGTTAGATGTTATAACCTTTCACAGGTGCCTGTATGGGGCTGGATAATAATTGCACTTGCAGCTATCGGAATGATTTCGTTCTTTGTTTATGAAAAGAGAACTTCAATAAAGACCAAGTAATGACAAAACAAAAAGAGATTTGATTGTGATATGGCGTATCGCAAATCAAATCTCTTTTAATATATAGTGATGTTGTGGTCATAAGGTCTCTCACCCACTGCCAAGTAAACTTGGCGTGGCTGGAGACTTTTGACCCTGTTATCTATATTATGAAGGTTTGCCTGGCGTGGCAAAAGGAATCAAAGAATCAATCGTTTTCTGTGGCAATTTTCTTTTTGTTTCTTACAGAAGTTACTTGTCCAAACTTGATAATAGGACTAAGTGGCTTATAAACAATCATTGTTACAACACTTACCAGAATACCCTTAAGCAGATTCATAGGTGCAACTGCAAGTATTACAAAGGTAAACATGTTTGTGATATAAGGATTAACTGCAGTACCGTATCCGATAAGAGTTTCAACAGGAATACCACCATAGAGATAAGCGTAAGCAGGCAACAGGTAGAATGCATTAAAGAAGCATCCAAAAACTGTCATTGCAAGAGTTCCTGTCACGCAGGAAATAACTGCGTTCTTTTTGCTTTTTTTGAAAAGATACAGAATTGATCCTGGAAGAATGTAAGAGCAACCGATAAGGAAATTGGCAAGCTCACCAACGAAGGCTGTGTTTGTACCCTGGAAAACAAGGTTTAACAGAATCTTGATGAACTCGATCATAACACCGGCTACAGGACCAAAGGCAAAAGCACCAATCAAAGCTGGAAGATCACTAAATCCAATTTTGTAAAAAGATGGTGCAAATGGTACTGCAAACTCAAAGAACATAAGGATAAAAGCGATGGCAGAGAAAATACCGATAACCACGATTTTTCTTGTGGTAAGGATTCTTTCAGTGTCACCTGATTTCTTTTTTGCATACTTCTCAGCAGCAAAGGCGATGAAAAATGCAGCTACAATAATAGCTACGAAGCCAAGTACGTATCCTGCGTGCTCAGCCACCTGTGTAAATAAGTTGTTCATTTCTCCTCTTTCCGCCAATAAAAAATGCCCCGAATCAGTAAATAGATCGGGGCTTGTAAACAATACATACTATCGGTACGTTGTTAGATGTCTATATTCGGGCCACTTTAAATGGCTATGCATAGTCTTCTCTCATCCAGACTTTACTGTCGGTATTGGAATCTCACCAATTCAGCCACAAAACTGTGGGTCGCGGACTTTACCGCCGGTTGGGAATTACACCCTGCCCCGAAGAACCTGCTTCAAAAAGAATGATATATCGCACACAATGTATTTGTCAAGTTCGTTGACAATTTTTTTATGAATTTTTATACTTTATATATAGTATTATTGGTATTTCGTGTTTAGAATAATGTTATAATACACAAATTTTGAATATGTTAGTATCGATAACCCTTGTTTATTCTGTGTTTGACTTGAGGACATGAATGAAACGTATAATAACCAAGAAACTTGAACCAGGAATGGTTCTGTCCGACAATGTATATACGTATGATAGCGGTCAGCTGATATTACCGAAGGGTACCGTATTAGATGACAAAGCTATTACCAAGCTTATTTTTTACTCAATCATCAATGTTCTTATCGAAGATGATGTAGAAAAGGCAAAAGAAGCTGAGGAAATTGCTGAGCTTGAGAAACAATCCTATGGGCAGAGACTGCGCCAGACCAAGGAATTCAAAGAATTCAAAAAAGAATTTGAAGGCTGTGCAGAAAACTTTAAAGAGATAATAACCAGTGCCATCGATGGCAAAACTGATATAAAAATAAATGAAATCACAGCGCCTATTTTTGACCTGATGAAAAAAGGCAGAGGTCCATCAAATATCTTTGATATGCTCCATAATCTAAGAGATTATGATGATGCTACCTATACCCATTGCGTAAATGTTGCGATGATCAGTAACATCATAGCGCAGTGGCTTAAATGGAGCGATGAGGATATTGAGATTGCAACTCAGGCTGGACTTTTGCATGATATAGGAAAGCTGATGATTCCAAATGAGATTATCTCAAAGCCTGCCAAACTCACCAGCGATGAGTACAGTATCATAAAGACCCATCCAACTCAGGGATATAGCATGATCAAAAACATGAATCTAAGTGATCATGTAAAAAACGCTGTGCTTATGCACCATGAACGTTGCGATGGCTCAGGATATCCACTGGGAATCAGGGACAATCAGATTGACATTTTTGCAAAACTTGTGGCTATTGCTGATGTTTACGATGCCATGACCAGTGCAAGAGTGTACAGAGATTCACTGTGCCCGTTTGTTGCAATTTCAACTTTTGAGAATGAAGGCTTTAAGAGATATGATGCAGAAATTATACTGACTTTTTTGTCTAATATAGTAAATACCTATCTGCTAAACAGCGTGAAGCTAAATGATGGTAAAGTAGGGGAGATTATTTTTATCAATCGTGAGTATCTATCAAGACCAACGGTTAAATGTGGGGATGATTATATTGACCTAAGCACTACACCGAATCTTTTTATTCAGGAAGTGGTATAGCGAAATGAGGTACTGATGAAGCGACAAAAGAAGATGGTACTATCGCTGGTGGCATTTGCCGTAGTATTAGTACTGGCCACCGTAATCTCATATTACATCCTGACTTCAGAGATGAAAAATCAGCAGGAAAAAGTACGATTCATGGCTGATTCTATTTCTGGCCGTATAGAAGAACGCCTTTTATCCAGAACGTATCTTACCAGGATGTGGGAAATCATAGTTACTGAGAATCAGGGAATTATGACAGAGGAAAACTTTGATCTGGTTGCAACACAGTTCTATGATGACTATGAAGATGTAGACAGGATAATGCTCATACGAAATGACAATATTGAGTATATTTATCCGGAGGGTGGAAATTTCTATAACCCTATTGAGGAAAAAATTCTGACCAGAGAGATTCTGGCAATCAATGGTCCTGTTGATATAGTCGGCGGCGAAAAAGGCATCCTGATAACCAGGCGTCTTTATACCGACTCGGAATATAGCGACAGCACCTTCTGGGGTTATGTTGTAATAACCCTTGATCTCAATCAGATGCTAAATGAAATGAACCTGACCGCAATGGAAGACACCGGTATTATCTTTAGACTGATAGATGCCACTTCAGGACTTATTTTGACAGAATCTGACGATGAATTTAGAAATACAACGGTTGAGACAGTTGTAACAGTTCCTGATGGAGGAACCTGGATACTTAGCCTTACTCAGAAGGAAGGCTGGGTATCGATCAGAGAGCTTGTGACCATAATTGGTGCAGTGCTTATCATAAGCGTACTGGCTGCATATCTTGTTTATTCAATGCTCTCACTCAAGGCAAGAGGTAAGGACCTTGAGAAGATGTCCTACTATGATAACCTTACAGGCCTTTTAAATCCTCGTTCCTACAAGGAAAAGACAGAGGACCTTAAAAAGAAAAAAGCGCCGTATTGTCTTATTTATATGGATCTTAATGATTTTAAACACGTTAACGACACCTATGGCCATAAGGCTGGTGATGAGCTGTTAAAAATTGTATCCAAGAGACTTGCCAATTCCATCAGGGACAAAGACCACGCTTACCGTGTGGGCGGTGATGAGTTTGTAGTTGTTGTTGACGGAGCGCACGACAAAGGCTTTTTTGACAATATTATTACCCGTATCAGAGATAACGTAGCAAGAGACGTTGTAATAGGCGGTGGCAAAACAAGACTCAAAGTAAGCATCAGCTGCGGCTTTGCCAGATATCCTGAGGATGGTAAGAGCTTTGAAGAGGTTGCGCAGAAAGCTGATGACGCAATGTATTATAACAAGCGTCTGATGAAAGCCAGAAGGCTTACAGGACAAGATAGAAGATAAAAATGAAAAGTAGGTTGGACATCTTAAATCCTACCTACTTTTTTCATTCGTTGAAAAAAACTTGACGCCTATGGTATGCTATTTTATCGGAGGTTTATTGCGGTGGATAAAAAAGAGATTGAATCCTTTAGTGCTCAGGATACATTTGAGCTTGGCAGAAAAATAGGTGAAACAGTAGAAAAAGGTACAGTGTTTACGCTAAATGGTGACCTGGGAGTGGGCAAAACCGTTTTTACTCAGGGCGTAGCAAAGGGACTTGGAATAGAAGGTCCTGTAAACAGTCCTACATTTACAATTGTTCAGATATATGATGAGAGCAGGCTACCATTTTATCACTTAGACGTTTACAGAATAGGTGACGTTAGTGAGATGGACGAAATCGGCTATGAAGACTATTTTTACGGAGATGGAGTATGCCTTATAGAGTGGGCAGAGCTTATCGAAGAAATATTGCCAGCGCATTACACTTCAATAACCATTGCCAAGGATTTGGAAAAAGGCTTTGATTATAGAAAGATTACTATAGAAGAAAAATAACATTTGTTTTTATATAATAGAGGAAATATGAAGATTTTAGCACTTGATACCTCGGGCCTTGTGGCTACAGTAGCCATAGCTGAGGATGACAAATTAACAGCTGTATATTCAATTCAGAACAAGACAACCCATTCCCAGATTCTGATGCCTATGATGGACTCAGTCAAAAACATGCTGGGACTAGAGCTTGATACCATTGATGCTATTGCAGTGGCAGCAGGTCCAGGCTCTTTCACAGGCCTTAGAATTGGCTCTGCTACGGCAAAGGGACTGGGGCTGGCTCTTGATAAGCCTATTATTCCGGTGCCTACGGTGGATGGCATGGCTTATGGCCTCTACGGACAGGAAAAAATCATCTGCCCTATGATGGATGCCAGAAGAAGCCAGGTATATACAGGAATATATACTTTTGAAAAGACTCAGACAGATGATAATAGCCAGGAACACGGCTACAGCATGGTAACTCTTCATGAGCAGTTTGTTACTTCTGTTGAAGATATTGCAAACGAGCTTAACAATATTGGAAAAGAAGTAGTGCTGCTTGGAGACGGCGTGCCGGTATATCTTGATAAGCTAAAGGAGCTTTTGACAGTTCCGTTTAGTCAGGCTCACTTTTTTAACAACAGACAGAGCGCAGCAGCAGTTGCAGCTCTTGGCTTTATTTATTACAAGGATGGCAAGGCTGTACACGCAGATGATTTTGCACCGGAATACTTAAGAGCATCACAAGCAGAGCGTGAAGCGAAGGAAAAGGGAAAGAACTGAAAATGGAAGCAAATATTTCAGAAGAACTTATAATAAGAGATATGGTGCTTTCAGATTTGGACACTGTTTCAGAGCTTGAAAAAGAAGCCTTTGGCAAATTTGCATGGACCAGGGCTCAGCTTGAAGATGCTTTTAACAGAGAAGATACGGTGTATGTTGTTGCAGAGCTTTCCGGCAGAGTAGTTGGAGTGTGCGGACTTCAGAACATCTGCGGTGATGGTGAAATCACCAACGTATCTGTGGATCAATCCGTCAGAAATCAGAAAATTGCAGGGAAGATGCTGCCTTTTTTGCTAAAAAGAGGTAGTGATATAGGCGCACAGGCCTATACCCTTGAGGTTAGAGCCGGGAATGCATCAGCAATAAAGCTTTATGAGAATGCAGGCTTTAAGTCAGAAGGCGTAAGGCCTGGTTTCTATGATAGTCCAAAGGAAGATGCAGTAATTTACTGGCTTAGATAATATAGAAAGTTAGGTAACTGAATGATAGATGTATGTTTGCTTGGCACTGGCGGAATGATGCCTTTGCCACAAAGATATTTGACAGCACTTCTTGTCAAATACAACGGAAAAGGAATATTGATCGATTGCGGTGAAGCAACTCAGTGTGCACTTCGGAAAAGAGGCTGGAGCCCAAAGCAGATAGATATGATCTGCTTTACCCATTATCACGGTGACCACATTGCCGGTCTTCCGGGAATGCTTCTTACCATGGGTAATGCAGAGCGTACAGAGCCGGTTATTCTCGTTGGTCCTAAAGGACTTGAAAGAGTTGTAAATGCACTCAGAGTTATAGCTCCAGAGCTTCCATTTCCTATCATTTACCAGGAGATAAAAGGTGATGAGGAGGAGTTTAAACTGGAGGGAGAAGACCTTTTGACCATAAAGGCCTTCAAAGTAAATCATAATGTATTGTGCTACGGCTATAGCATGAAATTATCCAGAGCAGGAAAATTTGATGTTGAAGCAGCAAAGGCGCATAATATAGATGTGAAGTATTGGTCCAGATTACAAAAAGGCGAGACCATTACTACAGAAAACGGCGAAATCTATACACCTGACATGGTGCTTGGACCAGACAGAAAGGGAATTCATCTTACCTATACAACTGATACAAGACCTACAGAATCCATAGTGAGAAATGCCAGCGGCTCAGACCTTTTTATCTGCGAAGGCATGTATGGAGAGCCTGATAAGCTCGTGAAAGCCAAAGAACATAAACATATGACAATGTACGAGGCTGCCCAGATGGCCTCAAAGGCTCAGGTAAAAGAGATGTGGCTTACCCATTACAGCCCGTCACTTATAAATCCAAAGGAATACCTGCCTGGTGCCAAAAAGATTTTTAGTAATACGATTGCAGCTAAAGACGGAAGAACTGTAGAACTTAGATACGAAGAGGACTAAAGCATTTTCTGCTTTATCTATAAACCTTATACATAACCACAATATGCAACACTACTTTTAAAGCCTGGCCGTGTGGTCAGAGAGAGGGGACTTTATGAGTAAGAAAGAAGACAGTTCAGGATTAGTTAAATTTATTATCCTGGTAGCTTTACTGGCAGTAGTTATTTTGGGTGCGTATTTTATTGTTACAAGAAGTAAGGGAAACACTGAGGAGGAGATTGTCCTTACAGCAGTGCAGAAAATTACAACTATTGATCTTAATACCAGTTACCCGCCAACTCCAAGGGAAGTGGTGGATTTGTATTGCCAGATCATGAAAGTTATGTATAAAGAAACCTATACCGATGATGAATTTGCACAGATGGCAGCAGTCATAGCAGGAATATTTGACGACGAGCTTTTGGCAAATCAGTCAAACTGGCCATCAGGTCTGTATTCTGATGTACAGACCAAAAAAGAAGGCGACTATTCAATTTCAGTATACACAGTGCAGCCTTCAAGTGAAGTTACAACACAGGAAATCGATGGCGAAAACATTGCCTATGTTCAGGCAAATTTTGCTTTCAGACATGGAACCAGCACAGAAAACCAGACTTATCAGTACGTTCTGAGACAGGACTCTGAGTCCAGATGGAAAATACTTGGCTGGACGGTGCTAACAACAAATTAAATGATTTTAGGAATTAGAAATGCAGGAAACAAAGGATACAGAGGTACAAATAAATAAAACAACAGAGGATGACGGCGTGATTTTCATGTCTGTCAAAAATGGAAGCGTGGAAAAGACTGAGTCTGCTAGTGATTCTGATGTAACAATACTTGCTATTGAAAGCTCTTGTGATGAAACAGCTGTAGCTGTAGTAAGAAATGGCAGAACAGTCTTGTCAAATATTATTTCCTCACAGATAGCGCTGCACACAGTATTTGGCGGCGTTGTTCCGGAAATTGCCTCAAGAAAACACGTTGAAAAGATAAATTACTGCGTAAGGGCTGCTTTGGAAGAAGCCGGACTAACCTTACAGGACATTGATGCCATAGCAGTTACTTATGGACCTGGACTTGTGGGAGCTCTTCTTGTTGGTGTATCCGAAGCAAAGGCTCTTAGCTTTGCGACGGGCAAGCCACTTGTGGGCGTTCACCACATTGAAGGTCATATTTGTGCCAACTATATTGAAAATAAGGAACTTGAACCTCCTTTTGTTTGCCTTGTTGCATCAGGAGGACACTCTCATCTGTGTATTGTAAAGGACTATGGTGAATACGATATCATTGGTCAGACACGTGACGATGCTGCAGGTGAAGCCTTTGATAAGGTTGCAAGAGCAATAGGACTGGGATATCCGGGCGGACCAAAGATTGACAAGGCTGCCAAAGAAGGAAATCCTGACGCTATTGTTTTTCCACAGGCTAAAATCGCAGATGCAGAATATGACTTCAGCTTTAGCGGTCTGAAATCAGCTGTTCTTAACTACCTGAATCAGGCAGAGATGAAGGGACAGAGCGTTAACACTGCAGATGTAGCAGCTTCTTTTCAAAAATCAGTGGTGGAAGTACTTACAGACCATGCAATCAAGGCTGCAAATGAGTATGGCTATGACAAGCTTGCTATAGCTGGCGGAGTTGCTTCTAATACTGCACTTAGAGAGTCCCTGGAAAAAGCCTGTGCAGAAAACGGAATCAAATTCTACCGTCCTTCACCTGTATTATGTACCGATAATGCAGCTATGATTGGGGCAGCAGGCTATTATGAATACAAAAAGGGTGTAAGACATGGGATGAATCTAAATGCTGTTCCAAATCTCCCTCTGGGCAATCGTGAAAGAAGATTCCACGTAAATTCTCAAAAATAATTCTGGTGATCAAATGAATAGAGTAATCGTAACTGGCGCTGCAGGTTTTGCTGGCGCCAATTTATGTATAGAACTAAATAAAAGAAATATCGAAGTCATGGCAGTTGTCAGGGAGGACTCTTCCCATAATGACAGGTTAAAAGAACTTTCAAATGTATCCCTGATATATTGCAATATGGATGAGTATGATAAGCTTCCTGAGAAAATCTCTGGTGAGTTTGATGCTTTTTTCCACCTTGCCTGGAACGGAGATAGGGATAATCCACAGGTTGAATACCCAAATGTTATGAATTCAGTTAAGGCAGTTGAGGCGGCAGCAGCTCTTGGCTGTAAAAGATTTGTGGCAACAGGCTCTCAGGCTGAGTATGGTGCAACTGCAACTTCGCAGACTGAAGATATGATGCCGGACCCTATAAATGCATATGGAGCAGCGAAAGTGGCAGCTCTCTATATGACAAAAAGAAGGGCAAAGCAGCTGGGAGTAGACTGGATCTGGGGCAGAATCTTTAGTCTCTATGGACTTTATGAACCAAAGGGACGCCTTGTGCCGGACCTTGCAGAAAAGCTGCTTCATGGAGAAAAAATGCAGCTATCTTCAGGCACACAGAACTGGGATTACCTGGAGGCCTCTGATGCAGCAAAGGCTATAATCCTTCTTGCAGAAAAAGGCAGCTCTGAAGAAATCTATAATATTGCCAGTGGTGATATAAGACCTTTAAAAGATTATCTCTCAGAAATGAGGGATATCCTCTCACCTCAGACAGAGCTGGAATTTGATCCGGAAAATAAAGCTGCAGTAAGTTTGCAGCCATCCATAGAAAAAATAACGCATGATACTGGATGGAAGCCTGAGATTACATGGGCTCAGGGTATTTTTGACACATATAAGAATAAATAATTTTTGGCAAAATAAGGATGCAGGTGATTAAATGAAGACTTCAGCAATAGTCCTGGCAGCAGGCAGCGGCAGCAGAATGCACTCAGATGTTAAAAAGCAGTACATGGAAATATGTGGCAAGCCGCTTATATACTATTCACTAAATACAATGGAAAAGAGCTTTATAGATAATATAGTTCTTGTAGTATCACCAGGCGATATTGATTATGTTAGAAAAGAAATCGTGGAAAAATACGGCTTTAGCAAAGTAGGCGCTATTGTTGAAGGCGGCAAAGAAAGATATAACTCTGTGCAGCTGGGATTATGCGCTATAGAGGATGACTGCGATTATGTATATATTCATGACGGCGCAAGACCATTTCTGACACAGCAGATACTCGAAAGAGCAAAAGAAGCTGTAGAGAAATACAGAGCCTGCGTGGTTGGAATGCCAGTTAAAGATACCATAAAGATATCCGATAAAGATGGCTTTGCAGCCCAGACACCTGATAGAAGTACAGTATGGACTATACAGACACCTCAGGTATTTGAATATGCTTTTATAAAAAAGCTCTATGATAAACTGGTTGCGGAAGAAGTAGTGTTAAAGGCTCATGGAATAAACATTACAGATGATGCCATGGTGGTAGAAACCTATTCAGACGTAAAGGTAAAGCTGGTAGAAGGTGACTATACCAACATAAAAGTAACTACTCCGGATGACCTGGGACTGGCTGAGAATATCCTTGCCAGAGCTGAGTTTTGAGACAAGTGAAGTGCGTAACTATATGTAATATGTAAGAATTGCACAAAAAAAAATATAAATTAATCATTCATTTTGGCTTGACATTACAATGGTGGTTTGATATTATATGTCTTGCGCTGCGGCGAACACGAAAGCCACAGAGCGAAAATGAATAATGTTTTATTCACTCGGAGCGATATCGAAGCGGTCATAACGAGGCGGTCTTGAAAACCGTTTGGCGGCAACGCCACAAGGGTTCGAATCCCTTTCGCTCCGCTGTAATTAAGAGATCCGCTGATGATTGATCTTGTGTCATACAGCAAATGATTGAGACTAAATCCAATACGCTTTGTTTGATTGGACATGCCTCATGAATCAACTATTTTGGAGAAGTACTCAAGTGGTTGAAGAGACACCCCTGGAAAGGGTGCAGGTCGTCAAAAGCGGCGCGCGGGTTCAAATCCCGCCTTCTCCGTTCATCATCATTGATGGTGACTTAATTACATAGCACTTTGACAAATAAACAGTAATGCAACCCTGAAAAATTCAATGAATTTATTCAGAACAACTTATGATGACCAGCCGGGAATCATAAGTAAACAAACTAAAAGTAATAACGGACAGGACTAGCAACTAGTCTTGTGCCGAGATTGAACCTATCAACTTGAGAGTTCGATCCTGGCTCAGGATGAACGCTGGCGGCGTGCCTAACACATGCAAGTCGAACGGAGTTACTTCGCTGACGAG
>JAZRKG010000024.1:0-14030 GCA_045646185.1 Butyrivibrio sp.
CATTGGCTTCATTGATTTCACATTGTTCAAAGATCATCCTGAGTTTTTTGCAAAATATCATATGCGAAATGACCGCGACGGCTACCTCTACACTAACAAATTCCATCTGGATGTGATAGAATTAAATAACACAGAACTGGCTACTGATGAGGATAAGAAATATAACATCGATACTTGGGCCAGACTATTCAAAGCTACTACATGGGAGGAAATTAAGATGATAACTGAAAATAACCCATCCATGAACTCTACAGCTGAAGAAATCTATGTCTCAAACTCTGATTTTATAATTGCTGAGCAGTGCCGCGTCAGAGAGGACAACATTATCCATGAAAAATTAACTAAAGAAAGGCTGGAAGCACAGGCTAATAAAATAGCTTCGTTGACTGAGGGTATGGCTGCATTGACAGAAGAAAAGGCTGTATTGGCGGACAAGAACGCTTCCTTAAACAGTGAACTAGCCAGACTTAAAAAACTGTTAGAAGATAACGGTATTAAACAATAAAAATAGCGGACATTGTCCGCTATTTTTATTGTTATCTATTTCAAATACTTCTTTATCTCTTCCTGCACATCCAGGTAGAGCCATTCGGAGTCGGTCTGGCAACCGATTCCGTCTTCACTGGCTGCAGCTGAAAGGTCTTCAGCCACACGGCTTAAGAAATCTTTTGCTTTGCCCTTTGAAAGCTTTTTGGCCTGATTAAAGATAAGTGTAGAAGCATCTTTTAAGAGATCTGCTGCCTTTGGATTGGCGTCATCTTCAAAAGCATTTGCCTTATCTAAAATGTCTTCCCACTTCTCTTCCAGATCTTCAAGTGTATACGTATATTTGTCTGAGGCCATCGCAAATAGTTCTACTGGATAGTATCCTTCATCTGCATAGCTCATAATAAGTTCGATAAGCTCGTCCTTTTCAATTGATTCTAGTGCTTTCCTGGTGTTCATGGTGTTTTGTTTCTCCTTACATCAATGTCATCTATATCAAAATCTTTTTTTACCATATTGCTTCTGATTTTTTAATTCGTCGTATAGAATGCAGTAATTGTCGTAACGTTCTCTTGCGATGTCGCCGCGGTCAACTGCCATCTTGACTCCGCAGACTGGCTCGCTGATGTGGGAACAGCCACCAAACTTGCACTCCGGCTCAAATTTGGCAAACTCAGGATAAAAGCTCTGTAATGAATCTGTGGTAACGTCTCTCATCTCAAGGGATGTAAAACCTGGTGTATCCACTACAAAGGTATGGTTTTCTTCATCTGAAAGAGCAGGGACAAAAAATATTTCTGAATGTCTGGTGGTGTTCTTGCCTCTGTCAATCTTGCGGCTAAGCTCGCCAGTCTGCCTGTCTCCCTCAGGATGGAGCAGATTTAATAGTGATGATTTGCCAACGCCGCTAGGCCCGGCAACTACTGATGTTTTACCACGAAGAATTTCTTTTAATTCATCTATTCCCTTATTTTTAGTAACGCTTATAAACATAACTTTATAACCGCACTTTTCATATGCATCCGACAATGCATCCTGCTCCTCCTGGGTAGCTATATCCTGTTTGTTAAAACAGATAACTACAGGAAGGTTTTGCTGACGCATCATAATAAGGAATCTGTCCAGAAGATTGTAGCTTGGGTCAGGCTTTACTATGGCAAATACTATTACTGCCTGGTCTACGTTGGCTACAGGCGGACGAAGGAGCTGATTATGCCTTGGAAGAACCTCTGTAACATTTCCAAGGAGTTTGTCCTTGTCGATAACATCTATGACTACATCATCTCCAACAAGAGGCTTTACGCCAAGGCTTCTGAAGACGCCTTTAGCTTTGCATTCATAGATATTTCCGTCAGCTGTATCCACATAATAAAACCCGGATATACCCTTAACTATTTTTCCCTTCAAATGTGTGTCTCTCCTTTAATAAAGATAAAAAACTTTCCATACTTAGATTACCTTAAGTATGGAAAGTTTTGCAAATAATCTTAGTTGGCCTGTGTAAAGGTAACAGCTCTGGTAACTGTGTATTCCTGAGTGCCACCTCCAACAGTATTGCCTGACTCATCAACCGTTGATGGAAGTGTTGCTGTATAAGTAAATGTCAACACACCAGTTGATGATGTAAGACCGGTACGTTCAATTCCTGTTATTGGGAAAGAAGCTGTCGTCGTATCTAAAAGTGTTGTGCCATCAGCAGTTACAAGAGTTACATGTACTGATAATCCATCAGTATAGTTCTCACCCTCTGTAGGAGCGGTAATGTCTCCAGAATAGGTGTAAGTAACGCTGGTAGTACCTGTACTAAGTTCCAAGTTGATAACTGTACCTTTTTCGACTACAACGCCCTCTGCAATACTCTGAGCACAGATAAGACCTGTAAGGCTTGCATCATCATTGGTAGTCTCTATAATCTCACCAGGAGTAAGTCCTGCTTCGATAAGTGTAAGGTATGCTTCCTCAGAATCCATACCTACAACGTTTGGTACTGTTGTTGTAGTCTCTTCTGTAGATGTTGATGTTGTAGAAGAAGTTGTAGTAGTTGTTGATGTGCTGTTAGAGCCATCACTTACATACAGAGTGATTGTAGTTCCGCTCTCAGCAGATGAACCACCTTCAGGGCTCATGGACTCTACTATACCAGAAGCAGCTGTGTTAACATCAGAAGTTGCCTTGCTGACTGTAAAGCCTTTGGCCTGCAGATTGGATACTGCCTCAGCATAAGTCTGTCCAACTACGTCAGGAATAACGATTCCTGAAGTTGTAGTAGCTGCAGAGCTCACACTTGAGCTTGCGCTTGAAGCTGAGTCGGCACTGTCAAATTCAAATACTCCAAAGTATCTTCCCACCAGCATAATCACTATCACACCAACCAAAATAGCTGCAAGGATAGCAATAGCAACGGTAATTTTCTCTATCTTGGAATTATATCCGTCGTCTTCGTCATCATCGAAATCGTCGTCATAATCTCTATCATATCTATCCTGACGTGAACGTCTCTTATCACGCTCATCGTCATCATAGTCTCTATCTCTATCGTCGTATTCTCTTGAGGATCTGCGTCTTTCTTCACGGGCTTCCTTAATTACATCGCGATTGAGTCTCATCTGCTCTGTATTGGAAAGTCTGCCTGTGCTTCCAGATTTAATCTCATCCTGTTCATCATCGCTTGCAATTCTTGTAGCGCCTTCTTCATCAGGATCAACAAGATCTACAAAGTCTTCATCCGGAGTTATCAGAGAACGCTTAAGGTCAGTAATAAGTGCTCCTGCACTCTGATATCTTCTGTCAGGACTCTTTTGACAGCACTTGAGAACTATTTTCTCAACGCTTATTGGTATATCTTCGTTGTACACCTTTGGTGTCTGAAGTTCTTCCTGAATGTGCTTAATGGCAATTGCTACTGTTGTATCTCCGTTAAAAGGAACACGTCCTGTAAGCATCTCATAAAGTGTTATACCAAGTGAATAAATATCACTCTTGGCATCACTATATCCACCTCTTGCCTGTTCTGGAGAAGTGTAATGTACAGAACCCATAACATTTGAAGTGATTGTATTACTTGTAGCAGCCTTGGCAATACCAAAGTCTGTAACTTTTACCTTACCTTCTTTTGAAATGATAATATTCTGCGGTTTGATATCGCGGTGAATAATATTATTGTTATGGGCAGCCTCAAGACCCATGGCTACCTGAATAGCTATACTGACTGCTTCCTTTACAGTAAGTCTTGATTTCTTTTCAATGTACTTTTTAAGAGTGATTCCCTCAACCAGCTCCATTACTATGTAGTAAATACCATTTTCATCACCTACATCATATACATTGACGATGTTTGGATGCATAAGACCTGCTGCAGCCTGAGCTTCAACTCTGAACTTGGATACAAAGTTGTCATTCTCACTAAATTCCTGCTTCAAAATCTTAACCGCTACAAATCTATTTAATTTATGATCTTTAGCTTTGTAAACATCAGACATACCGCCGGTACCGATTTTCTCAAGTACCTCATAACGATCGCCTATGATCATACCTAATTTAATCATTAAATCCTCCAGTTATGGATGTGCTATCTGCAAAAGGATCAATTAAGATAACTGCAATATTATCTTTTCCCCCATTATCATTTGCACACTCAACGAGTTTTTGTGCCTTTTCTTCTATGCTCAAATCTTTTTCTCTAATAATATAGTGAATTTCCTGGTCACCAAGCATATTGGTAAGACCATCAGAACACATAAGCACTACATCACCTTGTTTAAGGTCGACGTTGAAATAGTCTGCCTCAACAGTTTCCAAAGCTCCCACAGCTCTGGTAATAATGTTCTTATCAAGGCTTGCTCTTGCAGTCTCTCTGTCGATGCCTCCCATTCTGACCATTTCCTCAACCAGTGAGTGGTCACGGGTAATTTGGGTGATCTCATCGTTTATCACATACAATCTGCTATCGCCCACATTGGCCACCTGCATGTGGTGTCCAATAAGGGTAGCAACAACAAGAGTCGTACCCATGCCAAAGAGACTTTTGTCCTCAGCAGCCTTTTCACGAAGTCCAGCGTTGGCAACGTTTATAGCATGCTCGATAATTTTCTGCGAATTATGTTCAAAGGAATTCTCAATCTCTTTGACAATCGTCTCAACTGTATATCGTGAGGCATAGTCTCCGGCATTGTGTCCTCCCATACCATCTGCAACTATAAACAAGTTGGAGAGATTTCCTACTTTCTCATTCGTAGAAAAGACATAATCCTGATTCAGTTTTCGTTTTTTTCCAATGTCGGTAATGGAAAATGTCTTAAGCAAATTAACAAAGCCTCCTAAAGCAATGCTTTAATTGCACCGATTTGCAAAGAAAAAGACAGGAACAACCAAGCCTCAACATAGTGCATACTGTAATCCTGCCTATCACTGTGCTATTATAACACACTTTCTAAAAAGTGAGAAGAGCCTGAAAAGAGCCACAAAATCACTTCTCCTGCATATGTCTTCTGCGGAGCTGACCACAAGCACCGTCAATATCTCTGCCCATCTCACGTCTGATTGTCGCATTGATCCGGTTTTTCTCAAGTTTATTCTTGAATGCAATGACTTTGGATCGTTCTGTTTCAATAAACTCACGCTCTTTAATAGGGTTAACCGGAATAAGATTTACTATAGCGTTAATGCCGCTAAGGAGCTCTGAAAGTTCTTTGGCATCCTCTTCTGTATCGTTTACACCGCCCACCAGTGCATACTCAAAGGTAAGCTGTCTTCCTGTCTGGTCAAAATAGTACCTGCAGGCGTCAATAACTTCTTCAAGAGTATATGAATTGGCTATTGGCATGAGCTTTTTCCTCTTCTCATCATTGGAAGCATGGAGAGATAAGGCAAGATTTATCTGCAAATGCTCATCAGCTAGTCTCTTAATATTTGGCACAAGGCCACAGGTTGATACTGTAATATTTCTCTGGCTAAGGTTAAGACCATTTTCATCTGACAAAAGTCTGATAAAGGTAAGGACATTGTCATAATTGTCCATTGGCTCTCCGCTACCCATCACAACCACATGGGATACACGCTCGCCAGAGATTCTGGTAATGGCATAAATCTGGTCCAGCATCTCTGATGGCAAAAGACCTCTCTCAAGGCCGTCCAGCGTAGACGCACAGAATTTGCATCCCATTCTGCAGCCAACCTGAGAAGAGATGCATACGCTGTTACCAAATTTGTATTTCATGAGAACGCTTTCAATAACGTTGCCGTCATGCAGGCCAAAAAGGAATTTCTGAGTGCCGTCTATCTGTGATACCTGCACTCTTTCCTCACTTACAGAGGCATAAAAAAAGTGTTCTTTGCATTTTTCTTTTAAAGCCTTAGGAATGTTGGACATTTCGTCATAGTTCCTCGCCAGCTTTTTGTGCATCCATTCATAGAGCTGTTTTGCACGAAAGGCCGGCTCACCAAGACTTTTAATTTCTTCAGTAAGCTCTTGCAGATTCAGTGATTTGATGTCTACAAGACCTTCACTTGTTTTTATAACCATTTTTAAATCCTACTATTACTCTCTAACAAATTTTGCAATAAAGAACCCGTCAGTTCCATATTGTCCCGGAAGGAGCTGGAGATATCCATCTACAAGTGTTGGTATCTCAGCCATCTGGATAGGTACTTCATTTGTAATATCAACAGGTATCATGTGGAGATTATTTTCTATCCACTGTACCATATCTTCGTTTTCACCTTTATTAACTGTGCAGGTACTGTATATCATTGTTCCACCTGGTTTTACATAGGTCCATACAGTCTTTAAGATTTTTTTCTGAGTCTCAGCAAGGCTTGTGAGATCATTTGGAGTCAGATTATATTTGATATCCGGCTTTCTACTGATGATACCAAGTCCTGAACAAGGAAGGTCACAGTACAAAACATCTACCTTTCCCACCATGGATTCATCATAAACTGTAGCATCATATTGCTGAACCTGAACATTGGCAGCCTTCATACGACGCACATTCTCGCTGATTCTCTTACATTTATTCATAGAAATATCACGGGCATAAACAACACCAGTACCATTCATCCTGGCCGCAGCATGCAGGGCTTTTCCGCCAGGAGCTGCACAGACATCAAGTACAGTCTGGCCTTCCTTTATTCCTGCTATTTCTGTAACCAGCATAGAACTTGGATCCTGAACCATCCAAGCACCCTCCTTAAAGCCCGGAAGATATCTGATATTATCAGTTCCCACCATTTCATAAGCATAATTAAGAAGCTTATTTGGTACAATCGATACTGTTCCATCATTGGCGCTGGCTATTTGTTCAACAAAGTTTTTCTCATCTACCATTGATACGCGATCATCAAAGCGGATAATAGTTGGACGAGGTTTATAGAAAAATCTTAGAATTTTCTCAGTTCTCTCAAAGCCATAGCTTTCGAGCCACATCTTACAGATCCATAATGGCATTGAATACATGATTGAAAGATAATAGGCCTCTCCTCCTGGTTCGTTTTTATCAGGCCAGGTCAGGTTGGTCTTATTTCTTGATATATTTCTAAGTACAGCGTTAACGAATCCTTTTAACTCTCCAAATCTGAATCTATGGCAGAGGTTAACAGCTTCGTTAACTGCTGCCGAGTCCGGAACACCTTTCATAAAAAGTATCTGATAGGTACTCATACGCATAAGACTGCGAATGAAAGGCTGCATTTTGTCGGTCTTGGTTGATGCAAACTGATTTATGACATAATCAAGCTGAATAAAACGTTCGAGCGTACCCTCAGCCGTTCTCTTAATAAACGCTTTTTGCTGAGTAGTAAGATAATCGTATTGTTCTAATGTGTTTTTAATCACAAATTGCTGGTGGCTCTTACTCTTTTCAGCCTCCATAACAATTTTGACTATTACCTCTCTTAAGTTAATAGCCTGTGTCTGCTCGCTCACTTTTTTCTCCTATTCCCTGATAAATATCAGTATGAATATTTTTAATCCAGCTTCATGCCTTTTTCTATTTTATATCCAAGTAAAAAGTCTTTTACCTGCATACGCTTTTTGCCTTCAAGCTGCACCTGAGTACATACAAGTCGGCCTTTGCCGGTGTTGATCTCGATGTATTCCTTATCAACTGATGCCACAGTTCCTGGTACGCCTGTCTGATCATCCTCAGTAGCCCACGCACTCCAGATTTTGAGTGTTTTTCCATCAATCTTTGTAAAACAGCTTGGCCATGGATTCAGTGCTCTTACAAGGTTCGAAATGTTTTTGGCACTCATGTTCCAGTTGATACGTCCCATGTCCTTGCTAAGTCTTCCACATCTGGTGCTAAGACTCTCATCCTGCTTAATTGGAGTGATTTCACCTTTTTCAAGAAGCGGAAGTGTCTCAACTATAAGCTCAGCGCCTACCTGACTTAATTTGTCAAAAAGGCTTCCACCAGTCTCTTCTTCTGTGATTTCAACTTTTCTCTGAGTCAGAATATCACCTGTGTCCATCCCTGCGTCCATCTGCATGATTGTAACACCAGTGTACTCTTCGCCATCAATAATAGCCTGCTGAATAGGCGCTGCTCCCCTGTATTTTGGAAGTAGGGATGCATGTATGTTTACACATCCAAGTCTTGGAATATCAAGTATTTCCTGAGGAAGAATCTGTCCAAAGGCTGCGACTACATAAATGTCCGCATCAATACTCTTCATATATTCAACTGCTTCAGGTTCTCTGATCCTTACAGGCTGATATACAGGCAGGTCGTGCTTTAATGCACACTCTTTTACAGGAGATATCTGTATCTCCTTACCTCTTCCCTTTGGTTTATCAGGCTGCGTAACAACCAGTACAACTTCATGCCCTGCTTTAACAAGGGCTTCAAGAGCACCTACAGAAAAGTCAGGGGTTCCCATATAAACTATCTTCATTACTCTTCACCCTCTGCTTCTGCCATCAATTCTTCATTATCAATAAGGTCTCCTTCAACCTTTTCTACATACATATGCCCGTCAAGGTGGTCAACTTCGTGGCAGATAGCTCTTGCAAGAAGCTCTGTGCCTTCAAGAATGAACTCATTCATATTGCGGTCATAAGCCTTTACCTTGGCATAGTTAGGTCTTGTAACAATGCCTGACTTGCCTGGAAGACTAAGGCAGCCTTCATAGCCTGTCTGCTCTCCGCTGGTCTCGATGATAACAGGGTTAATAAGTACGTGTGGATCATCACCTGTTGTATCAATAACCACGATTCTCTTAAGTATGCCTACCTGAGGTGCTGCAAGTCCAACACCATTTGCATCATACATTGTCTCAAACATGTCATCTATAAGCTCATTGATTCTTGGAGTAACCTCTTTTACCTCCTTGCAGTGAGCAGCAAGTACTTCATCACCATATTCTCTGATAGTTCTAATAGCCATTTCTTTATCCTCTCTAAACTAAAAACACATTATATTGAATAAAATTTTATTGTTCAATCATATTAAAACCCATTTACAGGGTCAAAGTCAAATTGCACTGTCAGGCCAGTCATTCGGCCATCAGCCGTAAGCTTTTCAAGAAGTGCATCAATTCTCTCTCTGATATTTATAAGCCTGTCATAGTCATTCATCTTGATATAAATGGCCATTCTGTACTCATCTTTTATCTTGGAGATTGCTGCTGATGCTGGTCCTATGATAACAGCTCCTTCAAAATGAGATCTCTCGATTGAAGCCTTTAAATAGTTGGCAAATGCAATTCCGTTGTCCTCACTTCTGGCCCATATCTGTATAGCCATCATATGAGAAACAGGCGGATACATAAGAAGCTTTCTGTATGCGCATTCCTCTTCGTAGAAAGCAAGGTAATCCTGCCTTGCAGCGGTCTGAATGCTGTAGTGGTCCGGCTGATAGGTCTGGATAACAACGTTTCCACTTTTCTCACCTCTGCCTGCTCGCCCTGCAGCCTGTGTCAACAATTGGAATGTCCGCTCGCTGGCTCTGTAATCTCCTGCATATAGAGACATATCTGCAGCCAGAATTCCCACCAGTGTAACATTTGGGAAGTCGTGTCCCTTAACGATCATCTGTGTTCCTACAAGCACGTCTGCTTCTCTATTGGCAAAAGCAGATAAAATCTGCTCATAGCTCTGCTTGGTCTTGGTAGTATCAGCATCCATCCTAAGGACCTTAGCTCCCGGATAGAGCTTATATACTTCATTTTCAATCTGTTCAGTACCTGCCCTGAAGGCTGATACATATTTAGAAGAACACTTAGGGCATATCCTAGTAGTCTTTTCCTCATATCCGCAGTAATGGCATACCAGTCGCCCTCCCCGGTGCTCTGACAAAGGAACATCACAATGAGGGCACTTAAATACATGACCACAGCTTCTGCAGGATACAAAACCTGCCAGACCTCTTCTGTTTATAAACAGCATTATCTGCTCATTTTTGGAAAGTCTGTCACTTATTTTTTCCTGAAGAGTTCTGCTGAAAATAGATCTATTACCAGCTCTAAGCTCATCTCTAAGGTCTGCTATCTCAACATCAGGAAGAGTGCCGCCTGTAAGCCTCCTGTTTAGGTTAAACAGTTGATATTCACCGGTTTGTGCCTTGTAATATGACTCCAGCGAAGGCGTGGCACTGCCCAGCACTACGCTTGCTCCACCAGGTACCATTTTAGCAAGGGCTATGGCAACCTCTCTCGCATGATATTTCGGCATAGTCTCGCTTTTATATGAGGGCTCGTGCTCTTCATCAATAATAATCACACCTGTCTTTGGGAAAGGTGTAAAAAGCGCTGACCTTGGGCCAATGATAACATCTATCTCTCCATTTTTTGCTCTCTGCATCTGATCATATTTTTCAGAGACAGAAAGCGAAGAATTCATAACAGATACACGGTCTCCAAAGTGCCTGTAAAAGCGCTTCAGCGTCTGATAGGTCAGGGCTATTTCCGGAATCAGGACTATCGCCTGTCTGCCTCTTTTTATGACTTCTTCAATAATGGCTATATATACTTCAGTTTTGCCACTGCCAGTTATTCCATGAATCAGATAGGTATCTCTTTTGCCTTCATCATAATCGCTAAGGACAGTATCTACAATTGCCTGCTGCTCTACGCTAAGAGTTTTCTTATCAGCCTCTTCATTTTCAATCTTTACAGGATTTCTGTAATAATTTTCAGACTCAACCTTTATGATTCCTTTATCAGCAAGCGCCTTTATGGTCTGCGAAGACACAGCAAGCTTTCCTGTAACAATTTCATAGGGAAGTCTATCTCCCGGCTCCTCCAAAAGCTCTTTTAAAAGTCTTTCTCTTGCATAGTTCTTTTTACGGACGCACTCATAATAATACTCCGTAGCCTCTCTGAGAGGCATACGAAGTGTTATATATTTGTGAGATAAAGTTTTTTGCTTTTTGTTGGCAGGAAGCACAGTCTTTAGCGCTGCTATCATTGTGGAACCATAATGCTGCCTGATCCAGGCAGCCAGCCTAATGGAAATATCATCGGCAGAATTGTCTTCTGTTGATATTCTGAGTATATCCTTTATCTTGGAAGGATCATATTCTACCTTATCCGTAATACCAATTACAAAACCTTTTCTGATATTATTACCCTTTCCAAAAGGTATCTCCACGCAGTCTCCGGCAGAGACTTTACCACGAAGTTCCTCTGGTATATGGTACTGGAAAGGTCTGTCCACCTTTTCATGAGATATATCAATTATTATGTTGGCATAACAAGCGTCTGTGTAGGTGTCGCTCATGCTTTATTTGCTCTCTCCTCAAGAATCTCCTGAATAAGCTCACGCTCATCCATGTGATACTTAACGCCTTTGATTTCCTGATAATCTTCGTGTCCCTTACCTGCAAGAACGATGATGTCGCCCTTTTCGCCATGGTCTATGGCATAGGCAATAGCTTCTTTTCTGTCAGCTATCTCGATGTAAGCACCATCAGTCTTTTTAATACCTGTCTCGATATCCTTGATGATATCCATAGGCTCTTCAAATCTAGGGTTGTCTGAAGTGATGATAGTAAAATCTGCAAGTCTTCCGCTTACTTCACCCATTTCAAATCTGCGCAGCTTACTTCTGTTACCGCCGCAGCCAAATACACAGATAAGTCTGTTAGGATGGTAGTCCTTAAGCGTAGACAGAAGGCTCTTAAGCGCCATTGCATTGTGAGCATAGTCAATCATAAGAGTAAAGTCTTCTGAAACGTTTACCATCTCAATTCTGCCCTTTACCTTGGCACCCTTAAGTGCGCTGGCAATCTGCTCTGGTGTGCAGTCAAAATGTCTTGCAACAGCAATAGCACACAAAGCATTGTATACACTGAACTTACCAGGGCTGGTGATCTCAGCATGCATGTTGATAAGTCCGTCTGTGTCAAAAAATACACCAAGCTGACCAGGCTTATGGATATAAGCAAGGTTAATTGCTCTGATATCAGCGCCTTCGTTAAAGCCATAGGTCTCAAGCTGGCAGGTATGGCCTTCAAGAACGTCCTCTGTATGAATGTCATCAGCGTTGGCAATACCTATTTTGCACTGCTTGAATAAAAGTCCCTTGCAATGCATGTATTCATCAAAGTCCTTGTGCTCATTTGGTCCGATGTGGTCAGGCTCAATATTGGTGAAAATACCAATATCATAGATAAAGCCCTGGCTTCTGTGAAGCATAAGTCCTTGGGAAGATACCTCCATAACTACGCTGTCACAGCCTGCATCTACCATCTGACGCATGTATCTCTGAAGGTCCATTGACTCAGGCGTTGTATTCTCAGCATGAATATGCTCATCGCCAATGATTACTTCAATAGTTCCAATAAGACCAACCTTGTGGCCTGCATTTTCAAGCATGCTCCTGATAAGGTAGGTTGTAGTAGTCTTGCCCTTGGTACCTGTGATACCAATAGTCTTAAGGCTGTTTGCAGGATAGTCATAATAAGCTGCTGAAATAAATGCCATGGCATATCTTGTGCTCTCAACTCTTACCACTACTATATCTGAGCCTTCAGGAAGCTCTACGTCTGCTTCAACCACAATTGCAGCTGCCTTCTGTTCTGCTGCATATGCTGCAAATTTGTGTCCATCAAAGTTGGCACCTTTGATACAGATAAAAAGAGAGCCTTCTGTAATCTTACGTGAATCGTTAACAACCTCTGTTATTTCAATCCTGGAAACATCGCATTTTTCTGCGCTATTTCCAATGGTAGTCTCATATTTAAGCTTTTCTAATAATTTTTCAAGTGTCATATTATAATCCTCCCTATCTATTCTACCATTAATAAAACTTTTTTCTTATTCTAAGTTTCTTCACTTTTTAAACACAATTTAAACACATTTCTATATTATATTATTATTCAGATAGTGATAACAAACTATCTCCCCCTCATAAGAAAACCGCAGGACACTCGCTTAGCGAGTGTTTTTGTGGTTATAGGACTTTTTATTGATAATCCTGCAATATGATCTGCAGATTTTCCCTTCCCTGATAAGCGTTTATATCCGGATAATATAGAGCATTTACAGTCATTTCGGCACGAAGTGAACCATCGTAGAGTTTGGTCACATTTTCGCTGCCGTATTTTTCTGTCAAAAATTCATGCCATTTTTCCATATCACCAAAATACATCATGTCATAGCGAAGTCCGGAATCGTCACAGATTCTGTATTTACCACAATTTCTGTTTTTGCCAAGTATTCTTCCGCTAAGAAGGTGCACGTTTCTTGTAGCAAAACTAGGCCTTGGATTACCATTACCGAAAGGCTCAAGAACGTTAAACTCTTTAACAAGTTCAATGGAGGCATATTTAAGCGGCATCTCCATATCTATATGTTCAACAGGGACAAAGTCAGCTTCAGTAAGTTTGCTGGCTTTATTTAGTCTGTCCCGAAGCAGGTCAATATTTTCCTTTGGAAGTGACAGGCCGGCTGCCATTTTGTGGCCTCCAAATTTAGTAAAGAGGTCCTTGCAAGCACTTAGCTCCATAAACATATCGTAGCTTTCTATAGATCTGCCTGAACCCTTGGCTCCATCCTTACCATCTGTAAGAATGATTGTAGGGCGCACGTACTTTTCCTTTATCTTACCTGCTATGATTCCGGCGATTGACTCATGACAGTCTTTTAAGTAGATAACCAGTACATCAGGAATATTGTCACCGTAGTTGTCTACTATCTGAGATGCCGCATCCACACCAAGTTGTGTCATATTCTTGCGGTCATCATTTAATCCCTTGAGGTCTGCAGCCATCTGAGCTGCCTGTGTACGGTCAGTGGTGCACAAAAGTTCAAGACCTCTCATGGCACTATCAAGTCTTCCTGTGGCATTAAGGCATGGTCCAAGTACAAAGCCAAAATGGTAGCAGGAAATAGCTTTATCCTCGAGCCCGTTTACATGTATAAGAGCACGAAGTCCAGCATTTCTACAGGTTCCAATCTGTTTAAGAGCTTCTCTGACTATTATTCTGTTCTCGTCCTTTAGCTCCATTACGTCACATACAGTGGCAAAGCCGGCAAAAACGATAAGTTCTCTGAAAAGCTCAGCTCTCTCATCTTCATTACCTGGATTCATAAGTTCAAATAGC
>JAZRKG010000025.1:0-9877 GCA_045646185.1 Butyrivibrio sp.
GGGGAAAGTAACTATGCCAGACATTGCAGACTCCCTGAACATTTCCAGAGTTACTGTATGGAAAGTATTTAACAATCAAAAGGGAGTATCACAGTCACTTCGTGAACAGGTGCTCACACGCGCTCAGGAAATGGGCTATGCTTTTGATCTGACGACCTCTGCAACAAATGATTCTGTTACCAAAAACATTGCTTTGGTTGTATCAAGACCAGATTCTTCAACGTTTTGGACCAGCATCATTCACAGCATGGCCAAGGAATTATCTTTTAATAATGTCAACCTTTTATATACTTACGTTCCTTCTGAATACACACCGGGTTACACCCTGCCAAATACATTAAATGCCAGCAATATTGATGGCTGTGTAATCATAAATATCTATGATGCAAGAATATACCGTATGTTAAATTCGCTTGCTATGCCTAAAGTCTTTTTGGATATTACACCTGATTTTGATTCAAATGAACTTAGTGGAGATTTATTTCTCATAGAAGGCTTCAGGTCAGAATATGAAATAACCAAATCTCTGGTAAAAAAGGGCTATAAAAATATAGGATTTCTGGGTGATATTGAGTATGCAAGGACCAATCTGGACAGATACAAGGGATTTATGCAATGTATAGAGGATAACGGACTAGAAGTTTCAGATAAATATATTCACATTGGAAAAATAGGTATTAATTCCTATTATGAAGAACTGGCCGCTTATTTAGACTCACTTTCAACCCTGCCAGATGCTTTTGTGTGCGTAAGTGACTATATAATTCATTTCCTGCTGAACTATTTTAATGCACATCAGGACCGTTTAAAAAAGCCACTTATATTGACCGGATTTGATGGAAGTGACGAATACGAAGGTATAGATAATCGCTTTTCTACCGCGTTTGTAGATACAAATATGTTAGGAAAAAGGTTAGCCATGCAGCTATTATACAGATTGTCCCATGATAGAGCTCCTTTGGAAACAATCTATATAAAGCCAAGACTCATTTACAGAAAATCTATTTTACAACCTTTTCAAGCACTTTAGACAGCGGCTTGAACAGAACCAGGCATACTACAAAATTACTTATGCAATGAAGCACATCATATGGGATTCCGGCAATCCACCAATTGAACATGGCAATTGGGCCGCCGATAAATAGATATGGTATAGAACACATAGCTCCGAAGAAAAGCCCGAAAATAGCCGCAAGAATGCAATACCACCAGTAAGATGCCTTATTTTTTATCAAAAGCACTATGGTGATAAGCAGGGGCCATATGTACAAATACATGATCACCCAGGTATGGATTCCCCATACAAAGGTCTCTAAAAACGTAAACGCAAATGAAACGAGATACGTCTTTTTCCCAAAATAAATGGTATAAAGAATGAACAGAAGGGTGACAAGCTCAACATTTGGAATAAATTCCAAAATGCGCTTGCCCGCTTCCATTACCGCAATCATCATTCCCATTTGCGCTATGTCTACAATTGAAAATCTGCTTTTTTTATCTGAATTATTCTGCATCATATACTTCGTAAACGAATGAGAACTCATCTCCATCAGCTACTGGCTGTGACTGAGCGCCATACTGACCATATTCTCCATTTACATAGATTGACCAGTAAGCTCCGTTTGTAGCGTACTCTGCAATTACATCGTTGATTGTTGTGATGTAAAGGCCATACTCACTTGAATCGCCGTCATAGCTGAAATTACCCTCTTCTACAAGCTCATCCATAAGCTCACTAAGATACTCTGCATCTGTCTTGCCTGTGTATGTAGTAGTAACGCCTTCATCATCAACTACGTTAACTGTATAAGACTTGGTACCCTCTGATGCCTTTGGCTTAAATACAGCATAAACACAAAGTAGAACTGCAATCAGAGCTACTACAACAACTGCACTGATAATAATTTTCTTGTTCTTTTTCATTTTAATCTCCTCTTGTTATATTGATAAAAGACGGATACACAAAGTTATCCGTACTTTTTCATCTCTTTGATAAAGCTTTTGGCAATAGGACTGAGCTTTATGTCAGAACGTTTTACATATCCGATATGCATTTTTTCATCGCTCAAAAGTGGCACCGCCATGTAACCTTCTCCATTAAGCTCCTTGCAGATAACGCCGCTACATAAGGTATAGGCATTAAGAAGTGTCATCATGTTAAGGGCTGTAGCTCTGTCATTTACGTGAATAAGCTTTTTGTATGGGTATGTGCTCAGAACTTCCTCTGCGTAATAAAAAGAGTTCTTGTCGCCCTGATCAAAGGACAAACACGGGTATTCTTCCAATTCCTTTATTGATACGCCATCTTTCCCGGCTAAAGGATGGTCTGTGCTTAAATAAGCATAGGTATCGCAGGTAAATAGCTCCGTGAAAACAAGATTGTTTTCCTTTAATTCAGCAGATAATACATGCTCATTGAAATCGTTTATATAGAGAATTCCAAGCTCGCTTCGCATGTTTTTGACATCTTCGATGATTTCGTGAGTTCTGGTCTCATATATGGCAAAATCATATTCATCCATGCCAGCTTTTAAAAGTGTTTTGGAAAAAGCCTCTACAGCAAAGGTATAATGCTGAGTTGAGACATAAAACTTCTTTTCATTATCCTGCTTGTCGTGATAATGATTTTCCATGAGCTTGTACTGTTCCAGAATCTGTCTTGCATAACCAACAAACTCTCTTCCCTCCGTAGTCAGCTCAATACCTCTGTTACTTCTGGAGAAAATAGTAATATTAAGCTCTTTTTCCAATTCTTTGATGGTGCCGGATAAGCTTGGCTGCGATACAAAAAGCGCCTTGGCAGCCTCGTTCATTGAGCCTCTCTCTGCAATTTCAATAACATACTTCATCTGCTGTAATGTCATTTTGTTTCCTCACAGTACCTTATCTTTAGAAATAATCGTGCCTCCACCGGCAATCCAGTCGTCAACATACATTACAACTGCCTGTCCAGGTGTTGCAGCTCTTACTTTTTCTGCAAATTCAACCTTTATAAGATTATCATTTATGTAATGCACATTGCAAGGCACACTTTGCTGTGAATAACGTATTTTGGCCTGATATACAACATCTTCTTCAAAACGTGGAACGCCCATGTACTGTATATCGCTGGCATAGAGAACATCACTAAAGAGATCCTCGTTGGAGCCCAGTATAACATCTCCAGTCTCTGTATTGATATTGGTAACATAAACAGGATGTCCCAGTGCTACTCCAAGGCCTTTTCTCTGGCCAATTGTATACTGAACGGTTCCTGTGTGCTTACCAACAACTGCTCCATCCATGGTCTTAAAGGCACCCGGATTACCAAGAGTACCCTTTTCTCTCTGAATGAAGCCGGCATAATCACCATCTTCTACAAAGCATATATCCTGGCTATCCTTTTTATGAGCAACTGGAAGCCCAAGGTCCTCAGCCATCTTGCGTATCTCTGGCTTGGTGTACTCACCAACAGGCATAAGAGTATGGGCTAGCTCATCCTGAGTCAGACTATAAAGGACATAGGTCTGGTCTTTTTCAGTAGTAACAGACTTCTGAACAGAGTATCTGCCATTGGGCAGCTGCATAACGCGGGCATAATGGCCGGTAGCGATATAATCAGCTCCAATTTCTCTGCATCTCTCCAAAAAAGCTCCCCATTTTACATATCTATTGCAGGCAATACATGGATTCGGAGTAGAACCCTTTAAATAACTGTCAGTAAAACGGTTTATTACCTCTGTCTGAAAGGTATCTCTAAAATTCATTACATAATATGGAATGTCCAGGCATTCTGCCACACGCCTTGCATCCTCAACAGCTGATATACCACAGCAGCTGCCTTCTCTTTCAATCTTGCATTCATCTGCCTGCCAGATCTGCATGGTAGCGCCAATAACTTCATAGCCCTGCTGTTTGAGGAGCCAGGCACAAACTGAAGAATCAACGCCTCCAGACATTCCTACTACAACTTTTTTACTCATATAAAACAAAAATCTCCATTAAAACTTCATGGTCAACGTTTCAAAAATCCCGGCGCCAAACTCTGATGACCGGAATTCTACCAACAATGATTATACACGAAAAATTCCCTTTAATACATCAATTGTGGTCAAAATCTCTTCTTCAGTGTTGTTCCTGCCTATGCTAAAGCGCAGCGTCTTTCCCGCTTCTTCAGGACTAAAGCCTGCTGCAATCAGAACATGGGAAGGTTCAAGTGCACCTGCGCTGCAGGCACTTCCTGCTGAAGCACATATCCCATGCTGGTCAAGACTGATAAGCAGTGCTTCTCCAGACTTTCCCGGAAAAGTAACATTTATAGTACCTAAAAGGCAGCTATCCGGGTTACCGTTTATCACAACATCAGGAATAGCGTCCTTAAGCTTTGATATAAACAATTCCCGCAGTTTTCCAATATGTTCTTTATCCTTTTCCATTCGCTCATAGGCAAGTTCTACAGCCTTTGCATAGCCCATAATCGCCGGAACATTTTCTGTTCCAGGCCTGAGGCTCTTTTCCTGGCTTCCGCCAAAGAGAAGCTTTCCAAAAGCCTTGCGGTTTCTGACGTATAAAAAACCTATACCTTTAGGGCCATACAACTTGTGGGCACTGGTACTCATGAGATCAATATGGCAGGCGCCAAGGTCTATAGGCTCATGGCCAAAGGTCTGAACAGCATCAGTATGAAATAATATGCCATTCTCATGAGCAATCTCACCAATAGCTTTAATAGGCTGAATAGTTCCCAGCTCATTATTGGCATGCATTATGGATATAAGCACTGTATCCTCTCTGATAGCATTTTTCAACTCATCCAGGTCCACAACGCCCTCTCTGCTTACCTTAAGATAGGTAACCTTATATCCCTCTTCCTGCATATATTTCATGGTGTTCAAGACAGCAGGATGTTCAATAGCTGATGTTATTATATGTCTGCCTCTGTCTGCTCCAAGCCTTGCGCCAATTCGCACAGCCCAGTTGTCCGCTTCCGTTCCTCCGCTGGTAAAAAAGATGGAATCTGCAGGTGCGCCAAGGCACTCTGCAATCTGTCTTCTGGAATTTTCTACCTGCATACGAACCTTGACAGCTGGCTGATAAAAGGCTGAAGGGTTTATATAATTTTCCTCAAAAAAAGGCAGCATATATTCTATTACTGCCTTGTCTGTCCGCGTAGTTGCGGCGTTGTCCAAATATATCATTTTTTCCTCGAAAATTTAAATCCTATCTACTTAGTAGGTAATATGATAACACTATGACTTTCCGATTACAAGTATAGCGGCAAAAACCGGATACAAGCCAAGGCAAATGATTCCTTGGATTATATCCGGTTTTGTGGATTTAAAAAATGGCAAAATAATTGTTTATTATTTATTACTGGTCATGAACTGAACAGTAACGATTATTAGTCGGTTTTAGTTATTTACATCAAAGATTTTTTACAGCTTCAAAGCCCTGCTCAAGATCCCAGATGATATCATCTATATGCTCAGTACCAATTGAAAGTCTGATTGTATTCTGGTAGATACCAGCTGCCTCAAGCTGTTCCTTGCTCATCTCAGCGTGTGTTGTGTCATATGGATGAATAACAAGGCTCTTTACATCTGCAACGTTGGCAAGCAGTGAGAATACCTTAAGTCCATCAATAAATGCATAGGCTTCTTTCTGGCCGCCCTTGATATTGAAGGTAAAGATAGATGCGCCTCCATTTGGGAAGTACTTTTTGTAAAGCTCGTGATCAGGATGGTCTGGCAGAGATGGGTGATTTACCTTCTCTACAAGAGGATGCTCTGAAAGGAACTTAACTACTTTGGCTGTGTTTTCAGCATGTCTCTCAAGTCTAAGTGACAGTGTTTCAAGACCCTGAAGCAGAATCCATGCGCTTATTGGAGAAAGTGTAGCACCTGTGTCTCTCAAGAGAATTGCTCTAATGTATGTTACAAATGCTGCAGGTCCGGCAGCCTGTACGAAGGATACTCCGTGGTAGCTTGCATTTGGCTCTGTGAACTGTGGGAATTTTCCTGAAGCTTCCCAATCAAACTTACCACTATCCACAATGATTCCACCAAGAGTTGTTCCATGACCGCCAATAAACTTGGTTGCTGAGTGTACAACAATATCTGCACCATGCTCGATAGGTCTGATAAGGTATGGTGTTCCAAAGGTGTTATCGATGACCAGCGGAATACTATGCTTATGAGCAAGTTCTGCCAGTGCATCGATATCTGGAATATCCGAATGAGGATTTCCAAGGGTTTCAATGAAAATAGCTTTTGTTTTATCATTTATGGCCTTTTCAACTTCATCAAGGTCATGAATGTTGACGAATGATGTGCTAATGCCATAACCTGGAAGTGTCTGATCAAGGAGATTATAGCTTCCTCCGTATATTGTCTTCTGTGCTACTACGTTGTCGCCAGCCTTGGCAAGTGCCAGTATTGCATAGGTTACAGCTGCCGCTCCGGCTGCTACAGCAAGTGCTGCTACTCCACCTTCAAGTGCTGCTACTCTTTCTTCCAAAACTCCCTGTGTTGAATTTGTAAGTCTTCCATATATATTGCCGGCATCTCTAAGGTTGAATCTGTCTGCAGCGTGCTGTGCACTATGGAATACATATGATGTTGTCTGATAAATAGGTACTGCTCTTGAATCTGTAGCAGGATCTGCCTGCTCCTGTCCTACATGTAATTGTTTTGTCTCAAATTTGAATTCGTGTTCGCTCATTTTGTCATCCTCCTAATTTTTCAAAAGCAACTCTATAATTCCTATGTGGTTGCTGTGTTTTTGTTTTGTTGTATTCAATTTACACTATCTTTGAGTACTTGTATAATTCCAAAAAAATAGAGTTGGCTATAAGTTTAACCTATAGCACAACCCGGTTTTTTATCATTATTTTACTTTATAAATCACTTCTCTGTATACATAACTATATACTCTACAACCCGCGCAGATTCAGCGCTGTCTGCTGCTGCAAAGGTAATTGGAAGTACTTTGTAAACAGTTCCGTAGGCCTCTTTTTCTATAGTAGAAGCAGAAAGTTCATCAGGTATAGTTATATCGATAGTGTACTTATTGCTGCCATCTGCGCTTAGAACGTTATGATCAAGCACTTCTTCAAAAAGAACCACATCTCCAGAGGTTATCTTTAAGGATTTGCCATCATCTGCTGCAAGAAGAGTTACAGATAACTTGTTGCCACCATTTGGATCTACAACCATGCTATAACTAAAGCTTCCGCCTGCTGTAGCTCTTCGGCTGCAAACAGGACTTGTAGTTGAATAGCTTCCCTTGTCCTCCATGTCATGCAATGCGTCATTTTCATACTGTCCATAGCCTGCTTCCACTGTATCCAATACTTTTTTGTCTGTTCCCGTAGCGTTTTCAAGGTCCTTAAGCTGTTGCTCTCTATTTTTATAATAGAAATAGATTCCATATCTTTCATTGCACTTTAAATAGTGAGGAGCAAAGATGTAGTCGCAATCCTTTATTTTAAAGGCTATTGTGTGATCTGCTGTAGCTACAGGTGTGATGTAGTCTTCCAGATTTTCTGCAAAATCGGCACTGGTCATTTGGTCAGGAATGGTTATTGTCTCACTTGAAACTATTGCATTTTCAGGTATTGTAACAATAACGCCTGTTGTGGTTGTTTTTTTATTTTCTGTACCCAGGTCTGCTGACAGTACAAATGGTCCATAGCATATAGCCATAGCGCTATCATCATCTGGAAGTGCGCTGGCATAGAGCTTCATTGGAAGAGTTATGGTTATTGTATCTCCTTTACTCAGCTCCTGATCTATAATCGCAAAGCCCTCAAGAGACTCCGTATCTGCCTTTATTTCCTCTCCATTTAAGCTAATGGTAAGCTGACCATCAATCCAGTATGGAATTCTAAATGCGAGCTTTTTAGAGCCAGAACCAGGTGTATTCAGGACTGAAACTGTTACTGTGTCAGAGGTCTTTAAATCAGCTTCCATAGATAGCTCTAGTCCGTAATCAGTAGCTACTTTAGATGAAAAATAAAGTGCCACGTAAAGATAGTCTGAGTCTTCGTAATACAGGCTGTCTCCAAGCTTTGTAAAGTTCTCCATTCCGGTTCCTGTGCAGCACCAGAATTTAGTAGTTTCTTCACCATATACCTTGAAGTATCCTGTCGCCATAGGCTGGAAATACATGGTCATTCCTGTTTCAGGGTTCTGCGAGGATAAAATTGAGTTAATAAAGGCCTTTTCGTAGTAGTCAAGGTATTTTACCTTTCCTGTAACTTCAAATAGCTTCCTGGCCATTTTAAGCATATTATAAGTATTACATGTCTCGTTGTTGGTGCTGGTACGTTCCCTGTCAAGAACACTATCCTGTCCAAAGTGTTCCCACTCACTATTTCCGCCAGTTACATAGGTATGTCTTTCCAATACCATGTCAAAAAAGTTGTCTGCATATTCCAGATACTTTGTGGCATCTATGGTCTGGCCGTCTATAACGTTGCCCTGAAGCGTCACATATCTGTTAAGTGCTCCCATAAATTTAGGAATTGTTGTATTTGCATGTAATCCATCAAGCACGTTGCTGTTTCCTGTGTTTACTTTTTCAAAAAGGGCATCCTCATCAAAAGCATGTGCAGCAATGGCAAATTCTTCTTTTCCCGTATATTTATAAAGCTCATAAAGTGCGTCATTCATGCCGCCATATTCAATAGATAAAACTGTGTTTCTTGTGCTCTCTGACCAGGAGGATGTCCTCCCATATACCCACATTCCCAGGTTTTCTGCTACTTCAAGAGCCTTTTCATTTCCAGTTAATCTATATACATCCACCAGGCCGGCCAGAATCTTGTGCATTGTATACCACGGAACCCATGCCTCTGTAATAATGTTTGCTCTGCCTTTTTCTACGTTGTCGAACTGTTTTTCAACGTTTTGTTCATCTACAATTGCTGCTCCAAATATAAAGCCCGGCTGTCCCTTTGAATCACGCTGGCATTCATATAGTGAGTCTGTTAAATAGCTTATTTTATCACCAATAGCAGCCTTATCTGCCTCTGTTATTCCGGCAGAAGCATAGCTTTGAGCCAGTGCTGTCAGGTAATGTCCCATGGTGTGTCCGCCAATGAGCATGTTCTCCCAGCCTTCATATCTTGTAGCACCTTTGGTATCAATGCCTGCAGTCTCCCTAAAGCCTGCCAGCATCCTGTCATCATCTATTTTCAACAGGTATGCTATCTCTTTTGAAAAAGCGTTAGTCATATATGCATCTTCCACGTATACCGTCTGCATTGACACATCCTGAATTTTTAAGACATTGCTGTCAATCACTGTGTTTTTCTGTTCACTAAACATTTGAGTCTCTCCTAAAAAGCCGCAGCCAGTAAGCATTGCGATACATATAAAAGCTACGGCCCGGATTATATATCTGTTATTTTTCATTCTTACTATATCATTTGAGACAGGTTTTGGCATTAACCCTTAACCGCACCTATCATTACACCTTTTTCAAAGTATTTTTGGATAAAAGGATATACGCAAAGGATAGGAAGTGTTGACACTATTATGATTGCGTATTTAACCTGATCTGCACTGGACTGTCCATAGCCTCCCTGTACTCCGCCATTTCCGTTGGCAAAGGCCTGATTTAAGAGAAGTATCTCTCTTAATACAATCTGCAACGGTGCATTATCAGCCTTACTGTTATAAATAAGGGCATTAAAGTAATCATTCCAGTGAAATACTGCATAATATAGAGCAAGTACTGAAATAACTGCTTTTGACAAAGGAAGAACTATAGTTATGAAATATTTAAAATGCGAGCATCCATCCAGTATTGCTGCCTCATATAGGTCCTCAGGAATGGAGTTAGCCATAAAGGTCCTGCAAATAATCAGATTGTAGGTATTAATAGCAACAAAGAT